>DATGWS010000153.1:0-3435 GCA_035299365.1 Candidatus Didemnitutus sp.
GAACCCAAACTCCGTATAGATATTGTCTGTGTGGTTCCGCAGATTCTCGAATCATTCGTATCTACGTCGATCATTGGCAGAGGTCAAGAAAAGGGGCTCGTTGAGATCCATTTGCATAATCTCCACGACTATGCAACGGATCGCTACAAGCACATAGACGACTCCCCCTATGGCGGAGGTGCCGGCATGGTGATCCAATGTGAGCCGGTCTTTGCATGCATCGAAGGCCTCTTGGCTCAGCGTCATTACGACGATGTGATCTACCTCTGTCCTGACGGTAGAGTGCTTACGCAAGACACGTGCAACGAACTTTCGCTGAAGGGCTCTCTGATCCTGCTGTGCGGGCATTACAAAGGAATCGATCAGCGTATTCGTGATGTGCTCGTAACGCGTGAGATCTCCGTAGGTGACTATGTGCTCACGGGTGGCGAGATCGCAGCGGCAGTACTCACAGACGCCATCGTGCGACTTATACCTGGCGTTGTTGGAGATGCTGAAAGTGTACTCGATGACTCATTCATGGATGGGCTTCTCGATGCTCCACTCTACACAAAGCCGGCCGACTTCCGCGGAATGATCGTGCCCGACGTGCTCACCAGCGGCAACCATAAGCTGATCCGTGTATGGCGAAATGAACAGTCGCTAGCAAAGACACGAGAACGCAGACCCGATCTGCTAGAGGGGCGAGATATATGAGCTTCTACCCTGAGGTTACGTGCGCTCTGCCCAATCGCCACGGCAAGCCCCTTCACATTACTACAACATTTCCAGAGAACACTATCGGCTGTCCGCTGATATTGATTCTCCATGGATTCAAGGGGTTTC
The DNA here is from genome assembly GCA_035299365.1 of Candidatus Didemnitutus sp. Classification (GTDB taxonomy): domain Bacteria; phylum Bacteroidota; class Ignavibacteria; order Kapaibacteriales; family Kapaibacteriaceae; genus UBA10438. Next base: position 826 of record DATGWS010000153.1, read on the forward strand.
GGAACTACAGCTTTCTGCCCTGGATCGCCCAACATGCCGCAGCGAATGGCATGATCGCTGTTCGGTTCTGCTTCTCGGGAAACGGCATGAACGGAACGTCGTGGCTGGTACAAGACCTTGATGCTTTTGCATCAAACACGATCTCGCAGGAGGTTGAAGACGTGCATGATCTGATCGGTCTTGTGCAGACGGACGCTCAGTTTGCGTCACTTCGTGATCGGTGGAACGGCCAGATCTATCTCTTGGGACATTCACGTGGTGGCGGCATTGCCCAGGTTGTATCACGAGAACTGATTGAAGCCAACCGTATTCCAATCGTGAAAACTGCTGTCTACAACTCTGTTGGAACCTGGATTCGCTGGACGGATCGTCAGCGAACGGAGTGGCTGTCAAAGGGTGCGTTGTCATTCACCAATGAGCGCACCAAGCAGATCGTGCAGATGAATGCGTCCTTTGTAGAAGACATCGAAGCCAACGCAGATCGGCTCTCACTCGATACGGCAGCTTCCATTTGTGGAGACCGCCTTGCATTCTTCCATGCCGTGAACGATCTCACCGTCCCGTTGACGGAGATTGTTGCGCTTAGAGCTCGCACCGGTACAACGTCATCATTGCATACCATTCCCAATACAACACATACCTTTGGTATGACCCATCCCGTGGATCGCATCACCCATGGATTTGTAACTGTCCTCAACGAGAGTTTTACGTGGCTACTTCAATGAACAGAACTATTGCTCTCACGATAGGCCTTGTTACATCACTCGCATTGGCCGGCTGCGAGCTCTTTGTTGTTGGAGGGGGCTCTCGGAAACCACAGCAGATCGAACGAAGTCAACGCACAGCTCCCGGCGTGGTTCATTTGTTCAAGGCAGAAGTTGATAGTGGCAATACAACTGCTGCAACGGAACTGATGCTTAACACGAACGGACGTCCTCTTCTGGCCGTAGAGAAGTTTGAGCTTTCCGACGATCTGCAGCGATGGAAAACCATCATGGCTCAAAAGCCGATCTCAGAAACTACAGTGGACACACTGAGTGATAGCACACACAGCGTGCGTATCACGTTGGACTATGTGCGGACCATGCAGTTCTCCACGCTCCGCAAACAGGGCTTGTGGTGGGTGACAAAGATCCAAGATGCGCCTAAGCGCTAAGCTTACCGGGCGATAACCACGGTCTGCATCGTTACGTTACCGTTAGCAACGGCACGCAGCGTGTAGACACCCTGTGGAATGCCCTGGGTGACGAGTGAGATGCGCTGTAAAGCACCCGGTGTAACGAAGGTGGCATGACCGTCAATCACGCGCTCACCGGCAACATTGAGTAGGTCAACAACCACATTTGATGGCACGTCTGTCTCAACCGTTACACTTACGCGATCATTTGCTGGATTTGGCATGATGCCTGTGCGGACTGTGAACGGAATAGACTCCTCCACAGAATTCGCCGGATCAAGATGCCTGTGAACGGGATCACCCGTAGGGGCAATGAAGACGTGGTTATCCTTGGTCACAACAACACCTGAACAAGCTCCGTCTCCGGCTAGGCCGTCTTTCACGATCGTAAAGACCTCACCGTAGTTGGTGCCTTTGAACGGCCCGGAATTCTTCTCCGTTGTCACCCACATGTCACCATTAGAACCGAATGAAATGGCAGAGATGCGATTGTTGGTTACATCCGACTTATCCCAGCCATTGAGAAGGTAATCCCACTTCTCTCCATCATCAACGGACTTCATTACAACTGCGTTGGTCGATTGTGTTGAACCCGGCAGTGCATTGCGTCCTACGTACAAATGACCAAATTTATCGTACGTCATGGTCGTATATAAATCGTCACTTTCTGTCGTTGATCCACTACCATCATCAATACGAATCCAACTTGTTTCGCCTGGCTTTAGCCGATAGAGGCCCTTGTTATAGGCAACAGAAATGAACTTCTTGGTTGAATTGGGCGAAAGGAATACTTCAAATAGGGACGACGTTGCAGTGGCAACACCGGTCATCGGAAGATTGGCAAATGTTGCCCCACCATCAGACGAGAATTGAATCTTCAGAGAACTCGCTCCAGCGTCGTACCCAACCATGATCTGTGTTGGCTCACCGGCTGGCGATTTTGTACTGATGCTGACCCGTGAACTCGGAGCGATCGTAATCCCGATATCAATCTTTGTCCACGATTCGCCATCGTTTGTAGATCTGAGAACACCAAGTCCATTGACGGCTGCATAGAGGACGTCATTGGCTGCTACGCTGATCTGGTTTATCGGAAACCAGTTTGGGCCACCATCATCGATACCGCTATCGAATGCAACCCACGTATTTCCACGATCGGTTGTGCGGTACACCTTACTGAATGGCGTGCCGACGATCACATGGCCCTTGGAGTTGGTTACCATGCACGTGGATGCCGATGGAGGACCGTCTGTGTTTTGCCAAAATTGAGCCGAGACGGTAGTAGTAGCAACAAGTGCAACGATGGCGAGGAACAGGACGTGCATGCAACGGCTCCGGTGGTGAGTCAGACGCCACAGTGGGATGTGGCTCTATCTTTGTACGAATCGGGCAAGATACCAATTTTAACCTATGGGCGAAATTCGATGAATATC
>DATGWS010000154.1:0-4530 GCA_035299365.1 Candidatus Didemnitutus sp.
CCCCTTGCCAAGGTACGGTATGAACTTTTGGGCGAAGCGTTTCGAGATACAAAGGTCCTGGTTCTCTCCTTGATCCAGAACTGGTTGATTGGACCCGTCTTGATGTTCATTCTGGCCGTGACCTTTTTGCCGGACAAGCCCGAGTACATTCAGGGCCTGATCATGATCGGTCTTGCACGATGTATAGCCATGGTGATCGTGTGGAATGATCTAGCCTGCGGAAACAGAGAGTATGCCGCCGGACTCGTTGCTTTTAACAGCATTTTCCAAGTCTTGTTCTACAGTGTATACGCGTGGTTCTTCCTCACGTGGCTCCCGCCCATGCTAGGATTGGAGGGGGCTTCTGTGAACGTATCCATGGGTCAGATCGCAGAAAGCGTCCTCATCTATCTCGGCGTTCCACTCGCCGGAGGGTTCCTTACTCGTGTGATCTTGCGAAGGGTGAAGGGCGATGTGTGGTACAACTCGGTATTTATCCCACGCATTGGCCGACTCACCCTGTTGGCGCTTGTGTCAACAATCATGATCATGTTCAGCCTCAAGGCAACAAGTATCGTAGCCGTTCCACTGGATGTGGTGCGCGTTGCCATACCGCTTACGATCTATTTCATTGTGATGTTCGCAGTAAGCTGGGTGCTGAGTAGAGCAATGGGTACCGACTATGAACGCACCACAACGTTGTCTTTTACCGCTGCATCGAACAACTTTGAACTAGCCATTGCCGTGGCTATCGCTGTATTTGGTCTCAGTTCCGGTCAAGCCTTTGCGGCAGTGATCGGCCCCCTCATCGAAGTACCGGTGATGTTGCTCCTTGTACGTGTGGCGTTGAAACAACGGTCACGGTTCGCCTAACGTCAAAGAGCTAAATTTGCAGATGCTGACAATGCGGCATCTGCCACGACATGTTCTTTTGCTCGTCTTTGTTTCTGCCTTCTCTTCAATGCGATCGCAGGAACCGTCCACGTTTCAAGTGTGGGTAGAAGAGACCGTGGCCACGAACATTGCGGATCGTTGGGCAGGAAGCGTACTTTTTGCAGAGTACTTTGTAAGTGGTTCACGCGAATACACCAGCGTTTCTGTATGTCCAACAGTGTCATACACGATCGTACCGTGGCTCCTCGCCGAGGCCGCTCTTTTCACGGAGTATGCCGATCAGCCGGATATTTCGAATATCATGGAAATACGTCCGTATATAGCATTGCGTTATACGGACGTGGTGAATCGTTTGGAACCATATCTGATGCTTCGACAAGAGTTTCGAAACATCTATTACGTTGATTCTCAGACGTGGGAGGATCAATATCGCCTGAGACTTCGTATAGGTACACGTGTTGCCATCACTGATGAACGGATCGCTCCAGAGTCGTTGTATGGTATCGTAGAGATGGAATTCTTCCAAAACTTCGATCCTGCCCCAAAAGAATACTACAACTCGCGAGTTCGATTCCATGGCGGCCTCGGATACAGGATTACCGACCTTTGGAGTGGTGAGATCCACTATATGGTTCAACAGTCTCGGTCGTATTCAAACCAACCGTTTGACTCTCATGATCACATTCTCCGGTTTGCCGTGAGAAAGGCATTCTAATGGAACGATCCTTACCCCTTCGGATCTGTTTTCTGTGGCATCAGCACCAGCCCGACTATCGAACTGCCGACGGATTCTTTTTGCCTTGGGTACGCTTACATGCAACAAAGGATTACCGAGACCTCTGTGATATTCTCGGGCGTTTTCCGGTCCGACACACCTTCAACCTTGTTCCCTCGATGCTCATGCAGCTCGATGAATATGAAGGGGGCAGAACAGACGAGCTTGAACGCCTCACCATGATCCCGGCCGTGGACCTCCAAGAATCACAGAAGGCTGCTCTTGCACGATGGGCAACAACGGTTCAGCGAGATACAATGGTACGCCCCTTACCTCGGTATGATGAGCTCTTTGATGCACTATCGACGAATGCCACGGAACAGTTCGACGAACAAATGTGGCGAGACGTTCAGGTCTTGGTCAACCTCGCATGGCTTGGTCCGGTAACCCGACGTGGCTCTGCCCTCGCTACAGAACTTTTTCTCCAAGGAAGAAATTTTAACGAGGAGCAGAAACGCGCATTGATCATGCTTCATCACGAGGTGATAAGGGATGTTGTTCCTACGCTTCTTCAGTACGAACGCGAGGGTCTTTTTGAGATAAGTATCACACCGTATCACCATCCGATACTTCCGTTGGTGATAGACAGTGATGTAGCACACGAGAGTATGCCTACGGTTGAACTTCCATCGCCCGCATACCGTGCTCCAGATCATGCTCGACGGCATATACGTAGGGCACTGGATGATTGGAAGACTCGCAGTGGTCACCGACCTCAGGGCATGTGGCCGGCAGAAGGAAGTTTATCCTTGTCTGCACTTGATCTACTAGCCGAACACGGCGTTGTATGGACTGCTACCGATGAAGATGTTCTGCAGAAGTCGTTGGGAGAACAATGGAGTCTAACGGAAAAGTACTTCCCTCATGTTGTTGAAACGGCACATGGACCAATCACGGTATTGTTTCGCGACCATGCTTTGAGCGATGCCATAGGTTTTGAATATGCACGTTGGGAGCCTGAGGCAGCTGCAGATGACTTTGTACGGAGACTTGAGGACCGTAAACGATTGATCATTGCACAACATGGTGAGTTATCATTGACCTCTGCAGTTGTGCCCATCATTCTCGACGGAGAGAATTGTTGGGAGTTCTATGAGAAGAACGGAGAGCCTTTTCTCAATGCTCTGATGAAGAGGTGTTCGGACCCGGACAGATTTACATCGTTAACCTGTGCACAAGCTTCGGAGTCACCCGGACGCAGACGTTTGCATCACTTTACAGCCGGTTCGTGGATCAACGGCACCTTCGATATCTGGATCGGATCGCCGGTGAAGAACCTGGCATGGTCCCTCCTGCGCGATTGTAAGGCTGCTCTGGAGGCCGCTGGACGTGATTCTGACCAGGTTTCTGAGGAAATGGAGACGATTGAGGCCTCGGATTGGTTCTGGTGGTACGATGACAGACATTTAGCGCCCCATAAAGCCGAATTTGATGCTATCTTTCGTGGTCATGTAGCTGCGATTTTCGCCGCATGTGGTGTCCACCCGCCGGTGGATCTGTCACGCCCTCTCGGGGAGGTAGTTATGACAAGTGAACCAATTCGAGTTCCAGTGGTCTTCGGGACCACATCAATGCATCGCTCGCGTGCACTCGTACGCGATGCAATGCTTGAAAGCCATGAAACATGGCAGCGTATTACCATTCGATTTGAGCGACGTCCTGCCGAAATGGAAGAAGTGATCGTGCAGGTAATCGGTCAAGATGGTTTTGAACGCGCATGTCTGATTGCCCATGATGAGATCTTATGGAGATCTCCGCATCACGATGAAGGATTCGAGTGGCTTGCTGAAAACGCAGTTTCACTCTATCTGCACGCACATCGGATGTGGACGTTGAAGATCATGGAGGAGAGGCCGGAAGAGGGTCAGGTTACAACGATGGTACACCTATCAACGCCCTAGCTTTTCGGTAGGGAAGATGTCTACTCTTCTGCTTTGTGGGTTCTCTTTCAAACCAAGTAACGTACCGGGATTCTCTATCCCGCGGCCAATTGCGTGCACTCTGTCTTGGCGAAGGCCAAGCAATACGAGGTGCGCGGCAACGGCTTCTGCTCGTAGTTCAGAGAGAGTTGCATTTAATGGTTTCGTACCAATAACGTCCGTATATCCCACCACGTCAAAAGCAATCTGACGTATGTCGTAGCGCTTCACAAGATCCGTCAAAAGTGCAATGTTGTCATCACTCAGCTGAGCAACACCTCGATCAAAATAGATCGACGCTAGTGGACGCCGTGTGTCAAACATCTTCGTTGTAACTCTCAACGGCATTGTACTATCCAACGTCCGCACACCAATGCCTTGGTGGTGAGGAACATAATGCGGCACCTTCGTTTTAATGCGATAGTGATGTTGCGCCGGTAGGGAGATCGTAAAAGTGTTCTTTGCCGTGTCTAACGGCACAAAGAATGGTACACAAGGAGATGATGTGTCTTCAATGCTCAATGTGGCCGTAGGCAATGATTGGTTGGTAACGGCATCGACCACAGTTCCAGTGAAAGAACAAGATGGAAGGGGGCGTATGTCTTCCGACAGTTCCACGATATAGATCCCAGGGCGTCCCGATTCTGCATCCCAGGAATGAATCAATGCACTGTCTCCTCTACCGAATAGAGAGAATGCCGTTTCATCTTCAATCGTGTTTATGCATGAACCTAGATTACGTGGCGTAGACCATGACGTCCAAGAAGGACCAAGTCGCCGAGTCATGTAGATGTCGGACTTGCCACGCCTGTCATCCCGTCCACTCGAAGCGAAATACAATGTCTCTCCATCCGGTGCGAGCCATGGAGCCCCTTCAAAGGCCGGCGTGTTGATCAGTGGTCCACAACTCTCTACTGCCGACCAATTACCGTCGCATCTACGGCTGACGTAGAGATCCAAGCC
>DATGWS010000155.1:0-2207 GCA_035299365.1 Candidatus Didemnitutus sp.
TCCACGTAGCAGGCCGAGCGATGTAGAGCATCGTCAGCTCGATGGTAAAGATGCAACTCATAGCGTCCATGTTGAGCCAGGTTCCATCATCAGGCGCATAGCCGGTGTGCTCGATGCAAACGTGAATTCCGCACATCACCAATCAGTGGAGAAGCTAGCTGCAGTCTTCACCCCGTCTGCTCTTTCTTCTGATGGAGTAGTTGAAGCCTTTGAATGGGGCGATGCAACCATGGGCGGAAAGCCCTTCCTACTTGCCGTGCAATGGCACCCCGAGCGCATGGAGTATGATGAGCCCCTTTCACTCAACATTGCTAAACATTTTCTTCACGAGGCCGATGCGTATTCGGTCCTTATCCGACGGTAGAACAACATGCCTACAGGTGGACGAAGACGGGTGGTGATCGTAGGTGGCGGGTTTGGCGGACTCACAGCTGCAAAGACCCTAATGAACAGTGATGTTGATGTTACGCTCATCGATCGTACCAATCATCATCTGTTTCAACCACTCTTGTATCAAGTAGCTACCGCCGCACTTTCACCCGGCGATGTTGCGCAGCCTATCAGAAGCATACTTCGATCTGCGCGGAATCTCCACGTGGTGATGACAACGGTTACAACCATTGATACTCAGCGTAAGGAAGTGATAACCACGGATGGTGCGTATCAGTACGATTCATTGATCCTTGCACCGGGGGCGCGACACTCATACTTCGGCCATGAGGAATGGGAAGAGAACGCTCCCGGACTCAAGGATCTCTCGGATGCGCTGTTGATACGGGAACGTATCCTTCGCACGTTCGAAGAAGCAGAACATCATGCCGCAACAGTTCTTGCAAGAACAATGCTCACCTTCGTAGTTGTAGGGGGCGGTCCAACCGGCGTAGAGCTAGCCGGAGCGATTGCCGAGATCTCACTTCGAACGATGCTTCCAGACTTTCCGCGACTCAAGCGTAGCGATGTGCGCGTGATATTGGTCGAGGGAGGGAGTCGCATTCTATCGTCATTCAGCGAATCTCACTCGCGTAATGCCGTAACCATGCTGCAGCGTCTAGGTGTAGAGGTGATGTGTAATGCCGCAGTCTCAGACGTCAATGCACATGGCGTAATGGTTGCGAATGAGTTTATCGCAAGCAGAAACGTTATCTGGGCTGCCGGAAATAAGGCTTCGCAACTACTTGAAACGTTAGATGTTGAACTCGACCGATCGGGTCGCGTTGTTGTACATCCAGATTGTAGCGTTCCACTTCTGTCAGACGTGTTTGTGATAGGAGACGGAGCACACTTCGAAACACCGCAAGGTGCTCTACCTGGAGTTGCACAAGTAGCTATGCAACAAGGTGCATATGTTGCAAAGCTGATAAAGAAGGACGGTAGCCGAGAAGGGAGAGCCCCTTTCAAATACCGCGACTATGGAACGATGGCCACGATCGGACGGGCAAAGGCTGTTGCCCACGTTTTTGGAATTCGCTCATCCGGACTGATCGCCTGGCTTATGTGGGCGGTGATCCACGTGATGCAGCTCATTAGTTTTCGCAATCGACTTAAGGTGATGGTAGAATGGATGTGGTACTACATTTCATTCCAGCCTGGTGCCAGACTCATCATCGATCGCGATGAACTCTCGCCTACCAACGGCACGCAACCGAAGATCGATTTGAAACAACGCTGATCTGTCGGTACGGGCCGCTCCGTCCACCACTCTACGATCATCGTGGTATACGCCAGAAACAGCGATCCACGGTGCTATCTGCCACCGAACTGCGATGGTCCACCGAGCCCCCTTTCCATTCGCAACTACTGTTCGAAATGCACCAACGACCGTGGCGTCCAACATTCGTGGTGCTATTGACCCCGATGTAGAGGAGAATTGTGTCCAACGTCCTCGTATCGTAATGTCCGGTTGAAGAAGCCACCGTACGTCAAGAAAAAGGAGTGTACCGTGGTCCGCTACCGGAAGACTTCTCCACGAGACGTTTCGCAGATCGCAACGAAAACGTCCTTGAACAGCACGAGCTAGCGGTACATCTACATCGATGCGGCCCATCAAAAATGATGACACATCCATGCGGCGCACGTCATCAATGGAAATCGCATCGGCAGAACGTTCATATCGGAGCCGTGCACTTATACTCACACCACGCCACGGTCTGGTTTGGAGATCCGTTGTGATGTCCAACGATGCTGTAGGCAGTGGATTGAGATGAGAC
>DATGWS010000156.1:0-13374 GCA_035299365.1 Candidatus Didemnitutus sp.
ATATTCCGCATCGGAATCCATTGCGGTCCGGTGGTTGCGGGTGTGCTAGGGACTGAGCGTATGCAATACGATGTGTGGGGCGATACTGTAAATGTTGCCAGTAGAATGGAAAGCTCTTCTGAACCCGGACGCATCCAGATCTCTGAGGCGCTTGCAAATGCGCTTCATGAACACAAGAACTCACCCCCCGTCCCCCTCTCTCACGCTTCGCTAGAGAGGGGGAGCTATACGGTTATTCCCCGGGGTACGGTTGATGTTAAAGGCAAAGGTATGATGCAGACCTATTGGCTGGAGATGCGTGAATCATGAACATACACGTGTTCCAAGAACAAGTGTTGACCATCGATACTGCCCTTGCCAAGTGAAACTATTCCGTTGATGAACGAACCGGCGCTCAGGTACGCTCTAGCCAATAGGTGGACATAACGCCTTTGCCCTTGATCTCCACTTCCCCGCGATACCTTATGCCAGCGGCTTCAGCGCCGCCCCTCTCCAGATCAAGGGGAGTTAGGTCCTTAGCGAATGCTTCGGAGATATGGATCGTTCCGGGAGCTGCGGTGCCCTCCAGGCGGCTGGCCACGTTCACGGTGTCGCCCCATACATCGTATTGCATCCGCTGTGTTCCGATCACACCAGCGGTCACTGGGCCACTATGAAGTCCTATTCTTACCTGAAGAGTGGAACTTGTAGGGAGAACGATGTGTGAAACAGCATGGAGCATGTCGAGAGCTGCACTTGCTGCTCGTTCAGCAGGGCTTGAAATCGGTTGTTCGGACACTAGGCTATTCGGCTGTTCGCTGAATGCTACTGCCATGTATGAGTCTCCTATCGTCTTGATCTTCATCACATTGTGGTGCTCGCAAACGTTATCGAGCGTCGTGAAGAATTGGTCAAGGAGTTTGACTACATGTTCGGACGAGATCATTTCAGAGATCGCGGTAAATCCAACGATGTCGAGGAAGATCACGGCAGCGTTGTCGTAATGATCGTTGACAGTTTCGCCCCTTACCACCCGATCGGCGATATGTTGTGGAAGAGTGGAATGAAGGATAGCCCGTTCGCGTTCGCGTTGGTGACGTTCCACGTCGAGAGCGCGCTTTTGTTCGTGCAATGCCAATCGACGTCCGGAATCTCCAGTTTGCATCTCCTTTACAAGCTTCTGATGTTCTTCATTGAACCGAACGTAGGCATCAAGATCTCGTTGCTGTAAAGCAAGGTCTCGTAACCCCTTGAGTGCTTGCAGTTCATTCTTCTTGCTTGCTGTTCTCAGTGCTATGGAGCGGCCTTCTTCCAACGACAACTTCGCCCCTTCAAGATCCTGATCCAGCATCTGAAGTTCGGCACGGGTGATCAGGTAGAACGTACGTGTATGAGGAACCTTGATGGAATCTGCATTGATAGTCGAGAGCAACCTACGTGCTTCATCTACGTCGCCTGCATCGATCGTTGCCTTCACAATGTTAACCAGGAGATTCACTGGCGCTTGTAGGTGTTCCAGCTGCTCGTACAGTGAGAGTGCAGCATGGAAACAGGAGATGGCTTCTTTGTACTGACTTTGTTGCCACCGCACAACACCGATCGCTTCTAGCCAGTGAATCTGCAACCTGTCGTCACCGAGTTTCCGGGCAGTATCAAGGGCAAACTGCATCTTTTCGATCGCTGTCTCTGCATCGCCGATGGCGGCATATACATGACCAATGTTACCTGTGGTGCGTCCGCACTCTGCTATGGATCCGATCTCTTCGTACAGTTCCAACGACCTGAAATAGTACTCTAATGCTGTTGATTGGTCATCGACGGAATGAAACAGGTTGGCTATGTTACCAGCCGCCGTTGCAACTCCAGATATACCGACAATATCCTTCGCTGTTTCATAAATCATCAATCCACGGTTAAGGGAATCAAGTGCAGACTCGTTGTTACCCATTTCTCGGTGTGTTGTTCCTAAGGTGACGTAGACGCGAGCGGCATCGATCATCATGCCGTGTTGGAGCATGATATCCAACGCCCGTTGCTTATACTCCAGACTCTTGACATGATCTCCATAATCGTCGTAGGCATTGCTTACGTTGCCGAGCGTGATCGCGATTCGTTTGATGTTTCCGGTCTCTTCATGGATCCGCAGCGCTTTCATATTCAAGGAAATGGATTCTTGATACTGTCCCCGGAACCGACATACCGTAGCACGCAGGTTTATGATCCTAGCTTCGTGGAGCGCATGATCATGACCATCTAGTTCATTCGCCAAGGCCTCCAATGCCGCGGTATCCTGTAACGCTAGAGCTACAGCTACGTCTGCATCTATCTCCTCTATACTTCTCATGGAAAGGGGCCAGGGGGATGTTGGTGTCAGTCGTAAAATAGCATTTCAAACAGCGAATACAGAACAGAGAACAGCGAACACAGAACAGAGAACAGCGAACACAGCGGTTCGTGCAGCACAGGCCGCCATTGAGATTGAGATCGACGTCAAAGGAAAAGGTAGGATGCAAACCTACTGGCTTCAAGCAGCCTTATGACGATATGACGGTATGACGATATGACGTACCCGAAAGTAATACCGTCATAACCGTCATACCGTCATAATTGTTATAGCCGTCATAAACGTCATAGTGTCATAACGTCATAATTGTCATACAGGGATCTTCGTTTTGTTTTCTTCCAGCCATTCCGCAAACGACTGAAGTTCGGGATTGAGAGCACGCACAACATCGAGGTTGCGGGCACCCACGTAGTCGTCATTAAATTCTGCTTTGAACTGATACATGTTGCCCATGTCATCGGCTCCCGGAAAACCAAAGCTGCGGAATACTGATGCGGGCACGGCGTTGTAGACAACGTTTTCACCGAGCGCTGTGCTGAGCCCCTTTGCCATTTCTTCGCCGGTGAGATGTTCTCCGGCAATGCTCACGGTCTTGCCGATGTATGACGGATCTTTGAAGATGTTATAGGCAGTCTTGCCAATGTCCTTGACGGCGATGCCCGGAAGTTTTTTGTTGGCCATGGCCATGGTAAGGGCAAGCGTTCCATCTTCACCACGTGCCGGACCTGCGCCGAAGTAAATGAAGTTCTCCCAATAGAACGAGGTGTTCAGGATGGTTGTTGGTACGCCGGCTTCAGCGAAGTAGGCATTGGCTTCTCCCTTTGCATCGAAGTGTGGCACCTTGTAGTTGCCTTGCAATGTTGGCATACGATCGTCGGAGAGTGGGATCCACTTGCGAGTGTCTTCCAGCGACGACCAGATAATATGCTGCACACCGGCTGCCTTGGCTGCATTGGCCATGTTGCGAGCGTGTTGCTTTTCTTTGTCGGGCGAGAAGTGGTCCCAGAAGAACGTCACAAAAAATGCACCATACGCCCCCTTAAGAGCTTCGGCAAGACTGTCTTGACTGTCCACATCGGCTGCAACTACCTCTACTCCAAGAGCTGCAAGAGCCTTTGCCTTATCGGAGTTCACATCGCGCGTAATAGCACGCACGGCAAACTCGCTGTTTGAATCGGAAAGAATGGCGCGGACCAATCCGCCCCCTTGTGCACCCGTTGCACCTACAACGGCAATGATCTTTTTGCTGGACATCGGAAACTCCCTGTGTGTGTACCTGTGTTAAAACACATTACTGTTATGTGTTCAAACATACATCTATTGTCAAACATAGCAAGGGGGCTTGGTGTTGTAGTTTGGTGATGTATGGTCTCCGTGATACCGAGTGTTGTGGAGGCACGTGTCGCACTACATTTTAGAACTCGCGCCTTGAAGAAATACGCACTCACCTACACCACGGCTATCATTGCTACTTTCTTTGTCGCACAAAGCTGTAGTAACTCGGTTCAAAGCCACCGAAGGAAACAAATAGATATTGATCAGGCTTATGCTCTTTATCACGAGCGTAACGGAGTCGCACCGATTGGGAATGATTCATCACTACGGCACCATGTCAAGAGTGATTATCTGCATGCAATAGAAACCAACCGTCTTAGCTACGGAGAGGCAAATGAACAGGTGAAATTGTGGTTTGCACCTTGCGCTACGTGGAACTCATTTCCGGTAACGGGTGATATTAACACCACCGGTGATGAATATGGACCGGTCTTTACGAACGATTCGACGATGTTTTTTACTCGCAGTCGACATGCTAGCACAATGTGCGGCACATCGGATGTTTTTGTTGCTCATTTGAGAGACGCCGGCTGGATTGCCCGCAATGTTGGTCGCCCCATTAATGATTGCCACGAGACATCAACCCTTTCATACAACAGCAAGGATAGTTCAGTGTTGTTGTATGGACAATATTACCTAGCCAACTCAAAGATCCTTGGACAACGTACGCTATCGCCAAGCTACCCTTCAGACGCAGTTCAAACGAACACTATACCCTACATTTTCGATCCAATAACTGATTATCAACCCTTTGACGCACCACCGATTTTGACACCATTGATTCGGGACCATACCAGTGCTATGCATAGCCGTTATTCGGCAGGTACATGGGCATCTTCAATAGTCGACAATCAAGGTGATATCTATATCGCAAGGTTGAACAAAGGTCAGGCATTGGAATTCCCTAGAAGGATGAACTGGCCGATATCGGGAGGAGATTTCGATACTGACGCTGTGGTAACTCCGGATGGCAGTGCACTGTTCTTTGTTTCAGATCGGCCAAACGTTATGTACGATTACGAGGGTAAGCCTCCACTTCGAGATCGGTCGCGCTTGCACAATTGGGGTAACACGAATATCTATGTCTTTCCTCTCCTAGATAATAATGAAGGATTGCACTATATCCTTGGTAGTGGAGTGAACACGCCTTTTGCGGAGAGAACGCCATCATTTTCGGCAGATGGAGATACAATGTACTTTTCCTCCAATGGTCTGCCTGGGTATGGGGGTATGGATGTCTACTATTCAATACGCTTGCGAAAGGATTCATGGTTAGAATGGAGTACACCAAAGAATTTGGGTCGAGGTTTTAACACAATCGATGATGAGGTCTGGTTCACTAGAGACCCCTCTGGCACCAGTTTCTTCGCTCGCCGCGTGAATGAAAAGTTGGATATCTACCAAGCCGTTCGTGTGCCGATCATCCGGTATTTACGAATACGTCCAGATTGCAAGGTGGTAGAGAACATTACCATGCACTCTCTTCATTACGACGGATCAGTTAGCACTGAAGAGGTCGATACGAACACCCTCATCCATAACCACCTAATTGAGATTGACACGACCGACTATGAGGTTTATGAGTTTATCATAAAGAGTTCCACCTTCGAACCGCAACGACATTTTCGAAGGTGTGATGCAGAGTCGGACACACTTGAACTATTGTATTCTGACATCACGATATACCCCTGTGATGAGCCTTCTACGATTGGTGTAAGCAAGGCAGAACGTAAAAAGTGGACATTCTCTCGTCACGAAACATTTGTATCAGTCGAAAACGCAATTCGGGAAGTCGCTGTTTATATCTCTGAAAACTTCCGTGAGCAACTTATCGTGGAACTCGCAATCGTTCCGGAGCATGGCGATTCACTGTTAGATACATTCGTACATAGCTTGAAAGGGGTGACTGTATCGGTAAGGACGAGACATATTGAAGGCAAAGCCTCGACCATTACGGTTTTAAGCGGCAGTTAACACGCGTACTATGCACCGACAATCAGTCGGCCTTCTCCACACTGTTTAGTATGAATGGCCAGCGCTAAGATCTACGTAACCGTATGCTCATATAGGGGGCCATTCTCGCTTGCCATACCGTATCTACTGATGATGGTGGCCCCCCTCGATCCTCCCTTCGGCAGGACAGGCTTCGCTTGGGTGACGAACTTCCTGTGTAACCCTTACCATCAGCAATGTGTCCACCACAATCACCACTGTGGAGTTCGTCATGCTACGTCAGATAGTCCTTGTTGTGTTTGTTCTTGTTGGTTGCCTCAGCGTTCGCGCAGAACAGCAACCCTATGAGGTAACGATTTCCGGATCGCGGTTCGACCCGTGGTATCCATTTACTGGAACCCGCTTGCAGAACATTCCGTGGGGCTACGGCACCCTGATGAACATTCCATCACCACAACGCCCCATAACGTCGTTTGGGCTCTCCTTTGAACAATCAGATACCGTCCAATTTTTCATCTCCGGCAATGGATCGTTTATCATCTCTACGCCAACGATGCTTGCCCTTGCCGATGGCGTGTTTGCTGTGCTGGACAGTACCCTGCCTGGTGCTGCAATCGGCTATCAGTATAATGCATCAGCAACCGACCCGATGATCAGCGTCCGCTTTGATTCCGTCTCCATCGCCGGACTCGGAGAACCAAACTATGTCTGTTTCGAGATTCGGTATCACTTCAATAACGGGGCTTATGACATCCTCTTTGGACCAAGCTCAGAGAACACACGCTCCATTACCAATACAGAGGTGCAACCCTTGGCCGGCATAGCGTTGGTTGACAGTGAGTTTATGGCGATGTATAGCAAGGTGTGGCTCTATGGCGACCCAAAAGTTCTCCAGACAGATACCGTTCGCACAGTTACCTTCCCGGCCATGCACGGCGTCCCCGTCCGCGGAACACATATCCACTTTGAACCAACATCTACAACCGATGTGAGTGAGCTCACAGATCCGTCACACGAATGGAGCAACACTCCTGTATCTGTGTACGACCTCATGGGCCGACACATAGCGTCAACCACCACAACTGCCAACGGAACCCTGGCGTTGAATCACATCGTGATGGGTCCGGTCTTGATCGTAAACACCGCTACGCACAACAGCAAGCTCGTACTTGTGCAGTAACGTCATTGCGTCATTGCGTCATTGCGTCATTGCGAGCGGAGTCAATTTCTTGTTGAGATCCCTCGTCGCTCCGCTCCTCGGGATGACGCTACCATCGTGGTTGGTTAATGTGTAGAGATCCCGAGTCGCTCCGCTCCTCGGGATGACGCTGGCATCGTGGTTGGTTAATGTGTAGAGATCCCGAGTCGCTCCGCTTCTCGGGATGACGCTACCATCGCTCGTTTTGTTGACAAAGAAAGGCGAGCACCATCCTTGATGGTGCTCGCCTTTCTCCATAATGGAGACGGAATGCGATGCGTCATCCCGAGCGACGCGAGGGATCTCCGTCATTGCGTCATATTGTCATTCCGTCATTGCGTCATTGTGTCATTTCTTCTTGTCATCAAGATCTCATCAGCCGGAATCACCTGAGCATCATGCTATCCCAAGCGGGACATGTGCACAGGTGTGCACCGACAACGGGTGTGACTTCAATCCAAATGATACTAGTGAAGTCTGTCCTTGACGTATATTAAAAGGGCAGGCAAATCGATATTTGCCTGCCCAGATTTTAATGGGGTAAAATTCATGATACACTCTACTGCACCCAACAGATTCATTCTAATTGCCTTGGTTTGCATTGTGGCGCTGTGGGCACCGGGGTTGTCGCTACGTGCTCAAGATTGGAATCCTGACTACCGAGCATGGTACTCATTTATCGATCCCTATAGAGTTTTCGGAATGTCTCGCCGCGTTGTCCTTGACACGTGCACAAAAGAAGTGTGGACAGTATTGGGTAGCCGTATTTGGCGCAGTGATGATTCCGGCAGCACCTGGACCCATATGCCCATTCCAAACCTTCAAGATTACAGGCCGGTTTCGCAGCTCGTTGCTAATGGTTGCAACATACTTTATCATTGGGAGGATAAAGTCGCCAACGACGAGTATCGTATGTTCTCGTACAACCGTATGAAAAATAACTGGCGAGAACTTCGACCGTTAGGGGCCGAAAGGGTGGTACCTCTTACTCCAAAAGTAGGCTTGTATGATTCGGTGGTGATCCTCGTGGGACTCCGTGCTAGCTTTGAGGACTTGTATTCATCGAAGAACCTCGGCAAAGATTGGGATTCTACTGTTATACCTCGGGGCTCCTTTGGCTCGATTCTTGCGGAACATGTGGTTGAGATAGAAAAGGGAGTGTTTTCCGTTGCACGCGACAGCGCATTTATAGAGTATAACGCCAGAAAGTCAAGCTTTCATGTCGTCAAGGTGCCGGGCAGCCCAATAGCATACCGATATTTCGACTCGGCTACGATAATCGCAGCGGTAGAGGGAACAACATTTGGCAAACTTGCCCGATCGACCGATACCGGGGCGTCGTGGGTTGAAATAGATAGCCTTGTTTTTGTTAACTCAAGTAAGGTTTTACGAGGAAAATTCCTCGAGCTGACTGCTCTTCTCATGCGCCAGCAAGCGGACATAATCACAGTAATAATGACCACTGGTGATGTTGTTTCCACAAAGAATGGGGGCGTTGATTGGTTCTACCGAGGCAATGTGGGCGTGTTAGACATAGTTTATGCTGCCGAGGCATTTCACACAGATTATGCGGATAGAATTGCGATTGCGAATGGAGGATTGTTGTGCATACTACCAACCGATTTAGGTGCAATTGATACTCTGACGAGATTGGCACCATCGCTTCATTCTGTGATACGGATAGACTCTTGTACATTTATTGGGATAGGACCGAGAAGTCTGTTTCGAAGTATAGACTGCGGTAAGACGTGGCATTTACCTACGGCACCAGCTGATCTGTTCGGGATAACAGATGTCCGATCACTGGGAACGCATTTGATGAATGTAGGCCGGGTTACCTCTGACGAAGCCGGAATACATCTCATCTCGAGCGAGCATTCCGCTCTTTATCGTATGAATCATTCAGAAGCGGCTACGTACCAACGGCAAAGTTCCGGGTACCCCCAATTTTATGTCTTCAACGAGATATCTCCCCAATATGTGGATCGAGGGGGGCCTACCGTTCAACTGATAGGTGACACGACATACAATCACTCAACCCATATCAGTGTAGAAGGTCCTAACACAAAAATTCGAAAACCCATTGGGGCTGGTTCGGTGAGGGCATCAGCGTTTTCAATCTCAAGCGGATCCGAGTGGATTGCTGTGAGTGACTCCGTGTATTTCAGTTCGAATAGAGCAGAGACATGGACGGCAGCTAAGTCTGCGGGCCTCCCACGCGACCCCGCAGGTAGAATATTGGAGGCATCGCAGATTGTTCGCGTTTCGCCGTCCACGCTGTTGTTGGGCTTCCGCGGTTTGTATAGTGATGATGGAACCGACACAACCGTCCGGCGTCCAGGAGGATTGTACCGCTCGGACGACAATGGGGATACATGGATCCGCAGTGATGTCGGCTTGGGAAAGCAGTCGTATATCTGGTACATCACAAAACTCGACGAGAGTACTGTGCTGTGTGCAGCGGGACAGGTTCTTGCCGATACCAACAACACAGGCAACAGTGAATCGGACCGCTACAACCAGACCGGAGCTACAATCATGCGTTCTAGCGACGCAGGACGGACGTGGACAATGGTGCATGACGAGCCCCGATCAAGGCCAGCATTCTGGGGACGCCGCGAATTGCTCCCTACATCACCAACACGTGTGCTGTATGCGAGTATAGAGGATGGAGTAATGGAGAGCACGGATGCCGGAATGTCGTGGCACACATTGGGCGAAACGCCACTCTACTTTCGATTCATCAATGACATAGACGTAGACAAGAGCGGCACGATCTATGCGGCTACGAATAAAGGGCTCTACACATTTACCCCAACGACAAGCAACGTTGACAATGAAGAAGACCAAGGCAAGTTTGCATCGGTGTGGGCGTACCCGACTCCAGTAAATGGACAACTCACCATTCGCATCAACAATGCGCATCTCACAAAGAGTAAACCCAAACTAACCCTTGTGAACATCTATGGTCAGCAGATATCTGATCTGTCAACTTTGATCACCCAAACACCTACTCGTCAGGAGTTCAACATTTCCGTGGAACACCTCGTCCCGGGCATCTATCTCATAGCCATGTCGCATGCCGGTGGCAGTGAGTGGTGTAAGGTAATGGTTCAGAAGTAAGATTGAACATCCAGTCAAATTGTCATTTCGTCATTGCTCGCGAAGCGAGCGGATTATTTCCTCGCCGAGATCCCGAGTCGCTACGCTTCTCGGGATGACGCTGGCATCGTGGTTGGTTAATGTGTAGAGATCCCGAGCCGCTCCGCTCCTCGGGATGACGCTGGCATCGCTCGTTTTGTTTACAAAGAAAGGCGAGCACCATCCTAGATGGTGCTCGCCTTTCTAATTCTACCACACTGCCTGAGCAGCGTCATCCCGAGCGAAGCGAGGGACCTCGTCATTGCGTCACTAAGTCACTACGTCACTTCTTCTCTTAGTGTCTTACCACAACCAGACTTGTATACATCATGCTCCCCTGTCGCACACGCACCACATACGTGCCCGAGGTGATGCTTGCCGACGAGAGGTCAACGGTGTGGGTGCCTGCATCTGCATGATCATCTTCAAGCGTGATAACAACTGCGCCGTGTATGTCTATCACATCCACGATCACACGTCCGGATTTTTCAAGCGTGTACTGGATGGTGGACATCGCATTGGTAGGATTGGGATAGACCGACGTGAGTTCTGCTTGCCCCCTATCATCGTCAACACTTGACGTTGTGGGTACAAGTCTTTCTGCGCGAATCCCACCACCATTGGAAAATCCGATGGTAAGTTGGGAGTTGTTAGTAGAACCTCGTGATACACTCCAACGAGATCCGTGGTACATACAAGTGTCTGCAATCCTATGCGTAGGAACTGTGTCATTGGTTGTGTAGAAAATGCGAGCACGCCAGTCAGCAGGGAGGCTCTTCGAGTCGCGAGCACAGAACAGACGGCTGGCATCTTTTGACCATGCCGGAATGCCGAAATCACTGTATCCGCTCCCAATGTCACCGCCTGAAAAGTCTCCGTCGAGTGACCAGATGACGTTTCCTGTTTCGATTTCTACTATGCGTGCTCTTGGCTCTGCGACTGGATATGGCGACAAATCCATTGCCACTCCGTACCCCGATGACATCACAAATCGGCCGTCGCCTGAAATGGCAGGCCACCCGTACTCTTGAGTATGCTTGATAACGGGAGCTCCATTTCCGAGTGTAGCAATTGATACACGATTGCCACAGAGTGCTGTGCCAATGCTTCCACTGGACAGAAATACCATTTGTCGTTCAGCATCATCGAAATCACACCGAGCCCACGACCTACCATCTATGAGGTATGATGTGTCTTGCAGAAGATCGTACAGTCGCAATTGGTATCGTCCCGGCACGCTCATTGACTTTGTCTGGTCATGCGTAACAACATATCGGCCCATCGGCGACACCTGTACACGCATGAGTTTCCATGCATCATGACTACCTGCGAAATCGCGACCTACGGTTACGCTATCTTTGAGAATTCTCTTTGAGGGGTACTCCATAATCACCACTTTGTAGCCATTGACACTTGCAACGAGCAAACAAAGCACTGACCCATCGCGCGAACACGAGATGTCTACAGGCGCACCGAAGGGATCAGTCGCTGACCCGGCCCCCCAATCTAGCATGTTGATTGTGTCTCGTACCTCTCCCGTGCTGGCGTCAAGAACAAACAAGCGCTCATTGTATGTACCCCCAAACACGAGCCCTGCGTCTTCCGCATATGCGATTCCTCCCGAACCCGAGTTCGTGCCATTGTTGAAATCCCACAGCACTTGCCCAACTCTTGGCAACGTCTGCGCCTGCATTGAGCCCATTGTTAAGGCGACATTTGCAAGGGCAGCAATGAAGATCAGGTATAGGGGGCGAGGCATTGGTGCATCAGTTCGGAGGTGGTACTAATACAACCTACGTTGTAGCGAGCTTCTGGCCACCTTGACAGAACCTTACATTCCGTCATTCCGTCATAACCGTCTTTTCGTCATTTCGAGCGAAGCGAGCGGAGTCATTTCTTGATGAGATCCCGAGTCGCTCCGCTCCTCGGGATGACGCTGGCATCGCTCGTTTTGTTGACAAAGAAAGGCGAGCACCATCCTTGATGGTGCTCGCCTTTCTCCATAATGGAGACGGTATGCGATGCGTCATCCCGAGCGAAGCGAGGGATCTCCGTCATTGCGTCATAACCGTCATTTCGTCATTTCGAGCGAAGCGAGCGGAGTCATTTCTTCTTGTCATCAAGATCTCATCACCCGGAATAACCTGAGCATCATGTTCTGCCGGTGTGGCAAGGGAGAATCCGCAGCGGAGGAGGAGTCGGTACGAGCGGATGTTGTCTTCCTTGAGCACGGCCTTAAACGACGTCACAAAAAACCTCGACTCTAACTGAAAGAGCATTTCCCGGACGGCGTGTGTGCCTAGCCCCTTTCCCCAATGTGTTGAGGAGAAGACGTAGGCCACAGAGGCTGACCGATCTGGGTAGACCGTTGCCTGCACAAAGCCGATACATTCTTGGGTGGGAAGCCTGACCGCCCAGTTCAGCCACTGGTTCACACCATCCGGGGACCAACGCGACTCCAACCGCGCATATCTCGACCGTAGCCACTCTACGGACAGTGGCGGTTCATTCTCATACTCATAAATGGCGGGGTCCGCCAACACATCGAACATTTCTTCTGCATGCTCCCGGGTAAGGGGCTCCAGGGTAAGCGTCTCATTTGTAACAGCTTGCATGGATCAAGGTACGCAGGAAAGAGGTGCCACGCTAGAACACCACATCAAGCCCCTTTGTTTCTTCGCACTAGAAGTTGATCCCAAAATGAAGTCCGGGTTCAAATCCAAAGTAGCCAGGCCATTTATCGTCCTTTTCCTGAAACGCCTCTGGTGTATTGGTCTTTACCGGCCAATGCGTCAACCCAACCGATGGTTCAAAGAAGACCCGATTGTTAAAGAACGTAAGCTGATAGCCCAACCGATAGGTCAAGAACAAGGTATAGCCCGTTGCGATCTTTGTGTCCTGCTCATCAATATATTCTTGGTAGGCATTCATGGCATGAATACCCGTGTAGAGTCCCTTCCACCAAAAGTGGTTGTAGGCAACACCAAGAATATGTTGTTGTACGTACCCCGGATAGTTCTCTCCGGGAGCATCAAATGAAGGTCCCCACGGAATACCCAGTGGCCAGGCAAACCGCGACCGTTTGAGCTCCACAAAAACAACATCGGTGGGAGTTATTCTATACCCGAGGTTCAGCTGAACAAACCCAGGCGGATTAGGGTCATCCGGTATAAAATTGCCTAACATCAACAGCGTACTTCCAACAAAGTACCTGTAGTACGAACTGTCTTGTTCATCGTATTGTGCACTCACGCGTACACTGCACATCAACAGCAAGGCAAGGATAATCCATAACAACATCTTGAGCACGACTTTTCCCTTTGTGTGAAACGAGAGCGCAAAGGTAGAGCGTGTCGGTAGCGCAAATCGTTCACTTAAGAGAAGAAATGCAGGAGGGGTCACCAGACAATCAACGCCGAGGAAG
>DATGWS010000157.1:0-4062 GCA_035299365.1 Candidatus Didemnitutus sp.
GGGTATTTGTTGTATTTACCAACAAGGCCAATGGTGATGTTGTGTTTCGGAGCCTTGATGCGATGGACAAATCGTGACCACGTGTCGAGGTTGAGTTTCGATTTCTTCAGGTGTAGCTTCTCACAGACGATCTCGTCGAGCTTATGCTTAGCGAACATCATTGGCACTTCGTAGATCGTATCGGCATCAAGCGCTTCGATGACGCTGCGTTCTTCTACGTTGCAAAAGAGGGCGATCTTGGCACGAATGTCCTTGTCGAGACTCATCTCTGCCCTACATAGAAGTAGGTCGGGTGTGATGCCGAACTCCATCAATGTCTTTACCGAGTGCTGCGTTGGTTTTGTCTTCAACTCCCCAGCGCTCTTGATATAGGGCACATAGGTGAGGTGAATATCGAGTACGTTGCCTCTTCCTACTTCATGGCGAAGCTGACGGCAAGCCTCGAGAAACGGAAGCGACTCAATGTCACCAACGGTACCGCCGATCTCAATGATGATAACATCGAATTTGCCTTCAAAGGCCCTCATTCGACGTTTGATCTCGTCCGTGATGTGAGGGACAACTTGAACAGTTTTACCCAGGTAGGCGCCTTGACGCTCCCGAGTGATAACGTCAAAGTAGACCTGTCCGGCTGTTGCAGTATTCGAACGCGACATGCTTACATCGAGATACCGCTCGTAATGGCCAAGGTCGAGATCAGTTTCAGCGCCGTCATCGGTCACAAAGACCTCACCGTGCTGATACGGATTCATCGTACCGGGATCGACGTTGATGTAGGGGTCTAGCTTCTGTACCGTCACGGAAAAACCGCGCTGACGGAGGAGGAGACCGATGGAAGAAGAAGCAATGCCCTTTCCTAAAGAGGAAAGAACCCCGCCCGTAATGAAGATGTACTTTGACGTCTTCGGCACTGGACACCCGGAAGATGAAGTAATGGACGGGCTCAAAACTACGGATAGTAGCGCGAATGGACAACGCGTTTGCGTAGCTTCGTCGCATGAATACTCGTTATCACCTGCAGTTCGCCTCATTTTGTTCGATCTGCGCAGTCATTCTCTTGAGCAGTTGCGGCGGTGGAGAGACGCCTTCAACATCCGCGCGCACTATCCGATTCTGGCACTTTTGGAGTGAACCGGGACAAAAGGCTGTTTTACAGGAGTTGGTCACGGAGTTCGAAAAAGCGAACAACGCCAAGGTTGAACTCACCGAACTCTCATGGAACGACGGGAAGGTGAAGCTCCAAGCGGCATTCAACTCCGGTGCTCCTCCGGATGTGATTGAATTGGGCTCAGACTGGGTAGCGCAATTCTCGAGCTCGGGCGTGCTCCTTGCTCTTCCGGGTGACGCCAACGCCCTCGGACGATTTGTTACGTATTCGGTAGCACCGGCTATGTGGCAGGGAAGAGCATATGCGTATCCATGGACTCTGGACACACGCGTGCTCTACATGAATTCTGCTCTGGTTCAAAAGAGCGGGTGGAACTCTCCGATTACCACCATGACGGACCTCGTACAGGCCGCTGAGGCCGTTCATGAGTCGGGGTCGAATGGTTGGGGAGCTAACGGTGCTGATGCCCACCGGTTGTATAAGAAGATTTTGCCGTTCATGTGGACGTTTGGTGGCGATGTTCTCGACGCCAACGGCAGACCGATCCTCAATAGCCAGGAAAATGTAAAGGCATTGTTGACCTATGCACAGCTAGCACGAGCGGGCTTTGTTGAAACGCAACGCCAGCTCGATGCCGCATTTATCCAGGGAAAGGTTGCCTTTTGGAACTCCGGTTCATGGCTCACCAAGAAGATCAATGCTACCACCGCGCTCAAGGTCACACCTATCCTTATGCCGGGTCTTAAGGGAGAGCCAGGCATCTCATTTGCCGGAGGCGAGTACTTAGCAGTGAGTGCGTCAACGAAAAACACACAACTCTCGCGAGACTTCGTTCTCTTTCTCACCAACGGCCCGAACGCCGTGCGTTTTTGCGCAAAGGTCCCGGAGGCCGGTTTTCCTGCCGAAAAAGGATCATATGCAGATCCTACATTGATCGCCGACCCAATGAAGGCCGTTTTTGCTCAACAACTTGAGCACGCTCGTATGACCCCCGTCCACCCACGCTGGCTGGATCTCGAGGCGGTGCTCGAAGATGCCGTTGTCCGTGTTTTGCTCGGTGAGTCAACACCGGAAGAGGCATTAAACACCGCTCAAAAGGAAGCACTTCACATAGTAGGGGGCTGATCGATGCGCACCCTATGGTGCCTAGTGTTCTTTGTAACCACTCTGTGCCTCTCTCAAGCACAGGGCGACGTTACATTGCGTGGTTCTGTCTTTGACACTGATACGGTAGGTCCGCTGCGTTTTGTGAGCGTACGCGTCCTTGAAACACGTTCGGCTACAATGACCGATCGCAGAGGAACTTTCCTTTTGCGCATCCCGGCCCAACAACTACAAAATGTAGACTCGCTAACAATTGTTTTCTCGTTGGTTGGCTATGCCCCTACCACGGTTCGCAAACCAGTTGCGGATGCGGTATTAGCTATAGGACTTCAAGAGAGGGCATTTACGGGCGCCGAAGTTGTGGTTTCGGCCGAAGATCCCGCGGTACCAATCATGAGGCGAGTTCTTGAACGTAAGGCACGCCAACGCGACTCGCTGGACCGATACTCCTACATGCTCTACACGAAGTTCGTTGTTAACACTGATACAGCAACTGCGTCTCGAAGCTCCGGTCGGGGAGACACAACGGTCTTCAGCATTCTTGAATCATTCGCGCGCGGGTATTATGCCAGACCGGGGCGTTACTTTAACGAGATCATTCAACGACGACAAACGGCAAACATTCCACCCCAGGCAAATTTTGTCTCCTTCGGAACAAACCTCAATGCCTATGATGACGCCGTAACGATTCTGAACGAAGAGATCGAATCGCCCCTTCATCCCAATGCCATTGACGATTACGAATTTGTGCTAAAGAGTAGTGTTGAGGATGACACGGTGCTCATTGACGTATCACCAAAAAGTGCAGCTCGAAGGGCATTCACGGGCACCATCTATGTTGATCAACGCAATAACGTTCCGCTCGAAGTGCGACTTACTCCGAACAGATCAGTGAACCTACCATTCGATGCTTCACTTCAATACCGACAGAGTTTCATTGTGTCAGAAGGTGTTGTGGTCCCTGAAGCTCTCTCCATACAATCATCGCTCGTTGCGGAGATATTCTTTCTCTTCGCTCCGAGACTTGATATCGAGATCGAGACCTTCTGTTATGATTATCACATCAATGCACCTATAGACAATGATCTCTTTGAACAACGGAGAGTTGAGATCTCTGATCAAGCAAACACCTTTGATTCAGCCTTTTGGAATGTGAACCAGAAACTTCCGTTGCGCAAAGAAGAGGCAAATGCGTATGCAGAGATCCAGAACCTGATCGATAATCCCGACAGTCTTCAGACAACCTTTCTTGATCGCTACATAGGTCCGATCACACGTACCCTTGCGCGTTTAGGAAGGCGCCCCTTTTCCGGATTTGAAGACATCTTTCGGTATAATCGGATCCACGGTCCATACCTAGGACTTGGTATGCGTTTCCGTCCTGACACAGTTCTAGAGATAGAAGCATCGGCAGGATATGGTTTTATGGACAAACAGGGGTTCGGATCTGCAAAGTCCACGTGGTTTCTCGGAGAACGTCAGAAGTGGACGATCGATGGAGCCCTGTATAAGGTACTGCAAAGGCGAGACGATCCAAATGTTGTGAGAACGGGGCTTATCACGTTCACGAGTCTTCTCTTCGGCAATGACTATGGGGACTACTACTACCGCACGGGGGGAGAGGTAGGAATTGGATATACATGGGGACAGTTGCGTTTCATACGTAACGATTTGTGGTCGCGTCCAAGTGGCATACGGTTGTTCGTAAGATCCGATGATCATCGATCGGCAACATCTGTGCCGGCGTGGTCATTGTTCAAACCGAATGCAGACTTGAGAGAGAATCCGGCGATTTTCGACGGCACCATGCGAACGATCGGCATGACGCTGACCCTGGATTATTCACCGAT
>DATGWS010000158.1:0-16033 GCA_035299365.1 Candidatus Didemnitutus sp.
CAGCAAAGGCCTTTGTGGTCTTCTTTGCGCGTTCATCATAGGACCCGGCGCAACCCACCCAGAACAGGACCTCCATAGATGGATCTTCGGCAGCCGTCTTGATGCCCATGCCTTCTGCCCAGTTGGCACGATCCGCCTGCCCGAACCCACCCCACGGCACGGAATTCGTTTCCATATTACCGTAGATGTCCGGCAATAGCGCTGACTCATCATTGAACTGTGATTCCATCATCACCATTGACCGACGCATTCCAACGATTGCCGGAACATGTTCGATGTTTACCGGACATTCCTGCATACACGCGCCGCACGTTGTACACGCCCACAATGCATCGGGGTCCACGTAGTCGCCGATCAGCTTCTTATCCCACGTTACCTGTTCTTCGGGTGTTAGTTCGCCCCCTGCCTCTTTCTTGAGAATAAGGGGCGCCTTGTCCATTGTTCGATCGTGAATGGCAACAATGATGCCACGCGGATCCAGGACCTTACCCGTTTGGTTGGCCGGACAGACACTTGTGCAACGTCCGCAGTGGGTACAGGTATAGCCATCGAGCAAGGACTTCCATGTAAGGTCCTCAATGTCCACTACACCAAACTTCTCAACTCCTTCAGCCTCAAAATCGATCTTCTCCATGCTATTCGTGGGAGAAAGCGGGCCAAGGAAAACATTTGGGATGGACGTAAGAACATGCAGATGCTTGGAGAAGGGTAAATAGTTCATGAAGGCAAGGATCAGCACTGCATGCATCCACCATGCAATCTCGAAGACGATACCACTAGCGTCTCCAAGTACCGAATACAGCACATTGCCGAACGGACGTCCGATGGGCCGAACAGCCCACGAGAAATCTTCACCGAAGACATGAAGTCGGAGAGAGTTCTGGACGAAAAGTGCTGTTACGATGGAGAAGATCGTAAGCAGGATCATTCCTGCTTCTACCTTTTCGTGCTCAACTTGAAGTCGGCGAACCTTGGTCACATACCTACGCCAGAGCGACATCATCGTACCAACGATGATGAGCAGGCAGAAAATGTCTGTGAGAATCGTGATTCCTGAGTAGACCGGGCCTAGGAAGTTGAAAGACCACCCTTCATGGAATCCTTCGAGGATCATTTCCAGTGCCGAGAACAGGAGAATCAGGAAACCCCAAAAGATCATGGCGTGGATCGGTCCAGCCACCCTGTCTCTCAGAATCTTGCTTTGCCCAAAGCCAACAACAAGAGTTGTGCGGATGCGCTTTCCGATGTTGCCAAATCTATCGTCGGCCTTTCCTACACGCAACCACGCCACTAAACGCATGGTGCTACGAATGAAGAAGCCCCCTGCCAGAAGCAGGACGATGACGAAAATGATGTTCTTGAGGTCCATGTTGTATTCCCTTGCTTACGGCGAAGATACCAAACGCTAACTTTGCAGTCTCGTTCACAATGGAGACTCCATGAGTCAGCTGGTAAGTGTCGACGTAGCTATCTCCGCCATTCAGTCCGGACACCGCATTTATCTTCACAGTGTTGCCGCTGCGCCTCAGACGCTCATCAAGGAAATGGTGCGTCAGGCGGGCAGGCTACAAGACGTAGAAATCATCCATCTGCACACTGAAGGTCCGGCCCCCTATGCCGACCCGCAGTATCAGAATAACTTCCGTGTGAACTGCCTGTTCATTGGCGGGAATATGCGTAAGGCTGTACAAGAAGGCCGGGCCGATTACACACCGGTTTTTCTTTCAGAGATTCCACACCTTTTCCGGAGTAACATCTTAGACATCGATGTTGCCTTGATAAATGTATCGCCCCCTGATAAACACGGATTTTGTTCCCTAGGCGTTACTGTTGAGGCTGCGCACGAAGCGTTGCTTTCGGCTGAGATCGTCATAGCACAAATCAACCCCAATATGCCGCGGACACATGGTGATGCCTTGGTCCATATGAACCGGCTTACCTATATGGTGGACGTTGACGATCCGATTTTTGAGGTTCAGCCACCCGTGCTCGGAGAAATCGAGCAAGCTATTGGGCGTCACGTGGCCTCCTTGGTTGATGACGGGGCAACCCTGCAAATGGGCATCGGTGCAATTCCGGATGCAGTGCTCCATGAACTACATGGCCACAAAGACCTCGGTGTGCACACGGAGATGTTCAGTGACGGACTGATACCGCTGCTTGAAAAGGGCGTGGTCAACGGAAGGCGTAAGACTGTTCACCCAAATAAGATCGTTGCAACGTTCGTTATGGGAACAAAGAAGGTATACGACTTCATTGATGACAACCCGATGGTTGCCATGCTTGATGTGGCCTACGTGAACAATCCAACCGTGATTCAACGAAACCCAAAGATGACGGCGATAAACAGCGCGATCGAAGTGGACTTAAGCGGGCAGGTGTGTGCGGATTCCATAGGGACAGCCCCCTATTCTGGCGTTGGAGGTCAGGTTGACTTTATGAGGGGCTCAGCTCTCTCGCGAGGTGGCAAACCGATCATTGCCCTGCCGTCAAGGACAGCAAAAGGTGTCAGCCGTATTGCAACCATCCTAAAGCCTGGTGCCGGAGTAGTAACTACTCGGGCACACGTCCACTATGTGGTAACAGAACACGGCATCGCCTATCTACACGGTAAGACACTCCGCGAACGTGCTGAAACGCTGATTCATATCGCTCATCCCGATGAACGGGAACGCCTTGCACGTGAAGCACGCGACCTATGGAAGGTCTCGGTACGGATCTAAACATGAGCATGAAACCACCAACCATCGTTCTCCTAGCCACGGCCGTTTCATGTACTGCCGTGGTTCAGGATGTTTTGGCGCAACCTGTGCTGCCGGCTCCTTTTAAGGTAGACGTCCTCTCCTTTCGTAGTGCGGTGAGTCCTGCCATGTCCCGCGTGGATGTATACGTGTCTATGCCCTTTGAGGCCTTGCAATTCTCTGAATTCAACGGCACCATGGTTGCAGAATACACTGTGACAACTACTGTTCGAGATACAACAGGCAGAAAGCTCTTTGATTCCACGTATAAGCGAAGTGTCGTAGAAGATGACTACGCAGTTGCGCGTGGAAAAACGGGCAAGGCCGACAATGCCGTTCGCCGATATGAACTCAGGCCTGGAACCTATCGCATCGAGATCATTGCCCGAGACGTATTTGGAAGGCGCGATCATTCTGTTACTCGGAAGGTTGTTGTACCAGCCCTTGGAACAGGATCGGCCGACATGAGCTCTGTGATGCTTGCCAGTGATATCGAACAGCGAGGCGAGCGTTTCTCGATAGTGCCCTATGTTGGCGACGTTGTGTGGTCTAACGAAGTATCGTTGTTTGCTTTTGTAGAGCTCTACCTTAACGAAAATTCCGGACGGTATATTCTTACGTGGAATATTGAGGCAACGGACGGGCGAACTCTCGCGTCAGGTCAAGGAGAACCGTTCCTTGCCGAACGAACCATCATTCAATCATTCGTTCCGTTACTTACACCACAAAGAATGATCCCGGGTACCTATTCACTACGTCTTCGACTCCACCCAGTAAACGGTTCCGACGTTGCAGATACAAGCGTGGTACTTGCAGAACGCTCCAGACCATACGTGGTCCCACGTTCTATGACGGGCGCCGTTCTCAGTGATGTGACCAAGGCCATCAAACAGTTGATCTATGTTGCCGATCAGAGCGACATCGATGTTATACAGGGTGGTACAACCGAGATCGATCGTTTGTCGCGCTTTGAAGACTATTGGAAGAAGATCGACCCCACCCCCTCAACTGTGCGAAATGAAGCTCTTGAGGAATATTACTCCCGCATAGAACAGGCCAACCGCAGATTCAAGTCCTATACAGAAGGCTGGCTTACGGATATGGGGCGAGTGTATATCATTTATGGTGAGCCCCTAAATACGGAACGCTTTACAGCGCAGAATGGTGTCTCCATCGTTACTCGATGGTTGTACCCCAACAACCTGTCGTTCACGTTTGAGGACAACACAGGATTTGGCGACTATCGATTGCGTACACCGGTGCCTGCCAACGCCAAATACACCTATCGCCGTTAACCCTCCACTCGTCTACCTGGTTTATACAAAAAGAAACGGCCGTCTCGCATAAAGCGAGACGGCCGTTGTTGTTCGTATTTCGAGAATCTTAGCGAACCACTACCACAGTGAGCACTGCACGATCGGAACCATTGGTGGCAACGATCGAATACGTACCAGAGGTAAGTGAGGAAGAAGCGATTGAGACAGTTTCCGAGCCGTTCACCGTTCCATCGAAGAGCGTAGAGACTGTGCGTCCAGCAGCATCAACAACGGTTACTGTTACACTGCCGGTCGAAGTAAGGCGTACAGCCGAATTGTCGGCGATCGGGTTAGCACCAACCAAGGTAAGTCCGATAGCACCAGTTTCGCTTACTACGTCTGTCTCAACACTTGTTACAGTGCTTGAACCACGAAGCTGAACAGTTGGAGCATCTGCTGCATTCGATACAAATGCGAGTGCTGCACCGAAGATGGTCTTCTTCGATGTAGGTGCAAAGGTTACCTTCACAACATGTGTTCCACCAGCTGCTACCTTGATAGGCACACCGTTAACAATACCGCCGCCAGTGATGTCGAATGAAATGGCATCAGCACCGGTCAGTGTATAGTCTGTGATCGAGAGTTCTGCATTACCAGAATTGGTAAGGGTGAAGGACATTTCCTTCGTTTGATCTACTTCCACCGCACCATAGTTCAGTGTGCCTTGGCTTACAGCGATCTTAGGAACAGCTGCATCGGTTCCGAGCAGCCAGTCAACGACCTTTTCCGTGAGCGTGTTGCGTGTTGTAGTAGAAGCGATGATCTCAGAACCAACAGAGCCATATACAAGACGTCCACCATAGGTTGGTTCAACACGAACCATACCAATGTTGTTTTGGTTATTGTCGTAGTAGAGAACCGGCTTTGCCTTTGATGAGGATGTGAGCTTGATCACATCTGTACCAAGAGCATAGTACGGGAAGTCTTGAGTAGCGGCATTTGCAGTGAATGTAAGCCCGCCGCCGATTGGATCACCAGTAATGCCCTTTACAGGGAATTGGATGAGTGAGGTTGGGTTACCATTGGCATCAAAGTTCGCACGGAACTCAAACTTCGAGAGTTCAATGCCAGCAACCGTGCGATACCAAACACGGGTAGCATCAAAGGCTGCATTCGTCAAATAGCGTTCAAAGGCAGCATACATACCAGCCTGCGATTGAATCCAAACACCCTTCTTTGCCTTGAGAAGACCCTCTACGCTTGTAAGTGCCGACCCACGCAAATTGAGCCAGTAGGCATCAAACGCAAAGATCGCCGCATCAAATTCAGTTGATGGGTAGTTCGTTAGGATCTCAGTGGAATATGGCATATAGACCACATCCTTGAGATACTTCGCGGAAGATTGAGCGGCAATCTGCGTCAATGGGGCACCTTCATTGCCGAGTCCATAATAGTTCACAACCTTGGCACCATTAACAAGGTAGAACACGTTTGGAACCATACCACCAAGACCGTCAGATGCTGCCAACGACGAACCGACAGAGACAAAGACGGAGCGATCTGGGCCTGTAACCGTAAGTTCCGTAGTGGCTGAACCATTTGCAGGAATAGTGATCGTTGAAGGCTTGATCTCTGCAGCCATTCCGATTTGTGCAAGAGCCTCGGCGTTTGTTACAGTGAGGTCTACGGTAACTGGTGTTGATCCGCTATTCGTAAGGGAGATAGCCTTGGTAGCCGTGGCACCGCGATCAACACGCTCATAGATTCCGGAAATGTTCGCCGTAGCCTTTGAGCCTTCAAAGTAGTCAAAGGCCTTTGGTGTGTCATTCGTTACGGAGGCACCAGCCTGAATGATCTCTAGAGTTGCATCATCTTGGATGAAGGCAATACCATAAAGGTTCGTCTTGTTCCATGTAAGATCACTGCCAACACCTGGTGTGAACGTATACTTCTTCGTTTCACCGGCTGCTTGGTTGATTGCCGTGCCTGCAGCATCCGGGTACATGAACATCATGATATCACCAAACGTTCTCTCCCCGTTGCTATTCGGCAACGTGGATGGAAGATTGGAAATAGTTACAGAGCGTTGAATTGTTGAAAAGAAGAGGTGAGCGCCAGAAAGTGCGCGGTCTGTAGTGACTGTAACCTCGATGTTACCACCAACCTGCTTTACTTCAATCTTGGCCATCGATGTAGGTGGGATCTGCGAAACAAGATTGTTGATCGCTGCAACCCCTGCCGTTGGATTGATATTCATTGTCCCACCAACACGCATATACGGAATACCGGAGATCCCGTAGAGGTCGTGGCGAACCTGCGGATGTGTTCCATTCATTACGTTCCAAGGATCACCCGGAGCTGGGTAGTTCATGTGGTAACGTACAGAGATGATATCATTCTCAAGCTTTACAACTGCATCAACATATGGAGCAGCTTGGGCACATGGAGGACATGTAGCACTTGTGAATTGTTCAAGCAGTTTCATGCGCTTATATGCGCCTGTGAATTGTGCATTAAGTGCACTCGCAGACACAAGCACCATCAAGGCTGCAAGTGTGAGCGTACGGAAGAGTGAACCAGAACTCATGCATGGTCCTTTCGGGGAACGAAAAAAGGAAAGTAGTACTGTTAAATTGCAATGGACATCATCGGTTCGAAGCCCTAAATATAGGAGACAACCGAACACGCTGACTCATGCGCCTGCAGATGTTCCGACACTAGGTGTCAGTTTTTGTTACAGAATCGGTTTTTACCCACGTTTTTTGGGTTTTTGGCCACCCTTCGACTGTCCATTTTTTCCACTGACACGACCCTGCTGTTGTCCTGGAAGACCCTTACCTTGTGCGGCAGCCATTTCCTGAGCATCACGCATCTTCTTTTGAAGCCAAGACTCCTTTTTCGGCATCTTTTTCAGATCGGCAAGGGTCAGCTTATTCTTTGCAAACTTCGTCTGGTAGACCTGCTGGACAATGGCCACAACGTTAAAGACGAAATAATAGAGATTGAGACCCGATGGAAGCGTGGAGAACATCAACGTGAGCATCACCGGCATCATATAGACCATGGCCTTCTGACGGGGATCCGTCACTGCCTGCTTCTGCTGAATGAACAACGTAGCTCCCATCAACAAGGCTAGGCCCGAGAACTTGTCGATGTTAAACAAAGGGATCTTGAACGGCAGTGAGAGGATCACATCCGGCACCGAGAGATCCGTAAGCCAGAATGGCAGGAAGCTCGCCTGACGTAGTTCAATGTTCAGATTAAGAACTGCATAGAGGGCATACAAAAAGGGCATTTGAAGGAGAAGGGGCAGGCAGCCCCCAGCCGGATTGATGCCATACTCACTGTAGAGTTTCATCATCTCCTGTTGCTGAGTCTGGTTGTCGTCCTTGTACTTTTCCCGTATCTCATTCATCAGCGGGGCTACCAGCTGCATCTTCCTTGCTGACTTCATCTGGGTGATCCCCAGTGGGTACAGCAGGAGCTTCATGAGCAATGCAAAAAGGATAATGGCAATACCGTAGTTCGGGATGCCAGAGTTGATGAATTTCAGTGTAGGAAGCATGAAATATTCACCAATCGGCTTCACGATCCACTTCCAGCCGAAGTTCATGATTCCCGTAAGGCCATACGAAGCTAACGTATCGTATTGCATCGGGCCCACGAACAACGTCATGTTATGTTTTTGCAAGCCCCCTTTATAGGGGAGTTTGAACGTGAGCGAGTATTGCTCTTCATACCCTTCGTCTGGGAGACCATACCGCACCCCCTTATAAAAGGCAGAGCCATCGAATCCCTTCGGTGGGATCATGGCAACGGCAAAATACTTTGAGCGTGTAGCTAGGTAGTCGATCGTGCCATTGGCATTCTTTTCTACCGGCGCATTGAATTCTGTTACATCCAATTCATCTACGTCTCCATTCGTAGAGACGATCGCAACGGCATTGTTTGATTCGTCTACGCTACTTCCCTCTTGATAGCGAATTCCATGCGACCACTCCAGATTTACATAGCGGTTGGTCTGCGGAATAACGGCCTCCATGCCATCGAGAGCCAGTTCGGTACCTACATCGTAATGATCGCCATTAAAGGTGTAGGTGCGGGTGATAGTGCCACCCGGCGATACATTGGCCGTAGCCCGAATGGTAAGGGTCTGGCCAGGCGCTACATAGAGACTGTCCAACTCCGTCTCGAACACAAAGGGAATGGACTTGGCTTCCACCTTTTTGCCATTCATAGCGCGGAACGAGAACCCAAACTCATAGGCACCAGGCTGGACGATGTCCACATGAGCCGACGTATCTCTGTCCTTGTACCAAGGGTGATATTTCTTCAACTGCCAAGACCGAACTGTAGCGCCATCAGAACTGATGCGGATTCGGTAAAGATCCGAGGCCACAGTTATTGTGCGGGCTGGTGCAGACTGAAATGCTACTGAGGGGGCATCCGGTTCTACAGCTGCTCGTTTGACCTCTTGTTGCTCTGTTTTTTGAGCGGTCTTCTGCGGCGTTACATCGCGTTGGGTAGTTGAGCTTTGGAAGAAAATCCAGAGTCCAACAACCACAGAAATGAGAATGACGCCAATGAGTGATTGTCTGTCCATGATACCTTAGATCGTATGCACGTGATCGTGATGAGAGTGACCAGGAGCCGGGGGGACAGGGTCGTGTCCACCACGGTGAAAGGGATGACATTTTGATATTCGTTTCACACCAAGCCAGGAGCCTCGCAGAGCTCCATGTGTCTTAACGGCTTCGAGCGTGTATTGCGAACATGTGGGGGTGAACCGGCACGATGACGGTAACATCGGGGAAATGGCCACTCGATAAAATCGAATGATGGCCACGAGGATTACGGCGATCGGGCTTAGGCGTTTCTGCTGCATACGGAGATCGCTTGGTCTAATGCTGCAGCTACGTGCGGGCGCACGTCTGCTAAGCGTAGGAGCATTGGTGCTTGTGGAGCCGAGCGCCATACAAGAACAACTGTATGGATACCGGCACGCGATAAAGCTTGAGAACGGATCGGAATCGATTGCCGGATAGCCTCTCGGAGGAGTCGTTTTACCCTATTACGTACAACGGCACGTTTGGCCGTACGCTTACCTATCGTGACGCCACAGTTGAGCGTCTCGACCGATGATCTGTCGGCGGAAAAGGCAGCCGTCAACGAAAGCGGCCCGGACGTTGTTCGACGACCGGACCGCATTACGTCATTGAATGCGCCTTGACCCTTTAATGGTCGAACGACCATGGGAGGGGGCTATTTTTAGCGTGCGAAGCTTACAGCGATACGGGCGCGACCCTTTGCACGACGGCGTGCAAGGACTTTACGGCCGTTCTTAGTTGCCATACGTGCACGGAATCCGTGAACGTTGACGCGGCGACGACGACTTGGTTGATACGTACGCTTCATGATTACACCCGGGTTTTCGGATTGACTCGATTTGACATGACTTCAAAGATACGAAGTATCAGTTGATGTTCGTTACTCCGGGTGGAAACGGCTGATGTTGCCCGTCTACCTGCACCTCACCATACTGGTTCTCGTACTTACCAATGTTATCTGCAAGGGCATGTAAAAGAAGCTTGGCATGCTGCGGCGTCATTACGATACGAGCGTGTACCCGAGCCTTTGGTACGCCTGGCAAGATCCGGGTGAAATCCACCACAAATTCGGCGGGTGAATGGGAAATGATCGCAAGATTGGAGTAGATGCCCTCGGCTTCTTTTTCGCCGAGTTCGATGGTCATCTGCTGCTGATTTTGCGGGTCGTTAGGGTTATTGGGGTTGTTTGCCATTATAGTTTGGCTCCTTTCTCTTGTGCTTCTTTCATTTTATCCATCATCTTGTTGCGGCCATACAGCCCCTCCATGATGAGGTAGTAGTCCTTGCTCGTGCGATATTTGTCTTCGAGTGCCTCAAGTTCCATAATCAGCATCTTTACCTTTGAGGTCTCTTTGCGAACTTCGTAGACATTTGCCAGCTGCTCTAGGACGACAATGTCGTCGCGGTATTTGAACGATGACTTTCGTAGCCGTTCAAAGTACTCAGCCGATGTCTTAAGATCCGTCAGATACGTCGTATCCGGGCGGTAATTCTTGCTCTTGTCCATCTTCTCCAACTCGGCGCGCTGCTTTGTACTGGCAATGTTCTTATAATTCGCAGCAAGGTTATAAAGGGCCGTTTCGTTGGTTGGTTCAATCGATACCACACCCTTATACTCTGTAACAGACTCTTCGTACCTACCTGCTCCGGAGAGCATAGCTGCGTATTGGAGTCGATACAAGACCGTAGTTGGTTCCTTGGCGATCTGGGCCTTGAGTTCGGACATCGCCTCATCTGTCTTGCCAAGATTCTGCAGTAGTTGCGTGCGTAACGGCACGAGCTCCTGATCAGTTGGTTTTGCCTGCATTACGAGGTTTGTCCACGTAAGTGCATCGGTATATGTGCCACGTTGATAGGCTATGAAGGCCAGTGATTTCAAGGGGCTAATCGTTGCACTGCGAGTACGCCACTTCTCCATCTCAGAGACAGAGGCCGGAGCATTATAGGTCCAGCCCTCAATCGCTGCGTCCACGCTTCCTTCAGAAATCGAAAACACGATTAGGTCTCGGCCACCTACGTCGAACCGATCTTTATAGATCACTCCGTTAGAGATACTATCCATCTTGGTTAAAGCGGGAGTACCTAAGGCCTTGATCACATCGCCACGTGTTGAAACAAGGGTAAGATTCTTTGATCGTAAGATCTCAAATCCCGGACGTTCCATTTCCCACCACCGTTGATAGATCTCAATGGCCTTTGTTGTGTCTCCCTTTATTTCTAGGATCTGGCCAAGGAGAACCAGGGGATCGGAATATTCAGGCTTGATCTCAAGTGCTCGTTCAAGATTTGTTCTGGCCTCACTCAGCTTCTGAGGATCGTTTGAGGAAACGTAGGCATTAAAATTAGTGATGCCACCGTTGTACTGCGTAACCCAGAGATTATACAGGTTCACAGACATCATCGTCTGTTGTTCAGGTTTCACACCAGGACATTGGCGCGCCTTGCTATAGGCCTCTACCATACCGTCCGTATCCTTCAATGCTTCGTTGATCTCACCGAGCATCACCAGGGCGTCGCAATCTTGAGGATTGGCAACGAGAGCCTTGTTGATCGACGTTTTGGCCTTCACATAGTCTTGCGCTTGCATCGCCTTACGTGCTGTAGCAACGTCAGATGATGCGCATTGGAAGCCCTGTGTAAGAATGGCGAATGCTGCAGCTGTAATGTAGAAGACGAGGGTACGTTTCATCATTTCTGTCCAGTTCATGAATGCTGAACTGCGAAGATACGGCTAGCCCCCTCTCCAATTGACCTATTTCCTGCCACGTGCCTTACGAAGACGTTCTTCTACGGAACTGCGAGATTCAAGTTGGAAAGGCAGAAGCAGAGCTTGGGCTCGTTGCGTAGCTGAGTTGACGCTTTGTTGCAGCGTGGCTGCCAGGGATACTTGACTGCTTGTAGGACGGCCGAGGTATCTGTTCACTTCGCCAAAGAGTGACGATAGACGTTCCCTGAGTTGCTCTTCGCCTGTGACACGTCCTACCTTGGTATTCACAAGCTCCTTGTTGAGTTCATCGAGAGCGTCGTACCCAACCTTGAATCGCGTCTTCTCTGCTTGGTCTGTTATTGTTGTGTCGAGGAGGCGACGTGATAACTCGTCCTTCCCTGACCGTACTGAAGCCACGGTAATCGCGAGCTCTTCATTGAGATCGTACAATTGCGAAACGAGCTTCTGTTGGGCTTCCCTATCATACGCCGTATGTCCATAGGTTGTATCGGTTATCACCGATATCGTTGTGGTGGCAATCGTCCCGGCCTTGTTCAATTCTACAGTGTAGGTTCCTTCCGGTAGTAGTGGGCCGATCAACGAGCCGAAGGCTCCACCAACTTCAGAACTTGCTGTTAGAGGGGCCGGAAGGCGCATTGCAAGATCAACACTATTGAGCCCCTTTCGAGAAGAACCGGGTGTAGACCGAATCACTTTCCCGGTACTGTCCTTGATGGTAATCGTAAATGGTCCGCGAACGTGACGATCTTTGAGCACGTACCACACGCGGGCAGATTCATTTCTCGATTCACCAACAAAATCGGCGTCGCCACCAAACCATCGTCCGGCTCCGCCGCCTTGCGTTCGGATTGCCGGTACCGTTGGAAGGAGGGTGATCTCTTCGCGAATGGCAGCAGGGTCGATACTTCGGAGAACGTCGAGCTCATCGATTACATAGATGCCTCGCCCGTGTGTTGCGATAGCGAGTGCATGATCTCGCAACTGGAATGCGATGTCGCGAACTGCCGCAGTAGGTAGGTTATTTCTAAATGCTGCCCATGAGGCTCCAGCATCAAGTGAGATCCAGAGGCCCCATTCCGTGCCGAGATAGAGGATATTCGGACGGATCGGGTCTTGTCTGATGACGTGTGCATATCCCTTTACATCGGCTGTTGGGATCATCTGCCACGTTCCACCATGATCGGTTGTGCGCGCTACGTAGGGTTTCATATCGCCATTCATGTGACCATCAAAGGTCACAAAACATGTTGCCTCATTATGTGGCGATGGCTCAACAGATGAGACCCAGGTACCCTTTGGAAGGAGAGTAGTTGGTGGTTCTACCCGTTGCCAACTACTTCCCCCATCGGTAGTGCGCTGCAGGTTACCATCATCTGTTCCAACCCACAAGACGGACCCGTTACGTGGTGACTCTGCGATGGTAAAAATTGTGCAGTGATTTTCTGCCGACGAATTGTCGAGTGTGAGACCCCCACTTTCTGCCTGTGTGAGTTTCGCGCTATCATTTGTTGTGAGGTCCGGAGAGATGCGCGTCCACGAATCACCCTGATCTGTGCTTTTATGCAGGAATTGCGATCCGGCATAGATCACCCCTGCTTTTTGACCACGGACAATTGGCGTATTCCAATTGTAACGCAACTTCAGCGTGGCATTCTCCGGTGTAGGGGCAATGTTCTTTGTTTCCTTTGAACGGAGGTTGGTGCGATTGAGATTTCCACCTTGGGACTCCCAATACACAATGCTCGCATCGGATCGCTCGGGGGCAACATTAAAACCGTCTCCGCCCCCTACAAACTTCCAATCACCGTTGCCAATGCCTCCATCGGCGTCCGAGGGACCACGCCATGATCCATTGTCTTGTAGTCCGCCATAAACATTGAATGGAGTGGCATCATCAGTTGTAACGTGATAGAATTGCGAAACCGGAAGGTTTTGAAAAAATCGAACGGACTTTCCCTGTTCGAATGATTCATACACGCCGCCATCAGTGCCAAGGATAACGTGACGTGTATTCGCTGGGTCTATCCATACTGCATGATGGTCGCTATGCGCTGCACTGGCAATAGTCGTAAAGGTTTGTCCGCCATCATCACTGCGATACATCTGGATCCCACACTTGTACACAACGTTCTTGTCCTTTGGATCACAAACAAGTCGAGAGAAATAAAAGGGGCGTATCTCAACCACTGACCCAACGTATCTGCGCTCCCACGATATACCGCCGTCTGTGCTGCGATACATGGCAGACTCTGACGACTCTACACTCGCATATATGAGCTTGGGATCTTGGGGTGACATTGCAAGGGCTATCCGTCCCATCTCTCCGGTAGGGAGCCCCTTTTTCATTCGAGTCCACGTTGCACCTGCGTCTGTGCTGCGGAAGATTCCGGAGCCGCTGCCACCTGAAACAAACGAATGTGGTGTTCGGCGGAACGACCACATGGAGGCGATCATATTCTTCGGATTCTTCGGGTCAATAACGAGGTCAGTGCATCCCGTGCGAGCATCGCCCGAGAGGACCTTCACCCATGTTGCACCAAAGTCTGATGATGTATAGAGTCCGCGATGTTCACTGTCACTGAAGAGCGGACCAGGTGCTGCCACGTAAACTCTCTTCGGGTCCGTTGGATGGATCACGATCTGCGAGATTCGTTCCGTTGAATCCAGTCCGCACTTTGTCCACGTCTTACCTTCATCTGTAGTTCGATAGACGCCTTCACCAAGAGAAACGCTATTGCGTGTCCACGATTCACCGGTACCTACCCATACAGTATCGGGTCTCTTTTGGTCGATGGTGATAGCACCAATCGACTGTGGATATTCATCAAAGACCGACGTGAATGTAACTCCGGCATTCGTTGTGCGCCAGACACCGCCCCCTGCCGCTCCAACATAGAAGCGGCGAGGAGCAGTATCTACAACGGCGATGTCACTGATGCGACCGCTCATTACGGCCGGACCAATAGCCCGTGCTCGCAGGGGGCCAAGCATTCCACCCGTGAACGTGATCTGCCCGTGGGCAAGCCCAGCGCACATAAGAAGAGCTACGAACAGGGTGGATCGCATCATAGGTGTTTCAGGAAAGGGGCCTAGTCGCCAGGGTAAGAGGTTTAGTTCTTTTTGGCTGGTGTGTCACCAGGGAAGTCAAATCGAGAATCTGGGATATCGGTGTTTACCTTAGGATTGCTATACGACATGGACATAACGGTCTGTCCTTCCGAACGTATTTCCATAAGCATCGGCATTTGAACGCCGGCTACGTCTTGGTAATTCGACAGCATCATGTCAACGTCTGCCTCTTGTCCCATCATGCTAATGCGCATGCTAAGCTTCACGTCGAGCCACGTAGTAGCATCAATGAAGAGGAACTTCACATCGTTGTCTTTATCGGTGATCTTGATCTTGTATGCCGTTGCACCATCGATATCTTCTGGCCCCACAAGCTCAACCGTGTATCCCTTTGTTTTCCAATCAACGAGCAAACCGTCCATATCTGCCTGCTCTGCCAAGCGTTTGGCCTCGCTCGCGGGTTGCTTCTCCGGCTTGTTACCTGCCATTGGGTTGATGCTCCAGGCGATTGTTCCGTCGTACGCCGAAATCATCGACATACCTTGGAAACTCATATCCATTCTGAACTTTAGTGGCCGCTTTTGAATCTGCGTGAAATTCAAATCCATTCCCTGCGCCATGGACATTGTACCATCCATAACCAAGGTTTTGAGTGATTTGATCTTCGCAAGACCGCCACGCGCCTCGATGTTCTTGGCAATGATCTCATCGAGGGT
The DNA here is from genome assembly GCA_035299365.1 of Candidatus Didemnitutus sp. Taxonomy (GTDB): domain Bacteria; phylum Bacteroidota; class Ignavibacteria; order Kapaibacteriales; family Kapaibacteriaceae; genus UBA10438. The sequence goes on from DATGWS010000158.1 coordinate 15,118, forward strand.
GATGGCAGAAGATGTCAGGGCGCCCAAACACAGAACCGTGAGGGCAAGAAGAAATCGACGCATGTTGTAATGCTCCGTTACAATGAAAGTGTTGACCCGACAAGATTTGTCGCGCCTGTTACGCAAATTAGGTTCCAGAGTTTCACCGCAAACAACCCCAGAGACCGCAATAATGTTCCTCCGTGTATTCCTCATTTCCATGGTCTGGCTCGGATGCCGGAATGCAGCATCCGCACAAACGGATCCGGTATTGCAGCTCCCTCAGTTGGATTCCACTCTATCCGGTGATTGGTCTGGTGACGTTTCCACAGCAACGGGCCTTCGGAACAGGGTGATTTTGCACATCACCGCCTATATCAACGGACCATGTGATGCCACCTGGGATAACCCAAACTCCGGATATTTTGGAAACCAGTTCTCCTCTGTATCCTGCACCGGTGGCAGACTCCTCTTTACAAGCGTAAACGATGACCTTGTCTTTGAAGGTCAGGCGAATGCTCAGCCCCCTATCATAACAGGGGTGTGGAGGCAGCGGAAAACGAACTCGCCGGTTGTTTTGAAGAAAATCATCATACGCGAGCGGACACAAGAACCGGGAGAGTCCGCAGCCTACATCACATCGGAAATCCGTTTTCCAAATCGTCCAGCCGGAATAATGCTGGGCGGTGAGCTAACATTTCCTGATACTCTTGGACGATATCCCCTCGTGATCTTGGCAGGCGATAGAGGTCAAACCGACCGAGATGCACGGGGCTCATCGGGACATGCCCCATATCTTGTGTTATCCTCGCTCCTTGCCCAAAAGAACATCGCAACACTGCGGATTGACGACAGAGGAGCAGGACAATCTACCGGCACGGGAGATGCAACATCAATTGATGATGAGGCCTCTGATATGTGTGCAGCTCTTGAAAGG
>DATGWS010000159.1:0-15528 GCA_035299365.1 Candidatus Didemnitutus sp.
CTGTGGATACGATTATTGTTGACAACACCATTGAACGCGTGTTTGTGATGATCACCGGTGCATCCACTGCACCGGCCTCACGTCTCACAGCACCTGACGGAACGAACTACGATGCTACGTCGCCCGATTCCATTGTTCAACGATTCACAACTCCCGGCAACGAGATGACGGCTTGGACCATCGTTAACCCCGCTGAAGGGAATTGGATCCTCACGCTTACCTCACCGCAAGAGGGTGATGAGGTTGAGATAACATCAAATCGTAAGTCCACACCATTTGCCATCTCATCAACTGCAGCTGATCGCACTGCTACGGTCACATGGGATCCAACAACGCATACTACATCAAGTGACGAGGTACGGATCTTCCTCGACACGGACAAGAGCGGTTACAACGGAGTGTTTGTTGGTCAGGTAGCAGAGAGTGCGGGCTCGTTCACCTTCACTATCTCATCGGAAATGACCGAGTGCACCTACTACTTCCACGCAACGCGTAACGTGGCTGGTCAGCCCCTTATCAGCGCTTATTCCACAACGCCGATAACAACGGCAGGTACCGGAGTAGCATCACCGGTTGAAGTACGCGCCATCTCAAATCAGATGGGTCGCACATCGGTATCGTGGCGTATGTCGCCCGGCAGTCTTGTTAACGGCTTCCTCATCTACGTCCGCGATAGTGAGGGTGTAGACTCACTCTATGCCACGGCCTTTGCTGAGGACAGACTCATGATGATCGACATTGCAGATCACGTCACAAAACAGATCGTGATTGTTGCCTTTGATAAGAACGGAAACAGAGGCTGTGCAACAGAGGCACTTCCTATCACCACCGGCATAGAGGAAGAGCAATACGTTGTAACTGGCAAGAGCTCGCAGATCGATGTGAGCATCGTGCCGAACCCAACATCTGGTAGGGCGGTCATTCGATTCACCTGTGGTCAAGACGTGCGGGCAAGTGCAACGATAGACATCATCAACCTCCTTGGACAGAAGGTTGCTTCACTTTCACTCACAGATCCAACAGTTGGTTGGAACCAGATTGAATGGGACGCACAAGGCATAGATGCCGGCACCTATTTTGTGCGGATCGCCAGTCACACTGAGCAGACCATGGTCCCGATTGTTGTTGTTCGGTAGAGTCCAGTTTGCGCATTTGGTTTCTCATCCTTGCAATCCCATTTGTTGGATGCACAACCATGTTCCGTTCCGAATCATCGTATGATGGTGTGGGGATGCGTGTACCCATTGGGGGTGTTGTTGTGGACGTTGGGAGTGGGGATACGCTTGCAATCAACAATGATGATACGTTGAGCGGACTGCGTGTTCCCTTGAGCGCAAATCGAGTGACTGTCCTGCGCATCTCTACCGATACCAGCATTACCTGGAAGGTGTATAAGCCAGTGTTCCATGGACTCGCGCTATTGAACTACTTTAACTATGGGATCGGCTTTGTTATTGATCAACTCACCGGAGCAAGTGCAACGCCGGAGATCATCGATCGATATTCAATTACAACCTCGAGCGTAGCTCCGTCCGTCATCGCAGACCTTGATGAGAAATACGAGTCTGAGGCTGGGATCTGCGGACCTTCGAGTGTGGTAGATGCAACGCGGCGCACGTGGGTGGTTGTTACGTCTGTGCGAGCTGGTTTTATGGGCCCAGAAACCGTGGGATTGCTGCCCTTCTTCAACTCCATTCACGCAAATATTGGCATACGCCCCCTCCATTTCTTTGAAGTATCATACGACTATACCAGTTCCAGTTATCTTGGACTTGGAGACATAGACGATGCATCAGTAGGGATCCACGGCGTTGGGCTGTTACTCCGAGAGCCACACACGGGACTTTTTGTACGAGGTACCTACGGAACCGCACATGTTGCCGGATTGGTAAACAAAAACGATCCAGAGACTCTGCAGAATGTAGCCGGCAGTGTGAATTGTTGGTCATGGGGCATAGGGTATGGTGGCGATTGGGCAACCATAGAGTATCGTCAGTTCATCGTCCCATCCGGTCAAACCATCAGTGGTTATGAGGCCAGCGGCAAATTCCGTGCAGGTTCACTAGGAGTGAACGTCTTCTTGTGAAAACAGCGAACAGCGAACGTCATCGCGAGCCGAGGTCGAGGCACTCCCGACATCGCGTCGGGAGAGTAAGGCTCCCGACGTCACTCCGGGAGAGTAAGGCTCCCGACGTTGCCGGGAAACGTATCTTGCACGGTGCTTCGCCTCCAAATCACCACGGCATTGCTTCTTCTTGCTGCAACCACCCTTTGGTCACAGATCGAATATTCTACGTGGGTGTTCGGAGTGAATGCGGCAGTGAGGTTCCATACGTCCACTGGAGCAATGGATACGATACCGGCGGTGATAAACGGACCGGTGATCAATGTGCGGGAAGGGTCGATGGTCTATTCGTATCCATGCGACGAAGCGCTGTCTGTCTATGCAATGGGGGAGACGGTCTACGATGCACAAGGAAACGTTGCTATCAATGGATCTGTTCTCAGCGGCGGGGCAAGCTCTTCGCAAGGGGGCATCATCGTTCGGGATATGCAAAAGCCGTATGCGTTGTATCTCTACGTTACTCCGGATATGACGGATATCAGCGCAACACAAACGCAATACTACACCCGCAATAGGATGGAGAGAAGGGGCGATGGACTGTGGGAGGTTGTGGAACGGGATGTTGCGCTAGATGTTCGGCCGGGCTCTGAAAGAATCTCGGCAACACATGATGATCTGGGGACCGGGTATTGGGTGCTGACGCAGTACACTGATACCGTAAACCAAGCGATAGAATTTGTTGCCTACCACCACACTGCAACGGGGATAGATCCCACGCCGGTTGTATCGAGGTTTACAGGTGGACCAATCCCACACCAGGCAGGAATGCTGAAATTCTCGCCCGATGGCACAAAGCTTGCAATGACGAATGTGAGCGATAGAGTGGTTGCCGTCTATGACTTTGATGCGGCAACGGGTGTTGTGCGTAATCGACAGCGGATAACGTTGTCTCCACCGAATACGCTCATCAACATGTCTGTGTGTTATGGACTGTCGTTCTCATTAACAGGCAACTACATCTACGTCTCTCTTCGCGCCACTGCCGATGATGGCACGTCTACACGGTCATACATCTTCCGCTTTGCAACGCCGAACGGACCGGACGGCTTAACTCTCACACCTGAGATCGTTGCCTCAACGCCTCTTCACAATACCTATCCATCGGCGTTGCAGCTTGCTCCGAATGGTCGGATCTACTTCACAAACAATCGCACGCTAGGAGAGATATCGAATCCGGATGCAGTATCTGGTGGTTCCGGATTGTTGGTGGTGTTGGATAGGGTGTCGTTTGGCACAGGGAAAAGATCACTACTCGGACTCCCCACATGTTTGGAGAGCAGTTTCCTCAGACCAACGCCCAAACTCGTATGCAACGTACCGATAGGTACCGTTACTGCGCCCGGTGGATGTGTGGGCACATGTATCACCATCACACACGCCGTCCTCAATGCTCCCGATACGTGGGTGTGGCAGTTCCCCGGTGGTACTCCATCAACATGGTCAGGCCCAACTCCTCCACCCATCTGTTACGATTCTCCCGGACAGTACCCTGTAATCCTCAATGCAACAAATGAGGCAGGCGAGAGTGAGCTGCGCGATACAGCCGATATCAAAATCAACCCAGGTATTGATGCGGGACCAGATATCATGGCATGTATGGGTGGACCCGTCACGCTGCGTGCTCGTGCAGGTGGAAGTGTGGAGTGGACCGATCTTTCAACGAACACCGTCATCCCTGGCGATCAGCCCGTTGTTCGGCTCGACGTACCAACAATGTACCGTGCCGTTACATGGCAACCGTGTTTTGCATCGGATACGGTTCTGGTGAACGTCTCAACAGATGTGGAAATTGTCCGCGCCGATACAAGTGTCTGCAGAGGTGGCGGCGCAGATCTCGTCCTCTATCCCGGTACTCGCATAGAGTGGAAGCAGGGGGCTGACCCAATTGCCCGCATCGATGACAGCACGTATCGTTTTACTCCATACGAAACCCACGTGTATGAAGGTCTTATCCGTTGGCCCGACACCTGTACGCAACGTCTGCTCTTGACCGTTGTGGTGATCGATAAGCGTCAGATCTCCATCCGAGTTGCACCATCTGCCGGTGGGGTCGGAGACACCGTTAACGTTAATGTTCGTGTGCGAACAACATCCATCGGTGGAGACGTGAATGTGCAGATGGAGCCCCTTGACGGAGTTGAATGGCAAGCTCCATGGGACAGCAGTTACGTTGTCCTGTTGGATTCATCCGAGATCTACTTCACGGCGCGTGTTGTTGCCTACGTCAATGGAAGTAGAACGCGCACCATCAGCACCATTGCTCAGGTGAGTGATACGTGTTCGATTGTAAGCTATGAGCCCGGACTCCTTACCGTAGAACAATGTGCGCTTGAGTTTCGACAGGTGCGGTTTACAAAGCCCCTTACCATCACAACAAGGGACGGTGTGGTTGTTGTTGACGGTCAAGACCAGATCGACGTAACACTCTACGACCTGCTCGGCAGACGTATAGCACATCATACAGCACAGCATCGCATTGAACTTCCGCTTTCTTCCCACCGACATTTCCCGATATTTGTTGTTGCCACGCAGGGGGCGCAGCATCTCATTCATTGTCTTCGCTAACGATTGTTCTATTATGTCATTCTTCAATACGGGGCTTCTTGTTGCCCTTGTGATCGCCACAATTCTCTCCGGTTGTTCGTCGTCGGAGCCAACACAACCCATTGATACATCCATCGAGATCAGGGGCAACATTACACGCATGCGCGCCGAAGACGTTGGGAACATTGAAGTGTGGTTAGACTCTTCGTTGTCGATCACGATCAAGCCCGATGCCACCTATTCCTTTGCCAACGTTGCAGCAGGAACACATCATGTAGAGGTACGCGCCGGATTTCCGATCAATGTTGACCCACCATCCAGGACTGTTGTTGTAGGCACGAGTGATGTTGTCAATATCGACTTTGTTGTGTCGCTCAAGGCCAACGAACTCGACACACTCATAACCGTCACCACAGCCCCCGGTACGTTCATGATGGGGTGTGATTCATCCGATCTCTTTGCAGACATCTACTCGGCCACACCAAAACATGCAGTCGTGATCACAAAATCGCTCGAGGTTGCCATTTACGAAACAACGCAACGTCAGTGGATGCGAGTGATGAAGCAGAACCCAAGTCTTGTTATTGGTAGTGACCTACCCGTAACCAACCTCACGTATGATTCTGTGCTCGCCTTTTGCAATCGCATGTCGGAAGTGCATGGCTACGTACCCGTCTACACCGGCAGTGGCGCCAGCGTTCAGATCAATCCAACGGCCAATGGCTATCGACTTCCAACTGAGGCCGAATGGGAGTATGTGGCTTCTGCGGGGAGCACAACAGCATTTAGTGGTATCCCGGATACGGTTGTTGGTAGGCCCATTGAACGGATCTTTGAAGATGTAGATCTTATCGCATGGTGGGGCAATAACCTCGGCGGCGTGAACAGCGGAAAGCCACAGCCCGTAGGCACGCGCAGGCAAAACGCCTGGGGACTATATGACGTACATGGCAACGTAGCAGAGATCGTAGAAGGTGCGCTTTTGAAGTACACCAAGACCACTGCAACCGACCCCATTATGCTCCCATACAAGAACGGTCCCGTCATCCGTGGCGGCAGCTGCATGGAAGTGCAAGGGGCTCCATGGTTCATCACACTCCGAGGCCGTCGCGCCATCCGCTTCAATGATGCCTACCCGTTTGTAGGATTCAGAGTGGTGCGGACGAGGTAAGCCGTGTTAATGTGCTAGTGTGCTAATGTGCTAATGTGCTAGTGTGCTAATGTGCTAGTGTGCTAATGTGCTAGCGTCGCGAAGCTATGCGCTTTGACGAATGCATTTTATAGGCAAATGATCAGCAATGAATGTAGTTGGCTACTTGGAAGTAGGACAACTCCACATCGCTTACTCAAATGAAATGGAGTCGTCAAAGTCGCTATCTCCACCCAGAATGGAATTCAGTTCATTCTGATAGAAAAACTTTTCGTCTCCAAAGGCCGGAGTTAACTGATCGAGCCATGTTGCTCCTTGGTCGTGTTTGGCAAAGAATGGTCGCGCAACCCAATCGGGGTTGCGACCTTGCAAAAACCTCAACGTAAAGACACGCTCTCCAGCCACATCAGCTACGCCAAGCACTTGCACCTTGCCTGGTGTTGCACTCATTACGGGACCTCTGACCGTTCTGCAGATGCCACTGACACGTTGATATGCCTCCCGAAATATGTTCCAGGCGTGCTCTAGTGGAATTTCAAAGAACTGCTTTGGACCGGTATCACGCTCAACAAACATGTAGTATGGAATCATATTCTGATCTACCTGTTCACGCCACATAGTTGCCCATACATTGGGATCGTCATTGATATGCTTGAGTACGGGTGATTGAGTCCGTATCTGAGCACCTGTGTCGAGAATAGCACGAGTTGCATCGCGTTGTGCCTTAGGCTGTAGTTCGCGGTAGTGATTGAAGTGAGCCATGATAAAGAGGTTCCGCCCGCTCTTAACAACTCTCTCGAATAGTCTCCGTAGATCATCGGCATCGGGATCGTGAGTGAATCTATAGGGCCAATATGACAACGCCTTTGTACCGATACGAATTGTTCGGATATGTGAGAGATCGTCCTTCAGTAAAGCGTCTATATAATTTTCAAGAATCGATGTTTTCATAATCATAGGATCACCTCCCGTGAAGAGAACATCGGTGACCTCTTTGTGAGCTTTGAGGTACTCGACAAATGTCTGTATCTCGCGAGTTGCAAATTTGATGTCAGACATGCCAACAAACTGCGGCCAGCGAAAGCAAAACGTGCAATACGCATGACATGTCTGGCCTTGGCTGGGAAAAAAGAGGACCGTTTCGCGGTACTTGTGTTGCACACCTGGAAGAGGCTGTCCATGTATCTGCGGAATATTGCGCAACTGTGCGGACGGGTGTGGGTTGAGCTCCATACGAATCTTCTGCACCTCGTGTGCAATCGCTTGAGCGCTAGCATTGTGTTTTACTAGCTGTTCCATTCGCGAGAAGTGGTCATCCGAGAGCATTTCTTTTTGTGGAAAGATGAGAGTGAACATTGGGTCGCTCTTAAAGTTATCCCAGTCGATCAGCTCTTCAATCACATAGGAATTGGCCTTGAACGGCAACACCTTCGATACGATTTCAACAGCGTGGCGTTCAATGGCCGGAAGCTTCTGAAATTGCGCTGCATGCTGAATTGAATTCGATGAATAGGCTATATACGGTGGTGCTGTATGAGTCATTGAATGTACCTCTTCAAGTGTGCTCTGAAACTCCGATGATCTGTACCGGACGGCACACATGACGCCATATTGCCAAGGGTTATGAAGTGAAGGAAACGCATGTAATGCGAACTGCCGTGTTCAACCTCACCATTGAACGCAATAAGAAGCCCCTTGCCATGGTGGTTTTGATTCCGCATCCGTCAATAGCGATAGAGCTCTTTGGAGTTGTAGGGCTGAGGTGGAAGCGAAGGAAGAAGATCCTGTATTGTCCATCCGGTATCTATGCCACGCTATGGTGGACAACATTCCTATGCTCCGATCGCAGGCACGTGGGAAGTCATTGATGGGCATGATCGAAGAATTTGTAAAGAGGTCGCAAACGCGTAGATTATCACCATTACATTTGGGTTCTACACTGAGTTACCCAATCACTCATCCGTTAATAGTAAGGGGCTTCATTTATGATTACGCGAGTATCACTTCTCATTGCGCTTGTCCTTGTTATAGTTTCTTGCAGTTCGAATGATCCCGTATCGCCGCAACCGACCGTCGAACAACCGAAGGCTGGTAGCACGTTCACATACGAACGATATTCAACAGATCCTACAACGGGTGCACCCATTGAAAGCAGCAAGATTGTGTTTGTAACAACGATAGAACAAACGGGGCTAACGTTTCTGGGAAAGACAAACGTTAGCAAGGTTAAGACCGATATCCAAGGTGTGGTAAATGAGTCCTACATGTGTTACGAGCCCAATGGTGACTTAAGTATATCCGCATTGTACAATGATGTACCTGCAGGGTGGGTTACCTGGCCGACGGCTACGCGCACAACGATCGTAAGTGTTGTTGTCGACACAACGTATTCTTCCGGAGGGCTGACAATCTCGAACAAAGTATCGGGCACCACATCTTTTGTTGGCAACGAGACTATGACCGTCAAAGGCAAGGCCGAGAGTGTTTCCAAGATGTTGCAGGTCTTAGAGAACAGTGTAACGATGGCCGGAATTCCGCAAACGCTCACGATTAGTCAAGAAGGCTATTATGCCCCTTCAATTCGTTTCTTTGCGAAGACCTATGCTGAAGGCGTCACTAACCCACTAACAGGACAACGAACGGAAGGCATGATGTCCATCCTCGTTGATTACGACCTTAAGTGATGGTCGGATTGCACGTGAGAAATATGGCGTCATCCCGAGCGTTGCGAGGGACCTACGTTCAGTTCCTAATCTCACCCCGATGGCTTCGCCATCTGCCCCTCTCGCACGCTACGCTCGAGAGGGGCTTCATATTGTGTAAGCTTTAGAAGCCACACAACCCAATCATCTCATTCTGCACGCAATTGAGCACTGATGCTGGTGATATGCTGATCTACCAAGCCCTATGCTAAATTGTTGTTGTCTAGGCGTTGGAGTGCGATCTCAAGTGGTCACGTCAACGCGGATTGTGATGGGGAGGGCAGGCGGAATCTCAATCCAAACCAACAAACCAAGAAACGAATCGTGTTTTCACTGATCAATCTCTGTCTTGTGGCTACGAGTGTTTTCTTCCTAGTAGGATGTACGTCAATATCTATAGGAGGTAAAACCGGCATCATCGCAGTGAACGAGGACTTAGAGGTAAGTGCATCGCAAGTTGAAAGCGAAAGTGATAGCATTGTGATCCGTTTTGTTAATCGGTCTACAAGAAGAATCCTCATAAACAAAAAGTTCCTCGTATACATTTATCGTGACACACTGAGAATTGTAGCAGGTAGAAATATTGCCCCGCGAATTGATTGCTTCCCTAATAGTATCGGCGACTACTACGTGTTGTTGGAACCAATGATGGCCCGATGTATAAAATGCAAGCTTTGGCCGGAGCAATCGGATTGGTATCAGGTCGCCAAGCGGTATTCAGGCTGTTTGTTTGTCCCACGAAGGGACTCAATACAGCTGTCTAAGCCCCAGCATCCGTGGCTCGGTTTTGGGAAGAGTTGTGTAAGCTACTTCAAAGGGACAGATGAGCATCCACTTGATATCACTGCTTTCGGATTGATTGACATGTGTTGGCTATGCGTTCCCTGCTCTGCTGCGGACTCAAGCCTGAGAATCAATACAAGGTACATCTATGTACCAGGTGATGGCCCCGCAGATCTAGAGAAAATCTTAAGATCAAGCGAATGAAGAGCTCGGCATGGAGATTCCGCTCGCGTTGAAGGGCTCATTCCGCACGCTTCTGACCGCCGCATCTAATGGCATGCTGACTTGAAAGACCCTATGCTAGATTGCGGTTGTAGCTGCATGGAAACTCCATCAAACGTGATCACTGCTGTTGGGAATCTGATGGTAAATAAGCGTGGATTCTCCACCATCCTTGTTCTAATTGCTTTCTTCCTCATTGGGTGCCGTTCTACACCATGGCGAAAGAGTGGAATTGCGTGGGTAGAAGCACCTCCCCCTTGTAGTGATGTTTTGGTGCAAGAGTATCTCCTTGATATAGATACGGTTGATGTTTGCGAGCAGTATCTGAGGATTGAAAGGGCACTGATGAACCATTGGGCCGTCAAACTAAATGCTGTGATTCCTGTGCTCCCTGGTGCCACATGTAGTGTTACGAGATGGGGTGTATCGCCAGACTGGGAGATTGACGAGGATCTTGCAGTTGGTTTGCTTCAATGTTATAGTGCAAAGATGGGCCGAGAAGAAGAGTATTATCGTCATGTGTATATCCTTCCTGTTGATGTCAACAATGGATTGGGTCAACACTACACGTTTATAGCACCAATCAAAAGCAGAGATGAATTCCTTGCCAATCTAAAGGCATATCTCGGTTGTACCATCAGAAACGAAGGGCGATGACCTTTGTGAATACCTCAGCGTATAGAGACTTGGTTGATGTCGCTCGCTTGAGTCCTGTGACCTGCATGAAATGTTCGTCTAGGATTATTCTCAACGGAATAGGCCATCACAAAGCCGTCATGCAAGCCATCCTTTCACTTCTGATGACGTTTGTCGTTCTTGGGTGCAGCACGACTCAGAGAGTGAATCGGTGGCTCGTAGATGAGAGTCTGCCATGCACCGCCGTTCAGTTGAAACTGTTTATGATGGGCTTCGACACGCTGGGGCCTTGCGAGCGCTACCGGCGCATTGAAATCGCGCTCCATACAGAAGGTCCTCCTTTTTCGAATAGGGTTATATCAGGGTTGCAGGATACATCATGCCGTTTCTCACGGTGGGGTTTTTCGCGTGACCCTCGAGTTGAGGAAGAAATGGCTTATCATCTGCTTGTTTGCTATCAATCAAGAATGGGCAAGGCATGGGAAGACGACGAAGTAGTCTTTAGGATTAGTCGGCGCAAGGCAGACATTGAGCGAGATGCTCTTACCGCTGTTCATAAACAATCGGAGTTCCTGGCCGATCTAAAAACATTCCTCGGTTGTAGAGATTGATCTTCCACCAGTTGTCAGCTAGAGTAGAAGTTCCGTGCCCCTTAACCATCTCACTTCGCACACAACTGACCACAGATTCTTATGATATGCTGACCTATTAAGCTCTATGCTAGATTGTAGTTGTCAAGGCGTTGGAGTGCGTTCTCACGTGGTCTCGGCAACGCGGATTGCGATGGTCAAGGCAGGCGGAATTTCTACAGTCACCTCACACTTATTTTAAGGAGTCTTTCGCGGTTTTAGCCAGAAGCATGCGCAATGAGTCATTGCTTGATTCGAGATTCTCGAGGAGATCCCAATACAGCAATGAGTCTCGGCGATAGCACAGCAGATACTTGCCGAAGCTGCCCCTTGATGTTATATCCGAGCGATATGAGCCCTTTCCTTCTCCCACGTAATTGCCACCGGCGTCATAAGCACCGCCGTTTACTCCTGCTCCTATCATTCGGTTCTCACCATCGATATAGACGAAATACAGATCCAAACGGTAGGTTGTGGAGTCTAAGGTTATAGACGTCGTTTGTTTTGGTGATGTGCTCGTAACATCCATCACCCGATCCGGGCTCATTGAGGATCTAAGGTCTCTAAATTTCTTCGTGTTGGTTGCAACAGTGCAGCCAACAACTGCAATGAACAGAAACAAAACTACATGGGGTTTACTCATACCTCCCTGCCTCTCGGGTGAAGAATGTTGGTCTGTGGGCATTTGGTGGTTCTTCGTCGTGCTAAAAAATAACACGGAGGAAAACTCTTACGGAATAGTATTCCAATATGGCAGTCATCGCTTTCCCATCAGCCTGGAGATTCCGCGTGCACTGACCGCATCACATTCCGCACGTTTCCAACCACCGCATCTAATGGCAGGCTGACTTGCTAAACCCAGTGCTAGATTGCGGTTACCGAATCTCCAGTCTCCTTTTCACCAGCATGCCATGGCGCTGATCAGTCATTGTACGGGTCCATGATCCCGCGAGGACTGTATTGACGTTTGTTCCAGAACTGGCCAGGGTTGATCGACCCATTTATCTCATTGGAAAAGATGATGTCTTCTGAACCCTGATCCTTACTCTTCTTGAACTGAAGTTTAGCACGAATCTTTGTCTTGAACTCGCCGGTATAGATCGGGGTCGCAAACTCCCATTGTTCATGCGGTGGTAGAGACAACGTATGGCTACTGTTCCCGCACCAACTACTCGGAAGATATTCAATATCTCTCCATAGCCCCGTCCTGTCTTTGGCCTGAATTGTAAGATCGAGTCTGCCGTCTTGGGCCGGGAAGTATAGAGTGTCTCGTGAGGCGTTCGAAACAAACAGCCCTGCGCCTTTGTAGCGCTCAGCCCAAAGTGATTCTCGTTGCAGATCAATCACAAGTTGGAGCTGGGCTGAAGTCGTATCAATGTTGGGGGTGATCGGCCTTGATCCGTTCGAAGAATGCCCCCAATTGTCATATAGGTCATTGCCTTCCCTTGAACGCGATCGGGCGTAAAAGTAGCCTCGATTCATGAAGTCTATATTCAGAAAAGATGGTTCCTTTGAAGAATCCTCCTCCTGCCAAATCGTTCTTCCAGTGTTATCGATATAGAGCCCTACTCCATCGATCATCGCATAGATCATGTTGCTATGAGAATCATCAATGTCAACATAGTGGAACCGAGGTTCAACGAGAACGCTATTCTTCAAGCAAAGAAAACCGAAAGTATACGAATAGGTGCTGTTTAGAGTACTGATATCGTTCTGAAGCAAAACAAAGTCACCATGTCTGTGCAGTTTGCGTTCGTCTATCACATCAAGGGAGAAATGCTGTGTTAAGGCATTTCCATTCGTATCAATGCCATACCAAGCATTGTTGGACTTCACAAGTGCCATGCCGTCGATAAATGGGGAGTTGTTAACTCTTGAGACCGGCGATTCGAACATAACGTTGTCATACACTGAGTCACCTACAAATCGACCTGTGATGTCTATCATTCGCCAGCTTTCATCGCCGGTACGTACAAAAGCTCTATTGTCCGTAAATCTTGAAAGGTCTCTCCAACTCGTATCGCTGAAGAGTATTCGGCCATTAGTGTCGATCACTCCTTTGAAGTCACTGCGTTCCCACGACTTCCAACTCTTCATTGTATCGACATCGACTGAGTATATGCTCACAACAGCAACGCCATTAGAATAGCCTCCATTCATGAAGTCCAACACATAGTTCTTCGAGGGAACGACGAACAATTGTTTTCCATGAGCATTAATCACACATGTGCGGGATGACCATCCGTTCCCGACACCGGAAGTATCATCGAACCCGGCTGTTGCATATCCGTTCGTGTAGTCATAGATGTTCCGGTATCGCCCATACGGTACGATCCATTTACCTGAAGTGTCAACAACACCGATCTCATATTTTACTGCAGAACGATCGTCGCCTACGTATCGCTGGTGATTTCGACCTTGCACTACCGACAAACCATCAACAAAAGGACCGATCTTGGAGAAAGCTGTGTCGATGATGAGCTTGCCACTGCGATTGATCACTCCAAATGCACCGGACGCAGATTCAACAACGGCCAACTTGGATCCGTTTGCCAGAAAGATTCGATTGAAATGGTGTTGAAAGACGAGAACACCGTTTGTATCGATCAAGGTCGCTTTGCCATCGATGTATACACTAGCTATTCCGTTATTGAAGGGCAAAGCAAGATCGAATCGAGGAGAAATAACAAAGGAGCCCGTCTTGTCGATGTAGCCGTATGTTCCGTGTAACCGCACCGGGGCCAAGCCCTCAGAGAACCCACCCGCCGAACGGAACTGCGGGTCGACGACTATCGAACCCCTCTTGTCTATGTAGCCCCATAGATCACCCTCTCGCACCAGATGCAACGTACTCTCGTCCTGTCCAGACACACAGGAAGTGAGTACGGCAATGATGAACGCAAGTAAGATCACCTTAGCCGGTTCGGTACCGCGGTAGAAAGTTGTTGTAGCCATTGGTTCTCAAACGGCATTTGTTGGCACGAAGGAAGTTCAACGTACGATTTAAGGCAGATATGCCTCGAATCGGCCAGTGAAGAATGACGAGTAGTGTAGATTCTGCTTGCAGCAACCACCTCTCTCCGCCCGATACTGACCACAGCATCTTACTGTGGTATAACTTACAAAGACCAAACCTAGATTGCAGTTGTCAAAGGGTAGGTGTGTAGTGTCAAGTGGTCAGTCTTTAGAGGTTTTGAGTGGTCACGAAACGAAGCATCTCCGTTAGGTGTCAACATGTTCAATATCTGTCAATCTTGGCGATTTCGCCGGCTTCGAGTGAATGGACGTATAGGGAGCCGTGTGCGTGCTACTAATCGATTGCACAATAGGCTCTGCGAATCATATCCAATAGCGGCTGCAGTCGGATACGGCGCTCTTATCGACTCGGCTTACATCTACATGAAGGCTCTAGCATGCGATATGAGATATCTTGGATTATCTCGAGATCCGTTCTTTGGAGTAGAGGAATTCGTCTCGATTTTCGCAATTGACTTCATGGACGGGCATAGAATCACAATGTGGGTGGATGGTACCCTTGCTGATATTGCACCGCTTGTATCGCTTCGGGGACATATCCTAGATCCAGAGAATCTGTCTAATATAGAGATACTCGACCTCGGCCTCTTTTATCACCCAGACGACCTGAAGCGAAAAAGTCGTTGGCCCGAGTGAGTAAAGCGATTCTGCATAAAATGACTTTCTCATGTCCAGACGCTGAAAGCTGATCTCAAGTGGTCAACACAAAATGGAGAGATGCGCCGCTACAGGAATCCATTATGTCTACCCAAAATGATAATCACATGAGATTCAGAGAATTCGAAGCAAATCATGCCGAAAGAAACTTTAGGATAGTAGAAGATCGTCCTGAAGTTGGGTCATACCTATATGTTTATGAAGGAGGTGAATGCATCTCAGATTTCTTGCAGAATGATATTGAGTCGTGCATGCAAATGGCCCTTGAAGACTACAAAGTGCCAATTGAAAGTTGGGTAGAGATAAAGGGTTGATAGGCAGCAAAGGACGGTACACCTGGAACATTCATGCCCCTTGACCACCTCATTCCGCCAGTATCTGACCACAGCATCTGCTGGTATGCTGATTTACTAAGCCCCATGCTAGATTGTAGTTGTCAAGGCGCTGAAGAGCGATCTCAAGTGGGCACGGCAACGCGGGTTGTGATGGTAAGGGAAGGCGGAGTCTCCGCGAGGCAGTGATCAAGAACATTAGGTGAAGGTAGAGCCGATGAATATCTCAAAAGATGTCTACAAGAGATTAGAGAATGATGACTTCGCTGGAGTACTCACTGGTAGCGGTGGGTCAATCATTTACGATACTCTGAACGGTGGTGGACATGATCACTATATAGCGGTGATGTACCTCCTTGAGTTTGCGATGGACGGTCATAGTGCAGCGGCGTCAAAAGGATTTGAGGAGGTTGTATTGAACTGTACAGCGCATGGGGATTTGTATAATGTCTCGAGGTTGCTTGTTTGCTATGCAGTTTTAAGTGAAGGTGAATCGTCATACAAAGAACTTGATGTCAATTGGAGTAGAGTATCTAGTGCAGTCCGAGATAGTTATTACAATCATGGGCATAAATTTGATGGAGATGTAAGTGTTTTGCTATCGTTGATTGATATAGAACGCCTCTTCTGTCGACATAACCAGCAGTGAATCATTCCGGCATCATAGCTTACTTCCTACGCACTTGGAAGCGATTACTTTTACCTATTCTCT
>DATGWS010000160.1:0-10458 GCA_035299365.1 Candidatus Didemnitutus sp.
CGGCAGTCTGCTCCGCCCCATGATCAGAATTTTGTAGCACCACAAAAACCTGTGCGACTCAACCGTGCAATTGCTGATGCTGGTGTTGCATCTCGCAGAAAGGCCGATGAGTTCATTCGCCAAGGTGTGGTAAAGGTCAACGGCCAGGTGGTTACTGAACTTGGCACCAAGGTAGAGATTGATGACATGGTGACTGTTCACGGGGAACCGATCACTCGCTACAAGCACCTTACCTACATTGTGCTCAACAAGCCCAAAGATGTTATCGCTACGTCAAGTGATGAAAAGGGGCGAGCTACGGTGTTCGATATCGTCCGGCTCAAGACGCGACTGTTCACAGTAGGACGTTTGGACCGTAATACAACAGGCGTGTTGCTTCTGACAAATGATGGTGACCTAGCCAATATGCTCATGCACCCGCGTTATGGTATCGTACGGGTGTATAAAGCTGTACTTGATAAACCCCTTCGTCAGGATCATGCACGCCAAATCGCAAATGGCATTGATCTTGACGATGGTCCAACACAACCATGTCAGGTGACGATTGATCCATCAGACCGGACCAACGTGATGCTCAGCATCCGTGAAGGTCGTAACCGAGAAGTACGTCGGATCTTTGAACACTTTGAGTATGATGTGAAGCGTCTCGACCGTAAGGAGTATGCCGGAATCACAACGCGAGGCCTTGCCCGTGGCGAATACCGTCACCTCACACGCGACGAAGTCTTTGAATTGCAACGTCAGGTGAAGCTCGCTGAATGAACTTCCTCAACCCTTTTGCTCTGATCGGCCTAGCGGCTGCGAGCATTCCGGTCCTTCTCCACCTGCTGAACCTGCGACGGTTGCGCACGGTGGAGTTTTCGTCGTTACGTTTCCTTGTTGAACTGCAGCAGACGCGCGTTCGCAAACTGAAGCTTCAACAGATCCTCCTCCTCCTCCTTCGTACGTTGCTTATCATCTTCGCGATCCTTGCAATCGCTCGTCCAACTATTCCCGGCTCTCTGCCTCTGTTGAGCTCCACCTCGCGATCCAGCGTGGTGATCCTGATCGACAATTCGGGAAGTATGGAGGCCGCAGACGCACGGGGTTCACGACTCCGTCAGGCGCAGGCCACTGCACGCCAGATCGTTGCCGGACTCCAGGATGGGGATGAGGTTGCCGTGCTACCGATGACCGGACTTGATCCCGGGCAAACCATCGATTTTTCTCGCACGTTCTCTGTGGCTCTCGACCAAATTGAGAGGATTACACTAACTGAGGGGGCTTCAAACCTCCCGAGATCACTGCGGACCATCAGCCCCTTACTTGATGATGCCTTACATCTGCATCGTGAGATCTATGTAGTGAGTGATGCACAATCAAGCATCGGTTGGCGCGCTTCGGACGACTCAGGTCGCATCCTTGACAAGGACGCATCGGTCTTTCTTGTGCGTATCGGAGAAGGTCAACGTGGCCTTGAACAGAATCTCTCGGTGGACTCGTTGCACTTGGTTACGAAACTTCTGCAGGCAGACAAACCTGTTGAGATTGAAGCAGCGATTCGTAACGGAAGTGAGCGAGACGCAACCGGAGTGTTGGTCTCAATGGCATTTGATGGAACGCGGGTTGCGCAACGAGCCGTGGATATTCCGGCAGGGACCACACGCACGGTAACCCTTGCTGCCCCACCACAACGGTCGGGCATGATAGCGGCTTCGATCGAGCTTGAGAATGACGCCATCGATCGTGATAATGTTCGCTGGGCAGGATATACAGTTCCTGCGAGGGCACGGGTAGCACTTATTGGTCCTGCTGCCGAGGCCATCTTTGTACGCACCGTCCTAGAACTGCCTGGTATGGAGCGTAGTTCACCCATTGTGCGGTCATACACCACCGTATCGCAAGCCGCTCCGGCTATGGGTGATCTCGATGTAATCATCATTAGCGGAGGCGCAGTTTCACAAACCGAAACGTCGCTCGTTCGCCAGTTCGTTGAAGGGGGCGGTGGGCTGCTCCTCTTTGCCTCAGAACAGCCGGGCATAGAAGCATTGGCGTCTGCTTGTGGTTTGTCGATGAAGGACACGCAGAATGCACCGGAAGATGCCCCTTTCAGCGTGACAACAACAGATAGAGCACACCCTTTGTTTGCCGGTGTGTTTCGCGACGATGGAAACAGAGATCGTGGTGTAGAGTCGCCCAAGGTTTGGCGCATACGTCCCGCCGTTGGTGGGGTTGATATCGTGCAGACCGGTGCTGGTGCACTTGTGAGCGAACAGGCCGTTGGCAGAGGTCGGGTGATGTACTGCGCTGTTGCGCCCACGATTCCGTGGAGTACCTATCCCGGAACCGGACTCTTTGCCGCCTTTGTTGTGCGCACAATGCTCTATTGTGTTGCTCCCCGAGATCAAGGCGTAGACGTTGTTCTTGGTGAACCGGTGCGTGTTCCCGTACCACCGCGGTTGGCCGGACGTGAGGCCTTTGTTGTGGATGATGTGCAACGCATGAAGAGTACTGTTGCCCCAGTGCGACTGCCAACATCTACAGTCATCGCCATTCCACCCCAGTTCAGAAGCGGAGTGGTGAAGGTGCTCACAACCGACTCGTTGCCTGTACTCACCGTAACTGCGAACGGTCCAACGAACGAATCCCGTCTTACCTATCTTGATGCCGGTTCATGGAAGTCAATTGTGAACCCACTCGTTCCCAATGCCGAGCATGTTGTTGAAGTAACAGCCGAGAGATCCATGCGAGAGGTTGTACAAGCCGCTCGTACTGGATCTGAATTGTGGCCGCTGGCCATTGTTCTGGCACTAGCATGTGCTGTTGCCGAAATGATGGTCTCTCGTTTTATGGCGCAGGAGACGGCAGCTCCAGCGGCATCGTAACTTTGTTGTTATGACGTTACCTCAGATCCATCCCGAGATCGAAGAGATCAGATCTCGTTATCATGCCGCACGATTTGATCTGCGTGCTGCGGTTGAGGAGTGGCATCGTCTTTCCAACGAAGTCCGCCCACGGCTTCATGCCACCTACCAACACTACTTTGGTGACCTAGAACGCGAATTGCAGTTCAAGGCCTTGGAAGGGGCTGAATTGTTCCGTCGCGTTGAACTGCTCAGCATTAAGGTCGCTCGCGGAGAACGACTCACACCGGAGATCATCCACCTCGTTAATCAAGTGGTTGACAAGGAATATGCCAAGTTCAAACGCCGATTGCGCGAAGCATTTGATATGGACACGGAACAGCGCGAACGTGCTGCTCAACAACGAGTTGACCTACATGATGATGAGGAACTCGTAAAGATTTATCGCACGCTGGTGAAGAAACTTCACCCTGATGCAATTGGCGAGAATGCTCCCGGATCCGAAGAATGGCATCGTGTGCAGATTGCTTATCGTGATCGCAATGTGAGTCAACTCCGATCCTTGCTAACGGTGCTTGGTGTAGGAGATCAGGATGATCATGCAACTGATGATTGGGACATTGAACGGTGGAAGGCAGAACTCGATGAGATCGAGCGCAGACTTCAGATTGAAGAACGCAAGTTAGGCCGACTTCGTAGGCAAGACCCTTTTGTGATAGAAGGTGAGCTTGATGACGAAGCATGGAGAAAGCAGCATGCGGCCGACTTGCGTGCCGCCATCGCCGATAAGGACAAAGAGATCGCCGAGAATAGAGAACATTATCGCGAGATCACTGGTGGTGAGGTTCCTCAAGGCACAGATGTTGTGAAGTCAAAAGATGCGCAGACCTTTGACGAAGACTTTATGAAGAACACCTATTTCGGACAACGCTGATGTATTCCATCGAACAACGCGATGAGCAATTGCGCGGTACAACGGCCGCGATTACCTATACCCTTGGCTTTGACCGTGCTGCACAACACCTGATCAGTGTGCGGATGCGCATCGATAACGTTTCGGGCGATGCCATTACTGTTGTTATGCCATCGTGGTCACCGGGCAGTTATAAGATTCGCGACTATGCCGGGTATCAAGGAAATGTAACCACGTGGGTAGGAACCGGTGCCAACCGCAAGAGTGCTCCCTCGAAGTGGAGAGACAAAGCCTCACTCGTGATTGATACACACGGTGCAAGCACGGTGGAGGTAGACTATGTGATCTATGCACATGAACGCACGGTTCGCACAAATCACGTCAATCGCTTCCATGCATTCCTCGTTCCTACAGCTGTTTGTATGTATGTAGAAGGTCGCACAGATGAGATTCATCATGTGATGCTCACACACAACACATCGGCATGGCCCAGTGTATCAACTTCACTTTCACCGGTGCAAGCCCCTTCTCAACAAGGGATGTTGTTGGGTGCGCTGAATTATGATGTGTTGGCCGACTCGCCAATTGAGATCGGCGATCATCTAGTGCAGACCTTTGATCTTGCCGGCGCAAAACATGAAGTAGCAGTGCCCACGAATTTTTCGATCGATGTGACGTGGTTAACGGAGCAGATCAAGCGCATTGTAGCGGTAGAAGCTGAGATGTTCGGTGGCGTACCATATGACCGATACGTCTTCATCATCCAGGTCTATCCCGGAGCAGGGGGCGGCTTGGAACACGCACGGTCAAGCGTAAATGCTGTTGACCCATCAGCAATGCTTGATAAAACAAAGGTGATCGGACTTCTCTCATTGTTGTGTCACGAATATTTCCATCTCTGGAATGTAAAACGGATCAGACCTATAGAGTTGGGACCGTTTGATTACACGCGCGAGACCTATACACCAATGTTGTGGCTTGCCGAAGGACTGACATCGTACTACGATGATCTACTAGCATTTCGCTGCGGATTCTCTACAGAAAAGGAGTACATCGAGATACTCTCAAAGGACCACATCGGCAAGCTTGCAACGGTGCCGGGCAGAAATGCGATGTCAACGCGCGACAGTTCAACACTTGCCTGGCTCAAACTGTACATGGCTAGTCCGGACGGTTCCAATCGTTTCCCCTCGTATTATCTCAAAGGGGGCGTTATCATTCTCTTGCTCGATGTCTATCTCATTGATCATAGCGATGGCAGATATTCACTCGATGATGCCATGCGTGCATTTTGGAAGAGATATCAGTCCGATCCATCGAAGGGGCTTACAGAAAACGATGTGATCGAACTGATCGAGGAATCAACCAAGATCCAGATCAAGGACAGACTGATGTCGTGGCTCAACGGCACCACCGAGCTGCCGTACAATGAGATCCTCGAAGCAGTTGCACTGAAGGTGGTGGACACACCAAAGGCGGTTGAACCCGTGAAGATCGGTGAGGCAGTAACCTTTGCCAATGTGCCGCCAGCCCCATATCTCGGAATGACCTTGGCCGATAGCGGTGGAAGGATCATTGTGAAGTCTGTTGAAGATGGGTCACCCGCGGCACAGGCCTGGATTGGGATTGATGACGAGATCGTAGCCATCGAAGGCAAGCGGGTTGCATCCCCGGCCAATGTTGACCATTATTGTGGCGCTCGGATTGGAATACCGACTGAGCTCACCGGACATTGTGACGGACGACTCTATACCACCACCATAACACCGTTGGCCCAGCCAACGCTTAGGGTGATTGAAATAGAGCAGCCCAGCGACCGTCAGAAAGAAATGCGCAACCGTTGGCTACGCAGAACCCTTTGACCCGTTCCCGCACCATATCGCCCCTTATCCTCCTGATCATTGTAGTGGGTACGCAAGGATGTGCCTGGTTTGACAATCAAACCACGTATTTCAACACGTACTATAACATGCGTCGGATCATGACCGAGGTGAAGGACGAGTTTGAGTTTCAGGATGAGAACAAGCGCAACAAACCCCGCGTCTTGGTCCCGGCAATGGATAGCATGCGGCTTGTGAGCGGTCCACCAAAGAACACTACATATCAGTTCCTGCGTGCCTTTATCATAGAGAGGGCAAAGCTCCAGCCCGTGGCAACAAAGGTTGATTCGATCCTTATCAAGGGGTCGAAGGTCGTGGCCAATCACCCGAAGTCCGACTACATCCAGGGTTCCTTGTACCTCATGGCCGAGGCCTACTTCATTCGTTCTGAGTGGGTGCCATCACAGCAGAAATGTATCGAACTCATCGAGCGATTTGCCGATGGTGACTATTCTCCGGACGCACACTTGCTGCTTGCAAAAGACTATCTCATGCAGCGGAAGATGACGCAGGGGAAACAAACGTTGTCCAGAGCTATTGATGTGGCTTGGTACAAGGACCGTTATGACATTCTCTCCGAAGCTTATCGCATTCAGGCCGAAATGGCTATTGAGGATGGACAGATCGACAAGGCGGTGAACCCCTATAAGCAAGCCATTGCGCAATGTGAGGACGGAGAACAACGTGCCAGATGGCAGGTTGACGTTGGGTCAATCTATTACAGGCTAGGAGAGTATGCCTTAGCCGAAGCCGCCTTCCGCAAGGTGTTTGATGAAACACCCGATGCTCTTGCGGAGTTTGAAGCCCTGCTCTACAGAGGTTCATGTCTCGTACGTCTCGGCAAGTTTGACGATGCACAAAAGATCTTTGATGATCTTGATGCAAACAGAAACTTCAACGAGTGGACGTCCTACATTGAAGCAGAACGGCTGGCACTTGATCGGTTCCGCACAGAGAACCCCAAGGATCCGGCCGTTATTGCACGTGAACGCCAGGCAGACACATCGTTCGTTGGTCGTCCGGAAATGATGGCCCAATCCTTCCAAAAGGGAATGGGGCTTTACAAAGCCGGCAATTACAATGAGGCGCTGAAATATTTTGCCAAGGCAAAGGTGATTCGTACACCCGTCTACGACGTTGCAAATAAATATTTCACCCTGCTCAAACAGTGGGATGATCAACGCAAGAAGATCCGCAGTATCGATCAAGCATTGGTAATAGACACAACGTACAAGGATTCGTTGCTTCAAAAGAGATCCGTAGAGTTCTTCACACTTGGACGGATCTTTGAGCAGTTGGAGCAACATGACTCAGCGCTTGCGTACTATAACTATGCGTATGATAGCACGTCGGTGAATGACCCTGCTAAAGGACGGTACCTCTTCTCACAAGCGAGACTTATTCGAGACACGGATCCCGATAAGGCCGATTCCTTGTTTGAGATCGTTGCCGAACGTTGGCCGAAGTCAGAATTCGCACGAGAGGCATCAACAAATCTCGGATTCACATCGGAAGGTGGCATTGACGACGCAGCTGAGCTCTACAGATCCGGCAATAGTTTCCGACTGGTGAAGGACTACGGATATGCATCACGTCAGTACATGGCCATCGTAGAGAAGTTTCCCGAAAACGACTATGCACCAAAGGCACTCTATGCCATGGGGTGGATGTACGAGCGCGATCGGAACATGAATGACAGTGCACTGTATTTTTATGGACTGCTCCTCGAGAGATATCCGCGGTCACAATACGCTCGCGAAATCCACGCAAGTGTTGAATATGCCCTTGCCAAGGCTAATGGCGTTGAGATAACTGATACAACGCTGTTTCGCGATCTTGATCAAGAACTTCTTGATAAGGCTAAGGCAGGCGAGCAAAACGTACTCCAGCAGCTCATCAAGAACAACCAAGATGCTCTTCAGGTAACAGCGCCAAACCTTACCCTACCTAACATTCCTGGTCTCGCCCCCAATGGTGGCTCTGTGAATGACCTATTGCAACAACAACTACAGAATGCAAAAGGAAATGTCCCGGGAATGGGTACGGACACAACTAGGGTGCCACCACCGCCGAAAAAGCCATAGTTAAAGTCATTCCGTCACTTCGTCAAAAAGTGACGTTTGTGTGTAGCGAGATCTCTTCAAGAATGCTGCTCACTCGGAGGCATTCCGGCATTTGGCCCTCGTAGACCATGGCCAATCCACGGGAGTGTACCTCATAGGTGAGGCCCTCAGCATGTTCATAGGAACAGCCCGTGGCAGTTATGATTTGGGTGATGACCTCGTCGAAGGTATGGTCTTCGTCGTTGTAGAGGATCACACGTGCAGCCAAACCGACGTCCACCAAGGTGTCGCCGTCCGGATCGGCCCATTCCATCGGGCCGGAGTGAATTTCAGTCGTAATTGCGTTCATAGGTACAGGGCAAAACTACGAAAAGACCTATCTTTGTCACTCATTCCACCGCACTTCAACCAGTCCGAGGACGACCTCATGACGACCGAAGAATTCCTGATCAAGCTCGACGAGATCGTGACAGAGCGTCACATGCTTCAGCACCCGTTCTATATCATGTGGAACGAAGGCACCCTCACCAAGGATATGCTACGTGAGTATGCTGCCGAGTATTACCATCAGGTCCATGCCTTCCCAACGTATGTGAGCGCTACCCACGCCAATACGGAAGACATGGTTGTCCGCCAAATGCTCCTCGAAAACCTCATCGAAGAAGAACATGGTCCGGACAACCACCCGGAACTCTGGCTTCGTTTTGCTGAAGAGTTGGGCATGAAGCGCGAAGACATCAAAGAGCGCCGATTCCTTCCGCACACACGCGCATCGGTCCGCATTCTCAAGGAACTCGCCGGCCGAAACAACCCGGCAGAAGGACTTGCAGCACTCTATGCCTACGAATCGCAGATTCCTGAGATCTCCACAACGAAGATCGCCGGACTCAAGAAATGGTATGATCTCGACACGAAGAATGGCCTTGAGTTCTTTGCTGTGCATGAGCACGCGGATGAGATCCACCGTACGGTAACGCGCGAAGCACTTGAGCGCATGTGTGTTACGGATGAGCAAAAGCAAGCCGCGCTTGACTCCGCTCGTGAAGCAGCCGATGCCTTTAACCTTCTGCTCGATGGCGTTTACAACACGTGGTGCACGGAGAAGGCAGCTCTTAACTGAGCCCCGTAAACGCGCATGTGCCGTTTTATCGCCTATATCGGACCATCCATCCTTGCAGATGATCTGCTCTATAAGCCCAAGTTCTCGCTCGTTACGGCGCAGACGATGAATGCGGGAGAGATGTCTGTTTCTGTGAATGGAGATGGGTTTGGTATCGGATTTTATGCACCGGAGCTCGATAATGAACCGTGCGTTTTCCGGAGTATCAAGCCGGCATGGAGCGATCACAACCTGAAGAGTCTGGCCAAGAAGATCAACTCACCGTGTATGTTTGCGCACGTCCGCGCTGCATCGCCCGGTATGCCGGTGGAAGAGATGAACTCCCACCCCTTTTCTTGCGGTCAGCTCATGTTCATGCACAATGGCGTTGTTGGCGGATTCAAACAGATCCGTCGCAAACTCCTGCGCACGTTGAATGACACTGCATATGACGCAATACATGGCAGCACCGATTCCGAACACCTGTTTGGACTCTTCCTCAACCACATCGCAGATCCACACGGAAGTGTGACATGCGAAGAGATGGTGCAGGCCATGAACATGATGTTCTCAGACCTCAACACCTTGTTGATGGAATCTGCCGTACGTCAGCACTCCTATCTTAATCTGGCCGTTACCAACGGAACATGCCTGATCGCGGTTCGCTATACCACCAATCCAAACGTCCAACCGGCATCGTTGTACTACATGCATGGACGTGAGTATCATTGTGTTGGCGACCATTGTGTGATGGAACCATCGTACGGCAAACCAAGCTCCATTGTGGTGGCCTCTGAGCCATTCACTGCCCGCAGATCAGATTGGATGAAGGTAGAACGTAATTCCATGATGGTTGTGGATGAGACGATGCGCATTCACTTCCATCATATCGAGATGGACGTAGAGAAACTGGACTTCGAGACTATCGCCCCGGAAATCGGATGAACTACGCAGCACTGATACCCCTCTTTCCCCTCATCGGTTTTGTGATCGTTGCCTTCTTTGGCAAGCGCATCAAGAACGAAAAGTTGATAGGGGGCATTGCAAGCTCGGCCATTCTCGCCAGCTTCGTTACGGCCATTACGGTCTTTGTGGGACTCGTAAATCGAGCCCCGGAAGATCGCTCCGTGATCGTAAAGGTCTACTCATGGATCGCAACCGGGTCCTTCAATGTTGATGTGGCGTATCAGTTCGACCAATTGTCGATCCTGTTCACGCTTATCATCACCGGAATCGGTTTCCTGATCCACGTGTATTCCATTGGCTATATGCATGGCGACAAGGGATTCCCACGATTCTTTGCCTATCTGAACCTCTTTGTCTTCATGATGCTGAACCTGGTGCTTGCCAGCAACTTCCTCCTAACCTTCCTTGGTTGGGAAGGTGTTGGTCTTGCATCGTACCTGCTCATCGGATTCTGGTATGACAGGAAGTTCGACGGGACAAAGATCACCTGGACCGGCGATGCAGCGATGAAGGCATTCGTTGTAAACCGTATAGGCGACTTCGGCGTACTCCTGGCGATGTTCATGTTGTTCAACACCTTTGGTACGTTGGACTACGCAACAATTAATGCTCAAGCGCCCGGCGTTCTCTCGGTAGGCGGTACTGCCGTTACTGTGATTACGATGCTCCTCTTCTTGGGATGTACTGGTAAGAG
>DATGWS010000161.1:0-9909 GCA_035299365.1 Candidatus Didemnitutus sp.
ATCGGCCGCCATACGATATCGATCCAAGGAGGGTTGACGTTCGCCATGGCGACGTTCGAATGTAGATCAACATCCCCGCATGATTGGTGGGGGCTGACGACGTTCCCGAGGATGTCCCGAATGGAGGCTTTATGTCGGGGCTGTACCGCCAAAGTGAGAAGCCGACATTCGCTTGCGACATAATGTATTCTCCATGGAGGTGTCCGGACCACCGTAGGTTTTCATCGAATGCTAGCTCGCCTCGTATCGTGGTGTTACCTACGTTCTGTGTGGCACTGATTGAGCCGTATGATGAGTGTAATGTGGATACGGCGGAAAGCGAAACATTCCCGTTTGGTACAATATGAGTGAATGAACAGGCATAAGTTGTTGTAGCAACACCGTCATCTACTGATCGTCCCATAAGGCCAGTGAATTCTGTACGAATGATCGGTAAGGGGGCATGGAGAACAAGTCCACGTAGAGCACCTTCTTGGGATGTTGACGTCCATGGGCGCATGGCAAACGTCCCATCCGTACTCCGCACTATCTCTGCAGGAGAGCGCGTTAGTCCGCTGGACGTACCCATGATGAGGCCCGTTGCCATGCGTAGAGCCACGTCACCTATTGCCATACGAACGTTGCCAATAGTGGCTGTTGCCCACGCTCCTGTGATCGATGGTGTTGCATCTAGAGGCTGTGCATAGAGAACGCCGGCCCTTCCTACAGCATGGTCGATATCCAACCGAACGAGACCCATCCCTGATGCTGCTGTTGGCATGCGAATGCGAGCAGATGCAGACCGTATCAAACCTCCACACGTACATTGAAGTGTGGTGCAAGATGTAAGTAGAATGAATTGGTCAGGAGTCAAACAAAGTGTGTCGCACAGAGCCGAGATACTCGATATTCCGCCCGCATCTACGGATCGAACGATCGCTCGAGCTGTGCGTTGTGAAATGCCCGGGATCTCGGTAAGGTCATGGGCATTGCAACACGCAAGACAAAGGGGCTCCTCCCTCCGCCGTTCTAATACGTCAAGCGCAGGTGTTGCCCAAGGACCATCTATCAGGTCGTCGAGCTGAGCGATAATGATTCCCGGGAAGAACACGATGCCAACGATGATGACTAGCCTCACCATGGCCATCTCACTGCGAGATGAGGAGAAAGGCCGAGGTCTTCTACGTGATAGAATCCAACAATGATGTCGGCCGGCTCGATCACGTCAATCTTTACGTCGAGCCGAATAGTGAGTGGTGACGTACATACAGAGCCTACCGCAATAAGTCCGGCTCGCGAATCCCACCTAGTTGTGAGCATCACAGCCAAGTCTTGAACCCCATTCATGATCACATCTACTGCACCCTTAAGATCATCCATGGAATACCCCGCAGAACAACGCAGCCATGGAAGGGGCTCTCTACCAACAACAACGATGTCATCAATCGCTACCCCAAACTTCCAGTCCTCCCTCAGCATCAACGCATGAACACCAACTCGTAGGTCCACCACATCTGCGAAGCCTCTAAAGACCATCCATGTGCATTCCACACGAGTACCCAAGGAAAAGCCGCTACTCAGAACCCAAGGTCGGCGCACACCAAACGATAGTTTTGAATGTTCGGCAGACGTATAGCCGGACATCCAGGCAGAAATCGCCGGAGATTGCGGTCCGGCAACCACCGTGAATGTTGATAGTTCAGGAAGGCCGTAGGGAGCAGGTATGGCATCGAACACCACGGCAGAATCCACCGTCACGGCTGGGGCAGATATGGCATCGAGGTCCGAAAGCACCCCTATCCCCGAGGCACTCTGTTGGGCATAGATTTCTCCGATCAATACGCACCCCCCTATAGCCGTCATCACGAGGGTGCGTAGATTCGCCAGAACCCATTTACGTTGAGAACCGATCATGACCATGTTTGTACGTTCTATAATCCTCCTCGTGCTGTTTGCAGGCGTGAACGTGACGCTTGGGGCTCAAGAACTTGACCCTACAGTGAACGTCAACATGGATCCGCTGTCACAGGATCAGCGTCAGGACGTTCTCACAATGGCCACAACTGTGAAGAGCTATCTCAGCTCCAACCGTTATACCGATGCGGATTGGGACGGGCCAAAGATTCCCGTGGACATTACGATCTACGTGAATTCAAAGAATGGCAACAAGTACACGGGCAGAATTTCTGTGGTAAGCAAGCGCCTCGTGAACAATGAACCGGGAACCGGTGGCGGGCTTCTACGCGTTTTTGATCAAGACTGGACGTTTGAATGGGCCTTTAATCCAACCTTGAGCTATCAGCCCCTTCGGTTCGACCCGTTCACCAGCGTGCTCGATTTCTATATGTTGATCGCGATTGGACTGGACATGGATACGTACGAGGACCTAGGCGGCACAGAGATGTACAAAGTCGCTCAGCAGATCGCTCAGACGGGGAATGCACTCGGAATCAGTCAGTTCAGTACGGTTTATCAGCCGGGACAGTTCACGCGGATGTCTCTGATCACTGAACTCAATGACATGCGGTATCAAGGTCTCCGAAGACTCTACTTTGATTTTCATGATGCCGTAGATCTCTATGGAAAGGATAAGCTTAAGGGGCGTGCGGAACTTGAAGCTGTTATCCACGATATCGCAGAATTCAAGAAGACAAAGGTGACCAACCGCAGTGTGATGTTGCAGGCCTTCTTTGACGCAAAGTCGATGGAGATCGCAGATATTTTCCGCGGCTACAAGAGTGAGCAACTCTGGTCTGACCTGCGATTCCTCGATGCAGGGAACACGCAGCAATACGAAGCAGCACGGCAGGACAAATAAGGTGTCCGAGGTAGCGCGCCGACACGAACATTTTATGCAAGAAGCCCTTGTGTTGGCAGCAGCAGCAGCCGACGCAGGAGATGTGCCCGTTGGCTGTGTGATCGTACGCGGTAACGAAGTGATCGGCCGTGGCGCCAATGAGATCCAACGCATGGGGGATCCCACACGTCATGCCGAAATGGTTGCCATTGAAGACGCCGTTCGCACCATCGGCGAGAAATTTCTTGAGGACTGCACGATCTACGTCACGCTAGAACCATGCGCAATGTGTGCCGGCGCCATTGTGCTCTCTCGCATCCCATCTGTTGTCTATGGCGCATCGGATGAAAAGACCGGTGCCTGCAGAAGTGTGTTTGAGCTCGTAGATGATCCACGCTTAAATCATCGCGCCATAGTTCGCACCGGCATCCTGGAGGGCGAGTGTTCGGCGATCCTGTCCGAGTTTTTCTCCGAGCGCAGGCAGCGGTCTGATGATGTGGAAGAAGAAGCCCCTTTAAAACAGAAAGGTATTCTTTGGCTCGTACCAACCCCAATTGGCAACCTTGATGACATGACCTTGCGTGCCGTGAAGACCTTGCGAGAAGCCGATGTGATTGTTTGTGAGGATACCCGTCATACAAGCCCTATGCTCAAGAGGTATGATGTTCCCAAAAAACCGCTCCTGAGCTACCATGAACACAACGAGCGGGATAGGGCGCGTGAGATCGTAGACCGCATTGCGAAGGGGCAACGTATTGCCCTTGTGAGTGATGCTGGGATGCCTGGGATTAGTGACCCAGGATATCGTGCCGTGAGGGCATGTATCGAGGCAGGTCAGACCGTGACGGCACTGCCTGGCGCTTCGGCAATGGTTACGGCTGCTGCGGCATCCGGATTGCCAACGGACGTGCTGACGTTTGTTGGATTTCCACCGCAAAAGAAAGGTCGGTCTGCATTCTTGGAACGACACCTGCGCCAATCAGCTACCGTGATCATGTATGAGTCTCCGTATAGAGTAGTAGACTTAATGCGGGATATAGAAAAGGTCACAGGTCCAGACAGACCGGCCGTTGTTGCCCGCGAGTTGTCAAAGTTGCACGAAGAGTACATTCGCGGAACAGTGGGCAGAATCGTTGAGGACCTCTCCCAACGAACATCGATTAAGGGGGAGTGTGTGGTGTTGATCGGCGGCCAAGAGGAACATGGAGACGTATGATGTTCATTTCGTTTGAAGGCATCGATGGCAGTGGAAAAAGCACTCAGCTTGTGATCCTCAGAGAACTCTTAGAGGAACGCGGTCATACCGTAGTTACGATCCGCGAGCCGGGGGCTACGCTGCTCTCAGAGTCCATTCGTGAGATACTCCTTAGTACGAAACAGACCATAACGCCAACTGCCGAACTGTTGTTGTTCAGTGCCGCCCGAACCCAACTCGTTGAAAAGGTCATTGAGCCCGCACTTCAGCAGGGCTCGATCATCCTATGCGACAGATACGTAGATAGTACTACGGCCTACCAAGGTTATGGTCGTAAGCTGGACCTGGAAAGTGTTCAGCTCTGTAACAGGATGGCCACTCGGGGGGTCATGCCAACAGTAACGTTCTTCATCGACGTTGCTTTTGAGCAAGCACAGCAACGAATGCAGTTCAATCCCGGAGCCGGAGAGCCTGACAGGATGGAACGTTCGGGACGGGACTTTTTTGAACGAGTTCGAGATGGTTATCTGGCCATCGCAGCTGAGGAACCCGGTCGTTTTGTTGTGATCAACGGGCTGCGCGAGCGCTCTGAGATCCATGAAGAGATCGTTTCCACCTTACAACGGCGTTCAAGCCTTTTCGCGTGAGCGAGAACACTTGCGTCACCTTCATTGCGTATCTTTAAAGTTCGTTCCATTGTGAGTCGCCCATGACACGTAACTCCATTCGCACCATAGTGTTCCTAATGGCCTCTGCCATTTCCGGAGTGGTGCTTTCCGCCCAAACAACGATAGATACGCGCCAGTTGTTTGTTCCGATTAAACCATCAAAAAGTGCCGTAAACACGCAGTTGAATGGCTTCCAGCGTCCGATGATGCTGCAGCACTCAGTTGCTCAATTGGCATTTGAGCAACTGAGCAAGAACATCACGCTCTCGAATTTCCCACTTCCCGGCAACGAATCGTCAACGCTTGTTCTTGAAAGGACGCGGGCCGTTTTTGATGCCAACACGGAATTCTACACGCACACAAAAGAAGGTAAAGTTCGGTTCAAAGTTCGTCCAGTTGTGTCCTACCGCGGCACGGTGAACGGTGATGCCAGCACCTCAGTGTCGTTACACTACAGCCAGGGCAACGTTACCGGCTTCGTGCAGCTGTCTAATGGACAACGTGCGGTGATCGGTCGGGACTACAGCATGAATCGTTCAGCTGAAGCAACGCCCCATTTGATCGCCGATGAAGCTACGATGTTCAACGAAGATCCACTTTCGCGCTTCATTTGTGGTAACGAGGAGCTACCAATCGACGAAGAGGCCGCTGCCAGGAAGATGACGATTCCGGGTAAGGCAAAGGCAGCAGAATTGGGGCAAGCCGACTACCTGCGCGAATTCAAAATGGCGATGGTTCTGCGCGAGGATATCGATAGCGTTATGAAGCGCCGTGGCGAGTCCGACGAAGAGGTCGCTCAGTACTTTGTGAAAATTGCATCGGCAATGGCGCAAGTGTACGAGCAGGAACTCGATGCCTATCTGTACATCTCCTACTTCGAAAAGTTCACCATGGACGAGCCATCCGGTTACTTTTACGATGGTCGGGAACCTGGTGAAATGCTCAATGAGTTTTCGCTCGACTGGTCAAGTCGTATGAACAGCGTTGACCGAACCGTGGCACACCTCTACGCACTCATACGTCCCGTTGGTGGATCCTTTGTGGGCGGAATTGCGTTCCTTGATCAGATGTGTAATAAGAAACACCGTGGTGGGTACGGTGTATCAACCGTCTACCTCAATGCCTCAGAGATTCCGGGTGACCCGAATCGCTCAAATGCATTTGTTTGGGACGTCTTTGTAGCAGCTCACGAAATGGGTCACAACATTGGTGCATACCATACGCATAATTGCTACTGGAGTCCTCCTGTAGACACATGTCAGTTACGACAAGACGGTACCGACGCTTGCTTCAGTGATCCTGCGGTGCGCCGTGTTGTGGATGGCACGATCATGAGCTACTGTCACCTGGTTAACGGAAGTCGTACGCCCCTTACTTTTGGAACCCGTGTTGCAGAACGTATGAGAGGATGGGTGGCTACGTCTACATGTACTCCTCTTGTAACGAAGCCCATGGTACAGATCACAGAGCCGCGTGGATCTGATGCATACAATCTGGGCGACAAAATGACGATCCGCTGGGCGTCTGCTCGGGTTGCAACTGTCAATATCAGCTGGAGTGCATCGCAGGCTGGTCCATGGACGAACATTGCCACCGGGATCGACGCTGCTGAACGGCAGTATCTGTGGTCCATACCGGTACTTCCGGTTACAACATTCTGGATTCGCGTCTCAGACGCATCAAATGAGACTGTAAACGACACATCTCTTGCGAGCTATCGCATTACTATTCCTGTTGTGCTTGATGCTCCTAAAGGCGGTGAGCGTCTTGGTCAAGGTTCCACATTCACAGTTCGTTGGACAAAGGCAGCCGGAGTTGGGAATGTAAAGTTGGAATTCAGCGCCGATGGCACGACATACGAAGTCCTTGGTGCATCACTCACTGGGTCCTCGTTCAGTTGGACTGTGCCTGCAGTTCTCACAGAGAATGCACGAATGCGGATCTCGGCTGTTAGTGCTCCAACATCCACATCCTCAAGCGGAGCGTTTGCTATAGGTGTTCGCCGTTTTGCCCTAGAAATCCCAGGCGATAACACCTTCCTTTGTAAGAATCAGCCAAATCAATATCGCTGGAGTGCTGATTTTATTCCAACGATCCGCATTCAGTATTCAACGGACGCGGGTGGTTCGTGGCGTACTGCAACACAGCAGTCAACGATCGAAACGTCACTTTGGCAGATCTTCAGTCGTAACGTAAACATGAACAATGTACCTTCCGGAACAGAGCTGAAGTTACGCGTGATCGATGCTGTTACAGAAGAGGTTCTTGATACACGGGACAACCTCCGTATGGATTCATGCGACTCGCCTGTTTCAGTGAGTGAAACGCAAGATGGTATACCGTTCTCGATTGTTTCCGTTTCGCCAAATCCTGCGTCGAGCGCTGTGAGCCTTACTGTTGGATCATCATCTGCCCTACAGTGTAGTGTTGTTCTGATCTCGGGAGATGGACGCGAAGTGATCCTGCTTGCCGACGTAGCTGTTGCATCCGGAACTTCTACCATTGAACTTCCGCTTCGCGATGCTTCGTCCGGTGCGTATCGTATCGCATTGCGGCATGGGAACATGCAGGTCGTGGCTCCTCTTATGATCGTTCGTTAACAACCGGAGTCAGGAAACAAAGTGAGCCTTTTCAATAAGCTTGTTGTAGCCAGTCTCCCGATCATTCCCAAAAGCATCATTCGTCTTGTGGCTCAGCGATATATCGCTGGGCCACAGCTCGTTGATGCCGTTCGCGTTACGAAGGACCTCATGGCGCGTGGTGCTGCATCCACGATCGACGTGCTTGGTGAGTTCGTTTCGTCGAAGGAACGGGCCGAACATGAGACAAAGACACAGGCCTCGGTTATTGATGCGATTCATAGCAATCAACTCACGTCGTATCTGAGTGTAAAGCCAACGTCGCTTGGACTAGATATCGATCGCGACTATGCCTATGAAAATATCTCGTTGCTTGTAAAGAAGGCTGCTTCGCTTGGCGTCTTTGTTCGCATGGATATGGAGAACACTCCCTATACCGATGTTACGCTCGACTTCTATCGCAGACTCCGCAAGGAAGGCCACGACAATGTTGGCGTAGTGATCCAAGCCTATCTCCGGAGGTCGGAGTCAGATATTCGTTCGCTACTCAGCCTCGAGCCGTCTATTCGACTCTGCAAGGGCATCTACGTTGAAAGTGAGGAACATGCTTTTAAAGATCCAGATGAGATCCGCGCCAATTACCGAGCACTTTTGCGAATCCTTCTCGATGGTAGGGGGCGCACCCACATCGCAACACATGATGAGTCTCTGATCGTTGATGCTGAAAAAGCCCTTGCAGAGTTTGGAGTAACGAGGGATCGATATGAATTCCAGATGTTGCTTGGAGTTCGTGAGGACCGTCGAGACGTACTTCTTCGCAAAGGACATGCTGTACGCATTTACGTGCCATTCGGCGAAGATTGGTATGGGTATTCTACTCGCAGGCTCAAGGAGAATCCACAAGTTGCCGGGTATGTGGCCAAGGCTGTTCTCACGGGGAAATAATGAAGGCACTCGTTCTTTCTGCTTCTGCAGTTATCGTTCTCGTCATCTCCAGTTGTCAGTCTCCGCAAGGGGCTCCTGATACCACCGTTACCGTAGGAACATTCAATATCGAGTGGCTCGGCGATGGTGTTGATGACCAGAAGCCCCGTACCGACCAAGAGTGTCTACTGATAGCCGACGTGATCTCACGATCTGGTGTTGATGTTTTGGGTGTGCAGGAGATCGAGAACGAAGCTGCCCTGCGTAGGGTGATACGATATCTCGAGGGATATGATGGGTTCATCGCCGATGCAGGGATAAAACAAAACGTTGGCGTGATCTACCGTAAGAACGTAACCGTACAACGTTCGGAGGTCTATCAGCCCCTTACCCTTGGCCGAAAGGGAATGAGACCAGGGCTGGTATTGAATTGTCAAAAGGGGGCATTCGACTGGACAATGATGGTTGTTCACCTCAAGAGTACTTCTCGATACGACAGCACCAATCAGATGCGCGATGACTCTCGCACGATGCGGAGCGAACAAACGGCACTCTTACGCAGATGGTCAGATTCCATCATCGCAGTAGGGACGGAACGGGATGTGATGATCGTTGGCGACTTCAATGACTTCACGGCACGACGTCAGCAAGCAACACTTACGCCGCTGCTTGAGAGTTCCAACATGGAATTCCTGACTGGCTCACTCAAGAGTTGTAAGAATGAGAAATGGACTACGATCGATCAGATCGTGGTGTCAAAGAGTGCACGGGACCGCGTTATGAAGGGCACTGAGCGCGTGGAGGACATCCGGTCCTTCCTCAAGGGGAATATTGCCGACGCAGTGAGTGATCATTGTCCGGTGCTCGTACGGTTCAACAGTGCAGGCCCCGATAACGATTAAGCGAAGACCGTAACCTTGTTGCCGGAGCGTTTGCTCACATCAAGTGCTGCGGCTGCGTGCGCAATAAGGTCGTCCCACTCATCTCGTGGTTCAGATTGAGCGATACCTATAGACACGGTAAATGAAAGCCGCTTGCCATCGATATCCACGGGCGTACTAGCGATCTCGCGGCGCATTGTTTCCGTCCAGTTCTGCGCCTCCTGAAGTCGGTATCCAACAAGTCCAAGCGCGAGCTGATCGGTTTCTATCCGAGCTACAATGTCGTAGTCACGAAGTTGGTTCCGTACGATCCGGAGGATGTGCAAGACCGCACGTTCACGCTGTTCAGCATTGGTTCGCGACGGATCTAGGTGGAGCATACACAACGTGAGTGGCAGGTTGTAATCCACCGAACGCTTGAACTCCTCACGCACACGCATTTCAAAACCTTGCGTGTTAAGAACACCCGTGGCATGATCCAGCAAGGCAGAACGTTGGAGCTCATCGGATTTGCGAATGTTCTCGAGCATCTCTCCGGCCAACTGACCAAGGGCTTCAGCGAGTGCGATGTCTTGCTGCGTGAGGCTGGACTCTACGTTTTCCAAGAACAACGAGCCGTAAGAGTCAGAAGCAGTGCATAAAGGAACAGCAACGAATTGACCCGTTTCGAGAAGGGGCTCCTTGGCAAATACGCGAGTGCCTGTGAATTCTTCTGAATGAACAACAGTAGTAGCCGAACTGATTGCGTGACCCACGGCAGATGTTGTGAGATCCACACTACATCCAACATTGTTGCGATAGCCATCATCCATTGCCGATCGCGCATCGGTTAGCGTCCATTGCTTCTGTGATGAATCGAAGCTCACTACGCCAATGCGACTAATGT
>DATGWS010000162.1:0-2117 GCA_035299365.1 Candidatus Didemnitutus sp.
CAAGTTTTAAGCGCTCAATGATCTCCACCACAAGAGCCTCTTCTTCTACTTGTTCGTTGATGAACCACTGCAGGACGATCTGCGCCGGGAGGTCCTTCTCCTTGAGGGCAAGCTCATAGAGTGCGTTGATGCTGGCTGTGATCGCCAGTTCATGCTTGCGAACTTGTTCAAACACCTGTACGGCCGATGTATACTTCTTGACCGGTGCAGCAAGGGGGCGAAGACTAACAGACTCCCCACGGTTATGGAGGAAGTCATAGAGCTTCATTGCATGCATCGTCTCCTCTTGCCATTGCACCCGCATCCACTGGGCAAAGCCCGGCAGATTTTGCTCGGCAAACCAAGCTGCCATCCCGAGATATGTGTAGGCGCTTTGAAATTCAGCCTGGATCTGGATGTTAAATGCATCGACGAGTTTTGGTTTCATTGGCATGGCGGTTCCTTAGGCGAGAGAGTATGTCACGAAATTACCCAATTCGGGGCTAGTTTCGGGGTCCCAACTACCACACAATCGGAAGAACTATGAAGCGCCAGACCACACTTACCCGACTCTCTATCGTAAACGCAGAGTTTTTTGCCTTTCATGGCGTCCGCGAAGAAGAACGCGATCTTGGCGGTCGTTACCAAGTGGACGTAGATGTTTGGTACGACACAATGAAGGCCGTTGTGAGTGACGATCTGAGTGACACGGTGAATTACGAAGAGGTTCTGTTCCTCGTGAATGAACACATGAATGGTGAATCATGCGAACTCATCGAAACGTTGTCCTTTGACATGGCATCTGCCATCATCGATCGTTTTGCAGCTGTTCGTCAAACAACAGTACGTGTTCGTAAGCTCAACGTTCCTATCCAGCAGGTTCTCGACCACGTAGAAGCAGAGATCACTGTCGGTCGCGAAGCCTGATCAAAACAATGCAGGTGCTTCTCTCACTTGGCTCTAACATTGGCGATTCGCGTGCCATGGTTCGAAGGGCGATGTTGGAGATCGAGCGATCGATCTTAACGGACACACGTCGTTCTCACCTGTGGCTCACTGATCCCGTAGGATATACGGACCAACCTCCGTTTATCAATGCAGCCATTGTTGGCGCGTGTGAACACACTGCTCAAGAGATTCACGACCGTTGTAAGGAGATCGAGGTTGCCTTGGGTCGCAGACAACGCGAACGCTGGCGTGAGCGCGAAATCGATATCGATGTGATCCTCGTTGGTATGGAGATCATAGACGAAGGAGAACTTCACATTCCTCATGCACGCATGGAGGAACGACGGTTCGTATTAGCCCCCTGTCACGAGATCGCACCGGATATGATATCACCTCGCTCCGGAAAGACCATTACCGAACTCCTTGCACAATGTCCAGACGATTCGGCTGTTGTAGTGAGCGAATGAACACCCATGCGCATCCCTGAACATATCATCGATCAGGTACGATCACAGGTAGACATTGTGGACGTGATCGGAGAGCATGTAAAACTCAAGCGCACGAACAAGAACTTCCTTGGACTGTGCCCCTTTCACAACGAAAAGACCCCATCGTTCAACGTCAACCCTGAACGTGGCATCTACAAGTGTTTTGGCTGTGGCAAGGCCGGCAATGTGATCACATTTGTCGAAGAGCACCTGCATATGGGCTTTGTAGACGCGGTAAAACACCTTGCTCGCAGAAGTGGCATTGAGATACCTGAAGAACAACGCGATGATCCCACGGGCGAACTCGCACGCAAGGATGCCGCCCTACGAGCACTACGTGAGGCCGCTGACTATTACCGTTCCATTGTGAGTACATCCGATGGGGCTCCTGCCCGAGCTTTTTTTGCAAAGAGGGGCTTTGGCGACGAGATATCAGAAGCCTTCAAGCTCGGAGCTGCACCGGCATCGTGGGATGCCGGAATGAAGCATCTGCTTGAAAGGGGCTTTGCTATCGAACACCTAGTTGACGCCGGCTTGGTGATCACACGGGAAGATGGCAAGACGTATGATAGGTTCCGCGGAAGAGCGATGTTCGCCATCAGTGATGATGCCGGACGTGTGGTTGGCTTCAGCGCGCGCACGTTAACGGATGAACCAGGCCAGCCGAAATACGTCAACTCCCCACAGAGCATCGTCTTCGAT
>DATGWS010000163.1:0-4690 GCA_035299365.1 Candidatus Didemnitutus sp.
CACATCGCAAATGTCAACACTGGCTGCTGCTAGCGCAATGTCATAGGTATCCGTTGCGCTGCACATAGCGAACATAAATCCACCATTGGCAACAAACTCTCGTATGCGTTCTGTTACAGCACGCTTCATCTCGCTTACCTTCGTAAAGCCAAGTTTGCGTGCTGTGTTCTCGAGTAGGGCTACCTGTTGTATGTACCAGCTCTCTCCGGCAGAACTCGCATAGAACTTTCCATGCTGACCCGTGAAGTCCTCGTGATGGAGGTGAAGCCAATCGTATTCCGTGAGCTTGCCCTTGATCACTTCTTCGTCCCAAAGCTTTTCGTACTTGACTTCGGCATATTCCATGACAAGCGTAACAGCGTCATCCCATGGACGGAATCCGGGCGGTGCATAGACAGCGATCTTCGGCGCCTTTTCGAGTCGGACAACATCCATGTTGTTTTTCTCCGACTGCACCTCTGAATAGATCATGGCAGCGGACGCACCATCCAGCGTTTCAAACATTACACCACGAATACGGCATTCAGATGCGATCTCCTGTGTGAAGTCGGTTACAAAGGAGCCCCCTCTATAATTCAAGAGCCAATCCACGGGCTGGTCCTTGGTGAGGACCCAATACACGATGCCGTAGGATTTAAGGTGGTTTGTTTGATCCATGTCCATAGGGATCATGATCTTTTGTCCGGCAGCTGTTGAAGCCGCCAGGAGCAGGACGAGAAGTGCGGAACGAAGCATATTCATATCGGTGTTTGGTACGAATCTACCACCTGCATATTGCGCCGTCACTATCATTGCATCATGGGATTGCTTCTCGCCATCGTTGTTATCGGTCTGTGGTGTACACATTTGACGTGGACATTGCTTGCTGTACCTGTGTTGTGGGACTCGCCGTGGACGTACGTCCATGTGCTGGTGCAAGCCTATCTCTCCACCGGACTCTTCATCACGGCCCACGATGCCATCCATGGCACCGTTGTTAGGGGGCGAAGGGGTAACGACCTGATTGGTTTTGTGGCCTCCTTCCTCTTTGCCGGACTCTGGTATCCGCGTCTGGTGGTGAATCACCATAAACATCATGCTCATCCAGCCGAGGACCATCTCGACCCGGATTATCACTCCTCAAACAACCTGTTGTTGTGGTTGGGGTCGTTCATGTGGCGCTATACAACCGTGTGGCAGATCCTGATTATGGCTCTGGCATACAACCTTCTCAAGCTTCGGGTGGAGGAGGTCCGGCTATGGGTTTGGTGGATCATACCCGCCTTTATGGGCTCATTCCAGCTCTTTTACGTTGGCACCTATCTCCCGCACCGCAAGCCCCATACCCCGGACATGCCATTTCGGGCCAGATCTATGCCCTTAAACCACCTTTTGGCCATGGTATCGTGTTATTTCTTTGGATATCATGCCGAGCACCACACGTCGC
This sequence comes from Candidatus Didemnitutus sp., assembly GCA_035299365.1. GTDB lineage: Bacteria > Bacteroidota > Ignavibacteria > Kapaibacteriales > Kapaibacteriaceae > UBA10438. The sequence goes on from DATGWS010000163.1 coordinate 1,427, forward strand.
CCGGCACCCCTTGGTGGCAACTCTGGAAGGTAAAGGAGCGTCGGATTTCGTAGATTTAGGCCTATGACCATTACGCAGACCGACATCGACGCCTGCTCGAAGGTACTGGGTTCTCCTCAGTCCTCCGACGCATCCTCGTGGTTCTGGAACCTCCGTGACGCCTCGAGTGGCCGCGTGCTGGCCGTTACCGTTTCCACAGGCGTGGATCTCGGAGACGGGCCTACCACGATTGTGAGTGCGCAAACGCACCAGGGCTATGTAGAACTCCATGATGTTACGGGGCTCCTCCCTATTGAACCAGACGAAGTGATGTTCATCGCCAAGCGCGATGACCGATTCAGTAGCCTTGTTGTGGGTGCCAGCGGCACCTGCTCCCAGTTTGCCAACATCCGTCCATCGATACTGAGTGCAGATCTCAATGACCTCAACCCTGCGGCGTTGATGGCGGCACTGCAGTTATCGTTGGCGGAGAACATCATCGACACCCTCTAATGTTAGACGTTTCCGTTACCAATGCATCCGGCGCACGGTATCGCGGTCAACGCGAGATGATCGCCAGTGTCCAAAAGGCACTCAAGGGGCACAAGGTATCGAACGCCAAGGTGGACATTGTTCTCCTGAGTGATAGCAGGATACGGACGTTGAACAAGCAATATCTCAAGCACGATTATGCAACGGACGTGATCACCTTTCCCCTCGAGGATCAACCCTTGTACGGAGAGATTTATGTTTCTCTTGAGACCGCTCGCCGTCAGGCAAAAGAATATCAGGTGACGGTCGTCAACGAATTATGTCGACTTGCCGTACACGGCGCCCTTCATCTCCTGGGCTATGACGATGCCGAGAAGAAGGACCGCGAGGCCATGGCAACATTGGAAAACAAATACATCGTGAGCACCTAAGCGCGCCTATGAACAATCACTACGCTGTTGAACGAGTCATGGACATCATCGCCTATATGATCAGTGAAGGCCGGCAAGGGGCTCCACTGGCCGCGATTGATACCACCAGTCTGCACGAGCAAGGCTATACCGACTCAGAGATCGCCGCTGCTTTGTCGTGGATCATGGAACGTCAGGCAGACCGCGATGAGATCGAAGGTCCGGGTACCGGCACCTTCCGCATCCTGCACGGCATCGAAAAAGACGTCCTCGATCCCGACGCCTGGGGCATGCTCATGACCTACCAACAACTCGGCTTCCTCGACAGCGAAGACATCGAGCAGATCCTCGAACGCGCCATCGTCATGGGCAGCGAACGCAACGTTGGCATCGCCGAAGTCAAAGCCCTCATCGCCGCCTACGTCCTCCACCAACAACCCCTCCCCCAAGCCGGCAGCCGAAGCCTGCTGCTTGGAAGCGATTCGGTGAATTAATGTGCTAATGTGCTATTGTGCTAATGTGTTAATCTCATCGTCCTCTTCAGTTAGCAGATTTGCACACTAGCACATTAGCACACTAGCACACTAGCACATTAGCACACTAGCACATTAGCACATTAACCTGGCCTCGTAGCTCAGTCGGATAGAGCGACGCTTTCCTAAAGCGTGGGTCGGAGGTTCGATTCCTCTCGAGGCCGCAAGAGCTTGTTCAAGCGACTTGTTCAAGCGACTTATTCAAGCGACCTATCTTCGCTGATGGACTCTTCAAAAGAAACCGCTCCACCTGCTGGTGGACTCCATCACGTAGAACTCTACGTTTCAGATCTCGCACGTTCGGTGCGATTCTGGGAGCCCCTTCTCAAGAAATTGGGGTACACTGAGTTTCAGAAGTGGGACCAGGGTGTGAGCTACCTGCATGCCACAACCTACATCGTGTTGGTACAGGCAGAAGCTGAACATCTGGACGCAGGATATCATCGGAAACGTGTTGGACTGAATCATCTTGCGTTTCACGCTGGGTCGAGAGGACAGGTGGATGAGCTCACAGAGTGGGTTCGCAGGAATGGATATTCGATACTATATGAAGACCGACATCCCTTTGCGGGAGGCGATGATTATTATGCCCTCTTCTGCGAAGATCCGGATCGCATCAAGGTTGAGATCGTTGCATAATAATGATGTTGTTGATGTGAACGCAACACTAGCGCACAAACACCTTCACACGTCGGTTGTCTGACCGGTTCCCCGTGTTTACTTTTTAGGTCTGCCGAATGAGGAGTCTTCATGCTGGCTCGAAAAAGAATTCAATGGATGTTGGGATACCTTCCGAGCATGTTCGGAGTTGTTGTCCTGATGCTCTACATAATCACGTCGTTGGAGATATTCGTAGGCATTGGGCTAGGTGCTCTCTACATCGGGGTGCCCGCGATTACGATCATTGGTATTCTTTGGGCATTTGATCCACAAGCCGACCGGGCCGCGATCACAAGATCACTCGCACTAACGGCCGTGACTGGTGTACTCTGTGCAGCTCTAGGGTTGGCAAGGATTACATGCTATGTCTTGTCGATTGAAAACTCAGGTCCAACTGCAACAGATGTCCATATCAAGGGCGGCGGTGAAGATGTTTGGATCGACTCTATAGTCACCGGTACATCTTATACACGATACCTTTGGTTTGGCGGTGCAGACAGCCCTCTTATATTGCATTTTCGACGCCAAGAAAAGCCGTACACAGTTGAGCTAGAGTATTACGTCACAAGTAGCATGGGTGGTTACAGGCAGTATGATGTAGCAAATGCAAAGTAGGGGTCTATCGCTCAAAGACCCTGTGTTCATCACCTAGAATGTTCTACCAAGGTAAGCCACAATGAAATCTCTCTTTCTTCCATGCGTTTTGATCGGCTCGCTCATCATGAGCTGCTCAAACAATACCGTGAATCCGGATCCGCAACAGAATATTGATGAGTCTGCACTTTCGGTAATGGGTGCACTTGTGGCTGGCTCATCATCATCTGAAAATGTTCATGGAACACTTGGGATGTTACATTGGAGACTGGATGGATCAGAAGGGCGTAGCGACGTCTATCAAACATCGGGTTCGGTGTTCGATACTGATAGTCCCACAACACAAAAGCGAGTCGATGGCGGGATAGTGAATGTATCAGGCGTTACCATCACTGCAGATCCGTCCAACGACCGTATCTATGAGGCCTCTGTAGGGGGCTTGTGGGGCCAGGCAGAAGCTCCGTTTGAGCTGGTCAGGTAAAAACGGACACTCTGGAATCCATAATTTCAAGGATCCTGGAGGTTCAAATGGCAAAGAGTCGACGAACATTTGATGAAGAATTCAAACGGAATGCCGTCAGAATGGTAGCGGATGG
>DATGWS010000164.1:0-14485 GCA_035299365.1 Candidatus Didemnitutus sp.
AGACCTGTTTGAACTAGGCCGGAATGATATGCAACCCCGCCTTTTCAGCGGCACGATCATACTCCACCAGTACATCGCACTCAGATCCGAATACTAGAACTGCGAAGTCGTGGTTTAGGACGAGGATCAGCTCATACATTGGAACGAAGAAGTACATAACTCTTGATTTTTCTTTGTACTGACGAAAGCCAAGGAAGAGTTCATCAAAGCTGATCTGTGTGCGAGCAATTGAACCACGAGTGGAGTGAATAAGATGCACTGGTGATATCCCGCTTATTGCGTTAACGAAACTGACGAAACTGAATTCGAAGCCGAGTAGGATCTGATATTCGCTAAGAGAACGGATCTCATCCGAATTGAGAAAGGCGGACACTAACTCATCTTCAGTTAGGCAGTGGTCGAAACGAGAATAGACTCGAATCGCCCGATGTTCATCGTTCCATTCCAAGAAATCTTGCACCATCTTCACCGTACTCATAGCCACATCCCCTTATTGATCCTGTATCTCACAAGTTATCATGTTAAGAGCACGCTATCATTATGAGCCTTTGGTCGGAGCAAGGACGTCGTCAATTCCTTAGTGGTTTGCCTTGCTCATTTCTATCTCTTCGATCACGAACTCTATCATGTCGCGACTTCCCTTGATGTTAACTATGGTACTGTTGCGATTCTTCATCTGGTAATACAGTTTGTCACAGACCCTTGAGGCTCGTTCCTCACTAGGGATCGGAAAGTTGTTTGCATTCGAATGAACGAGCCTTCGAAGTATTGTGCGACAAGAATCCGAACGAAGGTCTGCTTCAAGACTGTCTGCCAAGGCGCACATCGTTATCCATTCAAACCCGACGGGCTCATCGAAGTAGCAACTGATCCGGACATTGTCGTATGGGTGCTTTCTGCAGTAACCACGTGCAATGAATGCATTCATCGCTTTAGTTGCTATCTCGATCTCATGAGTGTTCAAACTATCCACTCGATACTCTACATTCACCAACTGCACGCCAACGGAATCAGCACTCCCAAGTAGTGAGAGTACGGCAATGGTGCATAACGAACACACTGATCGTCTGGTTAGTACACGCATACATGTGAAGATATGACAAACGACTAAGGACTGACGACTAATCACTGCGAACAAGTACCGGCACCCCCTCCCTAGCGAAGCGTGAGGGAGGGGGACGGGGGGAGAGTTCTTGTTGCTCCCCGAGAGTACGCTCGGGGTGACACACCGCCCCCTCGACTACGCTCGGGGTGACACACCGCCCTGCCCTCGTCTACCCTCGGACTGACGCACCGCTCATCAGGTGCGTGAGCACGGTTGCGAGCTGACGTTTGAGTTCTTTGCGATGGGTTACAAGATCAACGAAGCCGTGCTCTAAGAGGAATTCGGAGCGTTGGAAGCCTTCGGGGAGTTTGCGGCGGATTGTTTGTTCGATCACGCGGGGTCCGGCAAAACCAATGAGGGCCTTGGGTTCGGCGATGATCACGTCACCCAGCATTGCATACGAGGCTGATACGCCCCCTGTTGTGGGATCTGTCAAGATGGAGATGTATGGGAGGCCTGCTTCTCCGAGTTCGGAAAGGAAGGCACTGGTCTTTGCCATCTGCATGAGGGAGAGGGCGGCCTCTTGCATGCGGGCGCCGCCGGAAGCGGAGATGAAGACAAAGGGCATCTTTTGTTCGAGGGCTCGGCGACCGGCCCTGACGAATTTTTCGCCGACCACGGAACCCATGGAGCCGCCGATGAAACCGAAGTTCATACAGCCAAAAGCAACGGGTACGCCGTGGATGGAACCAGTGCCGGTTGTGACGGCATCGGGCAGGTCCGTGCGCGAATAGGCTTCTTTAAGACGGGCCTTGTACGGACGTGTGTCTACGAACTCCAACGGGTCGGCAGAACGGACCTGACGGTCGGTCTCTACCCACGTTCCGCGGTCGATGAGTACATCGATGTACTTGCTGCTGCCAATGCGGAAGTGACTGTCACACGTGGGGCACGTGTAGGCGTTTTCTTCGAGCTCTTTGCGGTAGATAATGGTTGCGCACTCGGGACACTTCGTCCAAAGTCCGTCGGGCATCTCACGGAGCTGTTGCTCCGTTGTGATGTTTTTGTTTTTTCTGAGGAACCATGCCATTCACGAAAATAGCGAATAGCGAATAGCGAATAGCGAATCTAGAGTTGACTGAGGCGTTTGATGGTATCCGGGTACTTCCTGACCATGAGGATCAGCAGAGCGGCTTGGGTATTGGGCTTAGCCCTGCCTTGCTCCCAATTTTCCAGGGTTCGGGCATTGGTACGGAGGTATGCTGCAAATACTGGCTGCGACAGCTTCAGATTCGTACGGATGGCAACTAACTCGTCGGGGCTGATGGTCGGAACGTCGTGCTCCACAAGCACATGTCGGCGAAGGGTGACCTTCCCTGCTCGCTCGTCCCTCAACGCATCCAACCCTTCGGCAATCTCACTGAAAAGTGATCGCTTTGCAGAAGGACGTCTCTTGACAGTGGTTTTTACTTTGTTCATCGACCGACTCTTTGGGTACGTTCGCGTTCAATCATCTGGCGGATCATTTCCAATTCGCTTCTGGTAAGCGCTTCTACATCGCTCTTTGTATACATCGTAATCAACCAACACTCGCGTTTATCGAACAGGTAGTAGAGAATCCGTAGAGATCCGCGCTTACCCTTAGCCGACCTAACACTAGACCAGCGAAGCTTCCGAATACCACCTGAACCACGGATAACAGTGCCCGAGTTGGGATTATCGAGGAGAAAAAGCTGCAAGAGCAAGAGGTCGATCTCTGACAGGGAAGAATCTCGCTCTCGGCTGAACGACGGGAACTCCACAAAGACCACGATGACACCATCAAATATACGCTATTTGCGTACACTTTGTACGCTTCATCGTATATCGTGTCATCAGCTGAATGAAACGTGACTTTCCCTACCGCACCAGTACCACCTTCACGGTCCTCCCCCTTGCGTGACGCATGTACACACCCGATGGAAGCTGCCGAACCTGTTGCCCGTTTGTCGCTACAATCTGTCCCCTCATGTCCATTACATACGCGCCCCCCGTCCCATCATTAGTCCCATCCTCAGTCCCATCATAAGTCCCGTCTTCAGCCCAAGTCCCATCCTCAGTCCCATCATACGTCCCATCTTCAGTCCCATCATAAGCGATTGACGTAGCTCCCACTTCCACATCATTAAACGTAATCGCCCCCACTCCATCGGCATTCACCAGCCACGGGCCTTCATAGATCACTTCTGTCCCAACGTAGTACTTTTCTGGTACGTAAGAGATGCGTGATATGGGGCTTGCAAACGTGACTTCAACAGCCTCGTTGACAACAGAAACATTGGTTGGCAAGAACGTTGGATCTCCATTGGCAAAGAAGGCGTCTCGTGCGGTGCGCATGGAGCCCCCTATCGAAATATCGGGAGTCATGCGTAGTTGTGCAGCGCGGTTGAACGTGAGGCGAATGCGTGTGCATTGTGCGTCGATGCAATTGGCTGTTGCGATGGTTGGTGAGGACGCGTATTTGCCGGGCATCAAACTGAGTTCGGTGATGCGGTAGAGGTTAAAGAGTTGTTCGCCGAGGGTGAAATATCCGTCGGCGCTGTAGTGACAACCATCGTGGAAGGGAAGGCCGGCGGCTGCGTGGACAACAACCTCGGGGTGACGGTCTTCGAGCTTACGCTGTGCATCGCGAATCTTCTCGTGTCCGCCCGGACCACATCCCGGACGTATCTGCACCACTACGATATGTTGCAGATTGGGCAGGTCTTCCAACCACGCATTGCGCAGTTGATCGAACAATGCTGTGTAGTCATCGGCACCACTGTTCGACTCACCTTGATACCAGAACAACCATCTGATGCGATCCTTGCTTCCGCTCTGTATCACACGATACAACCAACTGCCGTAGATCGTGGAAAGGTTGAGTCGGTTGTTTGGGTCGGGCAGATGTTGCTGGATCGACGTGCCCCCTACCCCACCATTGATCACCATCGTTGGCGTTCCCATCTTCTCCATGATGGCATTCTGCATATACAGTCCCCACCCACCAACATTTGCTCCCCCACCGTTGCCTGCCGCGCTGCTGGCCTTGTACAATGTGTCTGCTCGTTGCGAAGAGAAGTTGCCGCCATAGGTACGAGAGAATGGTGAGGGGGCTATTCCGGCCGCACCAAAGATCGAATTGGACTGTCCGGTGATGGCGATCACTTCCCCACACGTGATGTTGCGATTGTTGATGACGGTATCGAGCTCAACACCGCCGGTATCTGCAGTGACAACAACGTTGTACAGGTGTGCGCCCGACTCAACAACAAAGCCCACACGAAACGTTGTGTTGACGGCAACATCAAAGAAACTTTGTGATACTACATCAACACCATTGGTGTCGACCGTCACCGCAACGTTCTTCACGCGAGCAGCCGCAACACGTCCGGCAACAAACAACGAATCACCACATCTCGCCAACATCATATTCTGCGGCACAGCATCAAAGACAAGCGTTGGTGGCAGTGGATCCGGTACTCGCGTGATTGCATATCGCGTATGCAGGTACGTATCGAGTGCGAGCAGATCAGCCCCCTCCACTTCCCTATCATACACAAGCACTTCTGCTATCTGTCCACTATAGAAATTCCCGCGCTGGAACGCACCGAGGAAGATCACACTATCCATGTTTTGTGGAATAGGATCGGCCGCACCTTGTTCATTGTTCACCGCGATACGTGCAATGCCCGACTCCGTATCAAACCTCACGCGCACGATTGATGCACCATTAACACCAACACTACTCACCGCTTGTTGTGAGAAATTGCCTGCATGCAACATCCGTGGAAAGGCAGAGCCCCCAAGCCAGAACGCACGGTCATTGCCCGACACAATGTTATTCGTCGCACCAAGGTTATTCACCTTCAGCACCACAACAACCGTATAGTCCTTACCAACAGGCATAAGGGAAGGGGCTTCTATATACCCAGCACCATCAAGCACCATTGATGCTTTGCCATTCAACGGAGCCGTTGTAATAGCGGACGAACCCGCAGGCACAAATGCCGCTCGGCCATCAACGATGTTCTTCCACGAATCCAGCTGCCCCTGCGCGTTCTGCGTCACCAAGGAGTCCGCACGCAACCAAAGCTTCAATCCAGACTGTGGCACTTGGGCAAAGAGAGAGGTAGAGATGGCGAGGAGGAGGAGGAGTGTCTTCATCAGGCGAACATAATTATGAAATGACGAAAAGACGTTGTGACGAAATGACGTAGTGACGAGCGGAGTCGAGTGGCTCACAACAACGGGCTTAAGCCCGACGTTAGTCAAGAACTCTCCCCCCATCCCCCTCCCTCACGCTTCGCTAGGGAGGGGGGGCCGGTGCGTAATGTGGGTGCTTCTAGATCACTGATGTACTGCAATTGATGTCACATTGTGATTGCTGGGAAGCACCTAGTGGGTATGAGAAACCCATACTAACAACTTGACATGTACAAGATCGCGCGACAGATGCGAAGAAAGATGACGACCTCAGAGAGACTTATGTGGGAGAGGTTGCGAGGCAGGAGACTAGGTGGCTTTAAATTTCTGCGCCAGCACGTCGTGCGCGATAACGAACGCGACTTTCAGCTGGCTGCCCATGGCTATAGAACTGTTAGAGTCAGCAACGCAGATGTGATAACTGATCTCGATGCTGTTTGTAAAAATCTCCTCGACATCATATACGCGGAGATCGATCATTTACTGGAATGAAGCTATGTCGCAATGACTAATGACAAATGACTGATGACAATTGACTGATGACAAATGACACGTTACAGGTGACGCACCGGCACCCCCTCCTTAGCGAAGCGTGAGGGAGGGGGACCGGGGGGAGAGTTCTTGCTTGGCGCATAGCCTTATAATGACACTGCGCCTCGATCCTCCCTTCGGCAGGACAGGCTCTGCTCGGCATGACGTCATTTTGTCATACCGTCATTACGTCATTTCTTGATTGTCATTGCGAGCAAAGCGAGCAGAGTCATTTCTAACCTTGCCCACTCGTCGCTCCATAGCGATATTGAGTGGCAGCTGCTATCACCTTCCTGCCATTACGTCACAACAGCGAGTATGCTTCATCGTGCGTGATCTGTTCTCCACATGGGTTCTGCTTCCGCTCTTCTTGCTTCTTCTGGTCTTAGAGGTAAGCGGTCAGGATATGCGTGGAGTGCTCGATCTGGATTCGAGGAGACTCTCGTTCTCAACAAGTGCATCTGGCAGAGTATGGATGATGACGGATAAGGGGCTTCTCTATAGCGCGAGATCATTACGTGACGCCTGGACGAGGGAGGCACAGGCGATTTTTCCTGATGTAAATGAGTGGGGTCCGTTCAATCTCGGGTTTGGAGACATTGTCTACGTATCAAACAACGATTCACTTTTGATCGTTACTGAGCGCGACAATTTTCTCATGCGTGAGAGATACAGCATGAGGCTCTTACGCACAACGGATCGAGGAAGGACCTGGAGCATTGTTTCACTTCCCAATGATTCTGTTGTTTCAACCATCGTTGGCGATGATCGTGGGAGATTGTGGGCCGGGACTGCGCACGGTGCGATCGTGTATTCATCTGATGAGGGATGGACGTGGTCCGTGGTACATGCCCCTTCAACAGAATCTGGTGACGTGACGTCGATCACGATGGCCGACTCTCTTCTTGGAATAGCTGCCACATCACGCGGTGAAGTGTATCTCACGACAGATAACTGGAGAACGCTTCGGACATTCACAGCGCCTACATCAACTCACCCAGCCCACAATAAGGTCTTTCTTCTTGGAAGGACTATGGTTGTGAGAACATTGTTCAACAATGTCTATTGTGACATCGATGACACTGTCTGGCATGAACTTACTCCATCCACCGACCGCTTAACCTATGACCGAACCACAAAGCGCCTACTTGACGTCACGCCTAACGGATCCGTTGTGTCGTTTAGGTCCCCAACCGTAGTTGATACTCTTGATTCTGATGCAGACCTGCGTTCCAACGACCAGTTCGTCTTCAGCAACACGTCGATCGCTATTCGAAGAAACAGTACGCTCCGTTTTGTCGAAAGGAGCCCCCTACCAAGAACCGTAGCGTTCTTGAGCAATGATGTAAAAGTCGCAACCCCTGAAATCCGCAAGAAACTCACGAACGGCTTCGTTGGAGTAGATCAATACTTCCTCTATTACAGCCTCACTGGATCGGATTCTACATGGGAACGGAAGGTGATGTTACCCCAGCAAGCGGCACAGCTGATCGCTCTCAATGATTCCACGGTGATCGTCGATCTTTGGAAGTACTATCTGCAAGTCAACGTACATACGTGGCAACTGAAGCCGTACACGCCAATGAAACCGATCAGCGCTTTTTGTGCTTCGGACATTACGACGGTCACCTTCATGTTTAAATCACACGCCTGTTTTGGCGGTTCTAAGAGGTCATCAATCACTTTCTCGAGAATACCATCCGGTGATCTGGCATGCAGCAGCTGGACAAACGGTACAGAGGTGAGAGAATACCGAGACACAATCACGAGCATCGTTCTTCGAGAGGGATTGGATCGCTTCAACGAAGACCCCTACCGTGTTACAACAATCAAAGACCTCGGCCTAACGGCCAATGATGTAGCATCTGCTCCTTCGATCTTGGCTCTTGATCCAGATACTCCGTTCTTGTCTTATCATGACAAACCAGACTTAAAGATTGAGACCACCAGCTACGCACTTGTTTCAATTGTGATCGTCAATGCCAATAGTGACACACTTACGATACAACATCGATTTGACAATGATCAGGTTTTCCTCTATCCACTACCATTGTTCTACGGCGGATTTCATTTTCAACTAGCGGATCCGTCTATTGTCACGAGCATCGGATCGGCACTCCCACCGGACTTCCCCGGAGAGTTCCTCTTCAAACGCTCAGCTGTAATCGACCTTCTCACACGCCGAATGATGAAATGAGGTTACCTCGAGCGGAGTCGAGGCGGAAAGCAAAGCCCCTCTCAGGATGAGAGGGGCGACGAAATCGAGCGTAGCGAGATGGAGTGGGGTGAGCCAAGAACAAGAGCATTGACATCGAGCGTAGCGAGCGGAGTCACTAGTCATTGGTCATTAGTCATTAGTCATTGACGCTACCGCATCCACACCCTATACAACGCCTCGCCCGTTACGGGGATCACACGTATGAGGAGATAGCGGGAGCTTGCACGCTGAGGGATCGCGATATGATGATCACATGCTCGATCAGATGATGCGATATGTTCGCCCGCATAGGTGTATAGGTCAACGTCGCAGTCGCGGCCGTCTCGGAGGCGGACGTGGATGCCGGCATCGGTGGTGATTACATCAAGCCCCATATCGTTGCCGGTGGTTGCAGGGGTTGATGAGGCGTCGTCAAGAAGGAAGAGGCCCGACTCGGTGCAGAGGTACATGCGGCCCGAGAGCGAGTCGTGTTTGATGACCCAGATGTTTGCGGAGACATCGCCGAACTCATCGGGGATCCATGGTACGTCGTCGTACTTGAGCCATGTCTCTCCGCCGTCGGTGCTGCGACGGACAATGCTGTCGCCCTTGATGAGTGTTGGTAATGTAAAGGTCCGAAAGCCCCCTACCCATACATCTTCTCGATCACCAACGGGTTGGAACTCTACGGCCCACAGACTTGTGTCTTGATGCGCAATGCGATACCATGTTGCTCCACCATCGGTTGTGCGCAGCGTTCCGCCGTTGCCCTTGATGTTTTTTGGATCACTTATGGTGACGATGGCATAACCAAGATTTGGTGAGCGTGGTGAGAAGGCAATCTTGGGGATCTCGGCGTCGGGAGTGTAGAGATCGAATCGGTCGTTGATAGGAACGGGGCGCCATGATCGACCAGAATCATCGGAACGGACGATCACACCGGACTGACATCCGGCAAAGAGGATGTTGGAGCTGTCTCTGCGTATCGCAATGGTGTGAAGTTTGGTGGTCATGGTGTCGGGCACTACACCCATCACTTCCCATGTTTCTCCACAGTCCTGACTTCGATACACTTCGTTGATCGTTGATCCACGCACGGCATAAAGCGTTGTGACATTATTCGGATCGTCCACGATTGCTTCGCTGATAAACCAGATCCGTCGGTTCAAACTGTCGGCCAACACACGCTTCCACGTCTGTCCTCCATCAGCCGAACGCATCACACCGTCCATCACATAGCCCCCTACCAAGATCACGTTGGTATCTGCTCTGCATACATGAACCGTTGTGAGGTGGTTGCCGGCATCGAGATCACCAAGAATGGAGATCGTCCACGTGCGACCCTGATCGAACGACCGATACAGCTGGTTCGACCAATTCCCAACGTAGAGTTTGTTCTTATCGAGGGGGTTCACACGGATGGTATAGGCAAGTCCGGGCATGAGTGGACGCCATACGTGGGGCGGCGTTTGGGCCCATGCGTGGACCACCGAGATCAATACCACCATGCCAACAAGAAAGGTCTTCACATGCGCTCCGTCGAATTCTGTTGCTCGAAGATACGGTATGTGCGATTTTTGAGACACCGATGTCCGCAATTACCCGATCGCTCCTCTTCTTTCTCTGCTTCCTGATAGTAGCATGTGAAGATACGAGTGCGCCGCCACCTGCATCAGACGTCTGTTTTACCACCCAGGTACAGCCCGTGATCGATGCCGGATGTGCAAAGAGTGGATGTCACGATGGCGATGATCCTGATGGTGACGTGTTGTTGCGTCCTGGCATGGTGGTCCCCGGAGATCCCGCTCAAAGCAGACTCATCAAACTGCTCACCTCAACCGATCTCACTATTCGCATGCCCCCTCCCCCATGGACTGCATTTGATTCACAGACCATCAACACCATCACCCAATGGATCGATCAAGGGGCTTCTACCAACGCATGCACATCACCAGTAGATACGACTGTAGTTACCTATGCCGTCAATATCAAGAGAATCATTGACGTGTATTGTGTTGGATGTCACATCAAACAAGTGAGCGGCAGCGGCCCTATACTCACTACCCACGCACGTGTGAAGGACGAGATCATCAACGGTCACTTCATGCAAACCGTTGAACACCTCGACGGCTACGTGCCCATGCCACCCGGACGAACCCGTGTAAGCGAACGAGAGGTAGAGCTGCTGAAGACGTGGGTGCGGAGAGGAATGCCATAATCAAGAAATGACGAAATGACGTAGTGACGTAACTACACGTCACTGCGTCATTCAGTCATACCGTCATTACGTCATTGCGAGCGCAGCGAGCGGAGTCATTTCTACCCGAGGTCCCTCCCTCACGCTTCGCTAGGGAGGGGGTGCCAGTGCGTGTAGGCCGACTTGTCTGTCATTTGTCATTGCGTCATTTCGTCATTACTTCCCGAGGTCCCTCGTCGCTCCGCTCCTCGGGATGACGCTACCACCACGTTTTCTCAAAGGACTGCACGTCGTGTTTACCTAGAAAGCAATGCCTATTCCTCCAGTTCCGCACGGAAGCACAAACTTGTCTGCGACTATGTATACTATCCCAATACCAAAGCGTACGAAGAAGCCCCCTTCCTCTGGTTCGAATCGATAGACAAGAGCAGAAGTAGGATTTAAGGGAGATGATGCAACGTCCCTCCAACCATCATCGGCTCCCTCCGTCCAAGCTACCTGTATGTTGCAACCCGCCACTGCTTCGAGATGGTGACTTCCTTGAAAGCCAACCAGCCGCATTTCTATTGGTAGATATCTGGCATTAAGCATCGGGATACCATATCCAGTTGCGAAGCGAATGGATTGAACCATGCTCGAATCGGAGAAGGAGTAGGCGTTAACCTCAAACATTAACGAAAGCCAGTGGAGTCCGAGTCCACCACCACCAAACTGGATTGTGTAGCGAGGTTGTGCACTGAGCGTAGCTGTACTTAACAGCACAACCACGATAGCTAAACCACATGTTGTTAGCAGGTTATGCCTCATAGGTGGTCCAGTCAGAAAGCCCTGCCAATGGAAACTCTAAAACCACGCCAGAATTCACCTGTCGCAACTTCGTAGTATGGCGAGAACCCGATTCGAAATTGGAACCCTCCTCGACGAGGTTCATAGCGGTAGCCACAATTTACATTTAGAACTATTGAGCTCGGAGGTGTTGTGGGTGCATCACTTGAAGATGTATCAATGTTTGCTACAAGAAACGCGGCACCGACACCTATTTCAATATGATGATCAGAATCGAGCATCAGATACTTAACGTTCACTGGCACGTAATACCCACTAAATGGAATTACAGTTGCACCTACAGATACTCGTACAGAATGGTGTAATCCAATCTCTCCCTGTACTTCATCAAATCGAAACACGGTACCTTCTGCATGAATGGCAAGCCACGAAAAAGGCGTTCCACCTAACTCCGCGTGTGTGTTGAATAGCGAAGAAACAACAGGGTAAACAGTGTCATAGTCATTATGCACGTTCTCTTGTGACAGCGCAACTATAGGCTGACACAAGAGAAGAAAGAGCACGATGGAATGTTTACAAAACGACATCTTCATGTAACCCCGCCTGTCTTGACAGCTGCAATCTAGCATCGGTCTTTGCAAGTAGGACGGTATGACGGGTATGAAGGTTATGACCGACTACACACACTGGCACCCCCTCCCTAGCGAAGCGTGAGGGAGGGGGATGGGGGGAGAGTTCTTGCTTGGCGCATAGCTCGGCATGACGTCAGTAAGTCATACCGTCATTTTGTCACTACGTAATTGCGAGCGCAGCGAGTGAAGTAACTTCTTACTTCCCGATCTTCAACACCTCATACTGGATCACACCTGCCGGGACCTTGGTCTCGATGATGTCTCCAACAACCTTGCCGAGAAGGGCTTTTCCGAGGGGGCTGGTAACGGAGAGTTTGGCCTTTTCGAAGTCGGCTTCTTCTGGGGACACGAGGAGGTATTCGATCTCGCGTTTTGTCTTTTTGTTGAGGAGTGTTACGCGACTCAATATGTAGACCTTGTCGTCGGGGAAGTCACTGGCACTGATTACTTGTGCCTTACCAAGAATGGTCTGTATGCGCGAGATGCGGATCTCGAGGAGTTCTTGGGCGTTCTTAGCTGCATCGTAGTCAGCATTCTCAGAAAGGTCTCCGTGAGCGCGTGCATCGGCGATCTTTTGCGCGATGTCTCTGCGTCCAACGGTTTTGAGTTCGTGGACTTCGGCTTGAAGTTCGTGGAAGAACTCCTTGGTGACGTATACGGATTCGCTGGCCATGACTGAACCTTGAAGAGATCGATTTCGGAAGGAAGGATTAGAGGTGACGGAGCAGGTGCCCCATCTTATCGCGTTTGGTCTCAAGATAACCCTGATTTTCTGCTGTTGCAGGAAGTTCGAGGGAAACGAGGTCCACTACTTCGAGTCCGTGCGACTGCAAACCGACGCGCTTCTTGGGATTATTCGTCATCAAACGCATTTTTCGCACTCCCAAGTGGTGCAAGATCTGCGCGCCTATTCCATAATCACGAGGGTCGGGCGGGAATCCGAGATGGGTGTTGGCCTCAACGGTATCCATACCCTGCTCCTGCAAGGCATAGGCCTTGATCTTATTCACAAGCCCAATGCCCCTTCCCTCTTGACGCATATACAGGACAACTCCCCTGCCTTCTTTTTCGATTTGATCGAGAGCGGCATGGAGTTGCGGACCACAATCACACCTACGCGACCCAAAGATATCGCCGGTAAGACATTCACTATGAACCCGTACGAGGACAGGTTCAGGTGTTGTGATATCGCCCTTGATGATGGCTACGTGTTCTTTGCCATCGAGACTGTTCTCATAGATGCGAAGGACAAAATCGCCGTGATCACTTGGCAGTTTTGCCTCGGCAACCATACGAATGAGGGTCTCATGTTTGCGTCGATACGCAATGAGATCCTGTACAGAGATCATCTTGAGATCATGCTGTTTTGCCATCTCCAACAGATCGGGTACACGCGCCATGGATCCATCAACCTTGAGGATCTCACACAACACACCCACAGGCTTAAGTCCAGCAAGCTTCATGAGGTCAACCGTTGCCTCGGTATGCCCTGCTCTTCGGAGCACACCACCTTCAACGGCGATGAGCGGGAAGATGTGACCCGGACGCGCAAAGTCTTCAGGTCGCACGGTATCCTCTGCCATGGCGCGAACAGTTGCCGTCCGGTCGCTCACAGAAATTCCGCTGGCCGTACCATGCACGTAGTCGATGCTGATCGTGAACCGCGTCCCGTGCAAAGCGGTGTTATCACTCACCATCAATGGTAGATCTAACGCACGCGCACGATCTTCCGTAAGGCTGGTGCAGATAAGCCCCCTACCCTCCGTTGCCATGAAGTTGATGTTCTGTTCTGTGCATAGCTCCGCTGCGCAGATCAGATCACCCTCATTCTCGCGGTCTTCATCATCAACAACGATGATACATTTACCGGCCTGGAGGTCTTTGACAGCTGATTCGATTGAGTCAAGCATCGAGGGTTGACCGATTATTATGCTTTAACGGTACCAACGGAGCTCTTGTCGAACTTGACGTTGGTGTTGGAAGCGATGGTAACGGTGACCGTGGTCTCGTCAACCTCATAAACCGTTCCATGGATGCCGCTGGATGTAACCACGGAGTCGCCCTTCTTGATGCTTGCAAGCAACTTCTGGTGTTCCTTGGCGCGTTTTTGTTGCGGGCGGATCATCATGAAATAGAAAATGGCGATCACTGCGCCGAACATCACAACCGTCTGGATGAGTTGTCCGGTTGTATCACCACCACCACCGCCAGCAGGCGCGGGTGACATCAGAAAGAGTGCAAGCATTGGTTCTCCGTTCGAAAAGGTCGTTTATGATCGTTGTTGATTGAGTCGTTCTATCGTCTCAGCAGCCCAAGGACGGAATGTGCCCTCGAGAATTTTCTCCCGAGCTGTTTTTACCAGCCAAAGGTAGAGGGCCACGTTCTGGATGGTTGCCAGCATCAGTCCCAAGATCTCTCCGGCATGGATGAGATGACGAAGATACGCCATGCTGTAGTTCTGACTGCTTTCAGCCCCCACCAAGAGGTCGATGGGCTCGTCGCACTGTTTCCACCGCGCATTCTTGATATTGACCCGTCCGGACGTGGTGAACAACGTCCCATTCCGCGCATTTCGGGTGGGCATCACACAGTCGAACATATCCACACCCAGGTCAATGGCCCTCAGGATGTTCTCCGGCGTGCCCACACCCATCAAATACCGAGGTTTGGTAGGGGGCATTACAGCCGTAGAAACCTCGGTCATGGCATACATGTCCTCGGCAGATTCCCCTACGCTAAGTCCGCCAATGGCATAACCTTCAAAGTCCATTCCAACCAGATCCTCCATACATCCGCGACGCAGGTCGGCATACGTACTTCCTTGTCCGATAGCGAATTGTGCCTGTTTGTGTCCGTAGAGAAAGGGGCTTTGC
>DATGWS010000165.1:0-9784 GCA_035299365.1 Candidatus Didemnitutus sp.
GATTGCACCAACGTCCGATGATGCTTGTAGACGAAGGTGTAACCGATTCTGCCATCCGCAGATTGGCAGTACAAGCCGGAGATTCGATTAAGGATCTTTTTACGCTGTGCAGAGCAGACATCACAACGCGCAATGAGCATCGAGCGGCAAAGTATCTCCGCAACTACGCCATTGTTGAAGCGAAAGTAGAGGACGTTCGAGACCGAGACCAGCTGCGGGCATTCCAAAGCCCCCTTCGTGGAGAAGACATTATGCAGATCACCGGTCTTGGCCCATCACGCGTAGTTGGTTACATGAAGTGGATGATTGAAGAAGCTATCCTTGATGGCATCATCCCACACGACATTGATGCTGCCCGCACATATCTCTTTGAGAATCTTGAACAGTGGAAAGAAGATGGGAAGACTGCTCAGTTCTCAAGAAGAGGTTAATCAAGTCAGTTACTAGTTACAAATGCCGTTTCCGCACCATAATCTTGGCTACCAATGACGAAAATTCTTTCCTATGCCGGAATTGAGCCCACGATCCATGAATCAGTCTTCGTTGCGGAAGGCGCAGTTATCCTTGGCGATGTGCACATAGGCGCTGAGTCTTCTGTCTGGTTCAATGTTGTGATACGGGGCGATGTGCATGAGATCCGTATTGGTGAGCGAACCAACGTGCAGGATCTTTCCATGCTGCATGTAACGTATAACAAACATCCATTGCACATCGGTGATGGTGTTACCATCGGTCATTGTGCAATGTTGCATGGCTGTACTGTTGGAGACTTTGCACTCATCGGTATGAATGCAACGATTCTTGATGGAGCGCAGATCGGTCATCATAGTATGATTGCAGCCGGGGCCGTTGTGCGAGAAGGTTTTGTTGTCCCACCCGGTACCCTTGCTGCAGGAGTGCCCGCCAAGATTGTGCGTGAGCTCACTGAAGCAGAAAAAGCAAAGCTTGAGCAGAGTGCACAGAACTATATCGACTATGTTGCATCATATCGCAACAACACTAATGTGAGGACGGAACGATGAAGACAAAGAAGAAACAATCTCTTGGATCGGCGCTAGCCATTATCCTCGTATCGTCCTTCATTTGTTTCGCCTTGATGATGGCTGCAGCTATCGTTACCGGGGAATGGCTCTATGCCGTTGCAGGAGTGTTGTTCGTTGTGAGTGGTGGCGCCGGCGTGTGGGTTGTGGGGAATCTCAAAAAGAAGATCAGCGGTCAATAAGCATGACAACACTGCCAGTACTTCGGCACGATGTGCAGATCTCCGTTCATCAAGAAGATGGGGAGAGCTATCTGGTGTTGCACGATCCGTTCTCCTTTGCAGACGGACCCATCATGGTCCACTCCGATATGTTCGATGTATTACAAAGCTGTGATGGTATCACAACTGTTGCCCACCTGGCAGAGGCCGCAGATGTAGCCATTGATGGACCGGAAATGACCCGCCTTCTTCTCTTCCTCCGTCAGATGGACGAGATGGGATATTTTGAGGGGGCTTCGTTTGAACACCGCAAACAATCCGAATTGGAAGCCTGGGCAAACCTTGTGGACCGTCCGGCCGTATGCGCCGACGGTACCTATCCTGCAGAGGTTACGGAGTTACGGACGTACATAAAGACGTTGCTTGGAAATGACGAAGTCACTCAACAACGTACTGACGAAGTGCCTGTGGAAGCACCTGTTGCTATTCTCATGCCCCATATCGACTTCCGTGTTGCGCCCAACGTGTACGGCCCGGGATTTGCCCCCTTACAAGACCTCGAGGCAGATCTTGTGGTCATGATCGGTACGTCGCACTATTGGTCAGAAGACGCCTTTATCCTCACCGAGAAGAACTTCAGCACGCCACTCGGAACGGTAACAACAGATGTTGACATCGTTCGGCAGCTCAAGGCAGCCCTCCCCGGTGTTGCCCAAACAGACATCGCCCATCGTCCGGAGCACTCACTTGAACTGCACCTCGTTGGTTTGCAGCACACGTGGGAGGGGCGAGACTATACCATTGTACCCATTCTCGTGACGATGGCTGCGCTCGAAGACGGCGTTTTGGACCAGGCAGCAGAGGCACTCCGCACCATCATCAACAGTTCCGGCAGAAAGGTTGTGTGGCTGATCAGTGGCGATCTGGCCCATGTAGGGAAAAAATTCGGAGATGATCTTCCCGCCCAAGCATTCATAGAAGATGTGAAGGGGGCAGACCAGCGCCTTTTGGAACATTTGCGTAGAGCCTCGCCCGAGGCATACAATGCCGAGATTGTGGCCACCGACCATGCCTATCGCATATGCGGCCATGCCCCTACAGTATTGGCACTTACGGCGATTCGGCCGGTTGCCGGTTCCGTTGTGGCGTATGATATTTGGGACGAGGAAGAGACCCAGAGTGCCGTCAGTTTTGCCTCCGTTCTCTTCCATTGAGTCGCGATATCGCCCCGGCTTTTGGTAAAAAGGGACGGCTCCCGTATGTTTGCAAGCTCTAACAAATCCAATGTGACGCAGGAGCCCCTTACGGGGAATGACCATGAATCAGCACGGTAAGATCACCAAATCGGTACGCGAGCAAGATGTGCAGCGTGACTGGTGGGTAGTAGACGCAGCGGGATTAACCGTTGGCCGTCTCGCCACTCAGCTTGCAACAGTACTTCGCGGTAAGCACAAGCCATTGTTCACACCACACGTTGATTGTGGCGACTTTGTAGTTGTCATCAACGCGGACAAGGTTGTGATGGAAGGCAAGCGCGCCGAACAGAAGGAATATTTCCACAACACGGGATTCCCGGGTGGTGGCCGTATGCGTTCGTTCACGAAGCTTATGCAAACACGTCCGGAAGAAGTGGTTGAGCTGGCTGTAAAGGGCATGTTGCCAAAGAACAGCCTTGGCCGCACCATTGTGAAGAAGCTCAAGGTCTATGCAGGCAACGAGCATCCACACGCGGCGCAGATGCCAAAGCCATACGAGTTGCCGTATTTGCACCTCGGAACGAAGTGAACCTGGAGACCTTATGAAGATGTATGCTGGAACCGGCCGTCGCAAGACAAGTGTAGCTCAAGTCCGCCTCATGAGTGGAACGGGTAATGTTCTTGTGAACCGCCAACCGATCGAAGAATATTTCACTGTTGAGAACTACCGTCACGACGCTCTGCTTCCGCTTGAGCTCACAAAGACGAATCAGCAGTTTGATGTCTATGTAACCGTACGTGGTGGTGGCAAGAGTGGTCAGGCCGGTGCCGTCCGTCTTGGTGTAGCCCGTGCTTTGGTTACCTACAACGAGGAGCTTCGTGCAGCCCTTCGTCCTGCCGGCGTTCTCACACGCGATCCGCGTATGGTTGAGCGTAAGAAGTACGGACAGAAGAAGGCTCGTAAGCGCTTCCAGTTCTCCAAGCGTTAAGAAAACAACAACACACATGTGTGGGAATTCCCCCGGTGGAGCCCGCTGCTTTCCTTCTCTTGTTGAAGGGGGCATTGGGTCCGGGGGTTCGAACCACACAGAGGATTCATCCATTACAACTCGAGGTCTATTATGCCAGCAGTTACCGTTGAGGCACTGCTCGAAGCCGGAGCACATTTCGGCCACCTTACGCGCCGTTGGGATCCAAAGATGCGTCCGTTCATTTTTATGGAACGGAACGGGATCCACATCATTGATCTGCGCAAGACACAACTCCTGATCGACATCGCACGTGAAGCAGCCATGGAAGTGGCATCACAAGGCCGTGGCGTTCTCTTTGTTGGTACAAAGAACCAAGCCAAGGGTGCCGTAGAAAACGAAGCCCGTAGGTCTGGCTCCAACTACGTCTCAGAACGTTGGTTGGGTGGAATGCTTACGAACTTCACAACAATCCGTAAGTCCATCAAGCGCCTCAGCGCTATTGACAAGATGGAGATCGACGGAACGTTTGAGAAGATCACAAAGAAAGAGCGTCTCATGCTGGGCCGCGAGCGCGACCGTCTGCGCAAGGTCTTCGGTGGTATTGAGGACATGACACGTATCCCGGGTCTCCTCTTTGTAGTGGACATCAAGAAGGAACACCTCGCCATCAAGGAAGCCAAGATCCTCGGCATCCCAGTGATCGGTATCGTTGATACCAACTCCGATCCGGGCGAAGCAGATTTCCCGATCCCGGCCAATGATGATTCGATCAAGTCTGTAGACCTTATCACAAAGGTTATCGCAGATGCAATCGCTGAAGGACGCGAGATCGCTCGTGTT
Source organism: Candidatus Didemnitutus sp. (assembly GCA_035299365.1). Taxonomy (GTDB): domain Bacteria; phylum Bacteroidota; class Ignavibacteria; order Kapaibacteriales; family Kapaibacteriaceae; genus UBA10438. Next base: position 4,209 of record DATGWS010000165.1, read on the forward strand.
AAGACAGCTGAATTCTCCGCCGCTGGTGAAGCAGCAGGGAAGGACACGGAGAGCGACGATGCAAAGGTTCGCCGTCAGCTCCGCACCCGCAAGGGGCCAGGCAAGACCGAAGGCTCTGAGCATTAATCCTCACACACAGAAAACAGAACGGAAATCGCATCATGATCAGCGCACAAACAGTCAAAGAACTTCGTGAGAAGACCGGTGCCGGTATGGCAGACTGCAAGAAGGCTCTTGAAGAAGCAGCCGGAGACATGCAGGCAGCCATCGATTGGCTTCGTAAGCGTGGTGCAGCTTCGGTAGCGAAGCGTGCAGACCGCGATGCGAACGAGGGCATCGTGGTTGTGAAGACATCGGCCGACGGAAAGACAGCCGCCATTGTGGAAGTGAACTGCGAAACGGACTTCGTTGCACGCAACGATGAGTTCATCGCCTTTGCAACTGCGATTTGCGATGCTATTCTCGCCCAGCCGATCACATCCGAAGACCAACTCTGGACGATTGAATCAAACGGCAAAACACTTGGCAATCTCCGCGATGAGATCCTTGCAAAGTTCAGCGAGAAGATCGGCCTGCGCCGCTACGAGCGCATCGCTACAAACGGTCGCGTCATGGAATACACACACGCCGGCTCGCGCCTTGGCGTGCTCGTGGAATTCGATGGTGCCGCAGGTAGCGAAGAGATCAAGCCCCTTACTCGTGATGTAGCAATGCAGGTTGCAGCCATGCAGCCGATGTTCGTAGATCGTTCACAAGTGAATCAAGAAGTTCTTGCAAAGGAACTCGAGATCTACAAGCAGCAAGCACTCGAAGAAGGCAAGAAGGAAGACATCGCTGAGCGTGTTGCTCAGGGTAGGCTCGGAAAGTTCTACGAAGAACAAGTGCTCATCGAGCAGACCTTCGTAAAAGATCCAAGCAAGAAAGTGTCTGATATCGTTGCTGAAATCGGCAAGCTTTCCGGTGGCGATGTGAAGGTAGTATCCTTCGTACGCTACAATCTTGGCGATAAGGTCTAAACCCGTTCCGTACAATCATCGAGAGGCAGCCATGGCTCCGCTCTACAAGCGCATCCTGCTCAAGCTTAGCGGCGAATCGCTCATGGGTGAGCAACAGTATGGCATCGATGCCAATGCCCTGCGAGCGTTCGCAGAAGACGTCAAGGAAGCTCGCGACCTTGGTGTGGAGATGGGCATCGTCTTTGGTGGTGGGAACATCTATCGTGGTATGCAGGCAGAGAGCATGGGCATCGACAAGGTGTCAGGCGATCACATGGGTATGCTTGCCACGGTCATCAACTGTCTTGCGTTTCAGAATGCGCTGGAGTCGCTCGGGGTACCGACGCGACTCCAGACCGCAATCCGCATGGACCAGATCGCAGAGGCCTTTATCCGACGCCGTGCGATGCGACACCTTGAAAAGGGTCGAGTGGTTGTGTTTGGTGCAGGCACCGGCAACCCATACTTCACAACAGACACAGCAGCCGTACTCCGCGCTGTGGAGATTGAGGCTGATGTTGTGATCAAGGGTACACGAGTAGATGGTATCTACGATAAGGACCCCGAAAAACACACGGATGCAGTTCGATTCGATTCGATCTCCTACAAGGAGACGCTCGATCGTGATCTGCGTGTGATGGATATGACCGCCATTACGATGGCGCGTGAGAACAAGAAACCGATCCTCGTTTTCAACATGAATGAGCGCGGCAATCTCCGTCGGCTCCTTCTTGGTGAACCAGTTGCAACGATCGTTAAGGAGTAAGCTATGCCAGTAAAGAACATCGTCGATGATGCAGCCGTTCACATGAACAAGGCTGTTGAACACGTTCAGCAACAACTCTCCAAGGTGCGCACCGGTCGTGCCAGTGCATCAATGCTTGATGCGATCAAGGTTGAGTACTATGGAGAGGCAACACCTCTTGCGCAGGTCGGAAGTGTTTCAGTTCCTGATGCGCGATCTATCGTGATCCAGCCGTGGGACCGCACGGTGTTAAGCACTATCGAGAAGGCGATTCTTGCTGCCAATCTTGGTATCACTCCGCAGAACGACGGACAGATCATACGGATCTCTGTGCCGCCCCTTACCGAAGAGCGGAGAAAAGATATCGTAAAGCAGTGCAAGAAGATGGCCGAAGAGGGAAAGCTTGCTGTGCGTAATATTCGTCGCGATGCAAATGAAGAACTGAAAGTAGCCGAGAAGAAGGAACACTTCAGCGAAGACGATCGCAAACGTGGCGAAGACGATATTCAAAAGAACACAGATAAGTACATCAAGGACATCGATGCGATCCTTGTAGCAAAAGAAAAAGAAGTTATGGAGGAGTGATCATGAAGCGGTTTGTACTTGCCGTCTGCCTTGTGTGCTCTGCTGTTATGCTTAGCGCAGGTGATGGAGTGAACTTCACCACGATCACGTCGTGGAATGAGGCACTCACATTGGCCAAGACCACGGGGAAGCCAATCTTCCTTGATGCCTACACTGATTGGTGTGGATGGTGTAAGGTGATGGACAAGGAAACCTTCAGCGATCCGCGGGTTGCTGAAATCATGAATGCCTCATTTGTCTGTGTGAAGATGGAGATGGAAACGGGGGAAGGTGTAGATGTTGCGATGAAGTATCGCATCTCGTCCTATCCAACGTTTCTGTTCTTCACATCCGGCGGACAGCCTACGTATCGAGTCTTGGGCTATGAGCCCCCTGACAAATGGCTTGTCTCCCTTACCAAAGCGAATGACCCGCAGCAAGCCTCAAAGGCAACCGGTATCACACCGGACATGAAGCTCAACTTCCCGGATTGGCACCGTGTGTCGTTCCTCAAAGGATCACAGAGGAAGTTTCCCGATACCGCTGTGTCGCGTTCATGGTTTGAATCCTACGCGAACAAATACGACGAAGTAGCATGGGGCGTCATGCTCCGTCATGACCTTGGTGAAACTTGGGAAAAGTGGGCATTGGCTCATGAGTCTGAATACGCACAACGATATGGAGACGAAGTAGATCAACTTCACAATAAGCTCTCACAGCGTTACTTCATGCGTGCGGTTCAGAAGAAGGATCCAGTGTGGATCGAATCAGCTGTTGATGTTGCTAACGTGAATACGGTTGACGAGAAAGAGTATCTCCGTCTGCGCTTTACAGGTATGTATGGCATGCGCACGCAGAACTGGGACATGGTTGGAACAACAGTCAAGACCATGGCAGAGAAGGCAGACCTCGCTTCCTATGTTAACGACATCAATGAGTTCTCGTGGAGTATCTACGAAAAGGGAAGTGGTGAATCTGCTGTGAACAACGCCGTGTATGCTATGGGCGTTATCACCAAGGACCCATCTTCAGAGTGGGCGCATGTAGACACCTATGCCGCCCTCTTGTATAAGGCCGGACGTATGGACGATGCAGAACGTGAAGCCATACGTGCCATAGAGGGTGGTAGGGCAGTGGGCGCAGATGTGAAGGAGACCCAGGCTCTCCTCGAAAAGATCAAGGCCGGCAAATGAGCCCACGGGCAGTAGTCCTCCTCTCCGGAGGAATGGACAGCTGTGTGACGCTCGCACAGGCATTAAGTGATGGCTGCCAAGTCTCCGCCTTACACGTGAACTACGGTCAACGAACGCAGGTCCGAGAACTCCAAGCCTTTACCGAAATCTGCGATCACTATTCCATTACAGACCGACTTGTAGTTGACATCTCACATTTGGCTGCGATAGGGGGCAGTAGTCTCACCGACACGTCCATTGATGTAGAAGAAGCACATCTCGACGCAACGGAGATCCCCACGTCATACGTGCCATTTCGCAATGCCAACATCCTTGCAATAGCTGCCAGCTGGGCCGAGGTGCTTGCTGCAACCGCTATCTACATAGGTGCCGTGGAAGAAGATTCGAGTGGGTATCCGGATTGCAGACTCGCGTTTTTTACAGCATTTGAAGAAGTCATCCATCTTGGCACAAAACCCGGACCGCGGGTGAGAATCGTTACGCCCCTTATTACTCTCTCAAAACGTGAGATCGTTGATAAGGGGCTTGCACTGGGAGCCCCTTTACACTTAAGCTGGTCTTGCTATCGCAGTGAAGATGCAGCATGTGGTACATGCGATTCGTGTGCACTACGGCTGCGCGGATTTGAACAAGCGGGCGTTACAGACCCCATTACCTACTCCGTCCGTCCCTCGTACCTCTGACGACGAACGAGATCGTGGCCCACCTCACATTGGTTTTCGGAGCTCAACGTGGCAACGAAAAAAAGTGAGACAATTACGTAATGACTGAAATGTCTACGTTTTTTTACGTAGACATCAGTCCCATCACCCCTATTGAGCCTAAGTTCAGCATCCATATAGTGGATAGCTTACCTATGTATCCCAGCTTATTACCCTTAATACGTAGAAGTACGTAGTATGTCGATCTGATTCCCCCTATATCTTCGCATCCCGGATAGGGAGCACTACTGAGAGGGTTTTGAATGGGACGGTTGTTTCTACTTCTATTAATTGCATCGATTTGTGCGGAAGTTCTTCCGGCACAGACGCAATTATTGCGCTCCGTTGTGGGTAACGGCGGCGCTCTTGCTGCACCATCTACGGATGGCAGCACCTTCATTTCGTCCACGATAGGTCAGACCGTGATCTTCACGCAGACCAGAACGGACGGAACAGTGATGCACCAAGGCTTCTGGGTGCCTTTAGATCTCGGCATTGTTGGCGTTGACGAAGAAGTGAATGACGCCGTTGCCGGAGACGTAATGAACTACCCCAACCCGTTCTCCGGTTCCACAACAATTCGGTTTACGATCCCAATGGATGGTCGCGTGACGATCCGGGTGTTCAACCTCCTTGGTGATCTCGTGCGCACGATCAACGCAGACGTATCAACAGCGGGCTCGCAAGAGATCGCTTTCAATGCAGTCGACAACAACGGCGCGCCTCTAGCCACGGGCACGTACATGTATGAGGTGGAGGGCACAACGGCCTCCGGTGCATCCCTTCGCCGCGTACAGCGGCTCAACATCCTTCGATAATGAACATCACTATGGTCAGACGTATGAACCGCTTGTTCCGCTTTCGCATCGCCGCACTTCTCGTGGGCGCTTTGCTGGTAACCGCGTCGTATGTGTCTACAGCACAGATTACGCGACTTATTTCTTACCAGGGTCTGCTTGTGACTCCTGCCGGTACTCCGATTGCGGATAACCAGTATGGACTCGTGCTGCGACTCTATGACGCACCAACAGGTGGAAACCTGGTGTGGGAAGAGACACAACAAACAACTGTGATTAAGGGGCTTTTCAACCTCGAGCTTGGTACTAACGTGCCTCTCGATGGTGTAGACTTCTTTAACACACAGTTGTACCTCGAGACTGCAATCGCAGGTGAAACACCATTCCCACGGACCCATCTGGCCGTGGTACCGTATGCCATTCGCGCAGAACGTGCGGAAAAGGCAGGCGGATTGGATGATGGTGCTACCGGCGTTGTGCGGAGCCTCAACGGCGCCCAAGGTGACCTCGTCATCAATGGTCGTAGTGGTATCTCTGTAACCCGCAGCGGAGACACGATCAATATTGAGTCGACGATCACC
>DATGWS010000166.1:0-30425 GCA_035299365.1 Candidatus Didemnitutus sp.
TGGCAGTATATCGAAGCGTGGTACAACACGAGACGTCCTCATTCCAGTAATGAGTATCTCTCTCCATGCGAACAGGAAAGTCTGTTCCTTCCCTTAAACAACGTAGCTTAGCAGAGTGTCCGTTTTAACCGATCCATCTCATATGTCTGTTGCTGAACTACTACGATCAACCATATATGATCTATTGCCATGACGCCAACAATCGTTGAACTCGAAGCATTCACATTGCGTGGAATTGCACGCACATTCAATGCAAAAACGCGACATCAGATATCCCAATTATGGGATGAATCTGTGCCGCGTCTTTTTGCGTTGCCGGGTCACGATCCACGTGCACTTTATGGCGCATGTATTGACATGATCGAAGGTGATGGACCCAATTGCGGATTTGTCTACATGGTTGCAATTGCAGTGGACCCCTCAGCCCCCTCCATAGATGGGATCACCACAGTTTCTGTGCCGGCCGGACGATATGCGATGTTCACGTACGATGGCCCCATAGCGGGCTTCCCTCAGTTCATTGATGCCGTGTGGAGAGAATACTTCCCTTCTACGGGGCTCATCAAACGAGATGCTCCGGACTTTGAACGATACGATGAAAGATTTAGCGCTGAGACAGGTGGAGGAGTAGTGGATTACTATATCCCGGTCGAGTAGCACTAACCTCGGGCTGTCCTCGGGCTTAAGCCCGAGGTAATGCCGCACGTCACTTCGGGATCGGGCTCCAGCCCCTTCTCTCTAGGATGGCGAGGGCATAGTTCATCATGCGGCGTATTGTAGGGGGCTCACCGGCAAAGACTTCGGTTTTGGCTTCCTTATCGTTCACAACGATCACGAGTTCGCAGTGAGTAAGATCTGGGTGTTCGGATTCATAGGTAGAGTCGTGATATGCCGGTATAAGGGGCTCTTGGGCACAATCAGCCAACATCATCGACATCGTGTCTTGCTCTTCCGGAGTGAGTATCATGGAGAAGGATGCCTTCCCGCGTGCTACACGGTTGGACCATACACTCATCCATCCGTCTGTGTAGAGTCGGTAGTGATACATCAGACATACATCACCACAAGAATGACACTCACTGTTGAGGTATGTCACATGAAGATCTTTGGCTAGAGCAGACGTAGAGATCAGTCCGGGGAAATCGCCATCCTGAACGAATTCGGCTATCTCGCGAACATCGCCATCGGTGTAGGTAACCGCATCGACTACTGGACGCGACAACGGACGTCCGGGGAGTTCACTTTCGGTATAGGCATCAAGGACGGAGATCACCACATGATCGATACCCCACAACTTCTCGCACGAATCAAGCTTCACGTAGGCAAGCAGAGCCGTGATGTCTATCGTTAGGGATGAAGCCGAGTGTGACACCATGCTGATGGTCTCATACGTTGCGTCCATTGGTCCCGAATAATCGATAGCATACGTACACGGATAGCCAAGCATGTTGCTATTGCGTGTACGTGTTCGAGGGGGCAATTGTCGCGTGTTTGAGGCATCAGGCCACGTCTGTGTGGAGGCAGTATTGGAGAACGTAGCATCTACAACGTTCCTTCCGTCTGTCATCACCATGAACCGGTCATTCGCTGCTGTGCCCTGCCACGGACCGATGATATGCCATCCAAGTTCGATTCGTACCAAGGAGTGTCGAGGCAGCCCCTTGAGCGTCAAGCGCAATGCATCTGCAGCCCCATAGGGACCGAGAAGGCGTATCCCTCGTGGGGACCTCGAAATGCGAGGGGTGGTCATTGTTGTGCCCTGGCGCAAGGTCCAGCTCATCATGGCGCTGTCTGCCGGCTTTGACGGATACCATTCTTGCAGTACAATACGCCCCCCACGCTGTGCGGCAACGGTTGAAAACGCTGCGATGAACACAGCAAGAGCGAGAAGTTGACGTTTGCCCCAGTTCCCCATGGCCCTAATGTAGTCAAGGCCGTTCGATGTTCATTCAGCAATGTTGCGTCCTTTTCAGCCCCCTACCGTCTTACTCCATACAAGCAGTATTTTTCATACCAATACGGAGTTTGATCATGGCTACTTCATCAGATTGCTGCACCACATGTACGTGTGAGTCATGCACCTGCAACTGTACGTGCACATGCAGCAAGTAGAACACAATTGGCAAGAATATCGAACCCGTCTGGTTCGATTTGTTCGAAGCAAGGTTCACAATGATGTGGCTGCCGAGGACATCGTCCATGATGCACTCGTAAAGGCCTGGGCCAAGAGGTCTACACTTCGCGACGAATCGATGCTCCTGCCATGGCTGTTTCAGATTACCATGAATGCCGTACGCGACCATCATCGCGTGCGGCATCATGATGTAGTATCGGTCGAAGAGCCCGAGGACACTCCCACCCCGCAGGATCTCCATAACATAGCATCTTGTCTATCATCGATGATTGATGATCTCGACGAGCCGTATCGCACTGCGATACGGCGGAGTGAGATCGATGGGATCCCGATGCGTGCAATCGCCGAGGAACTCAAAATCTCTGTATCAGGTGTGAAATCCCGTGTTCAGAGAGGCCGGGCTAAACTTCGCGATCAAGTCCTTGCCTGTTGCAAACTCGAAGTGAATGAGCGTGGTGAGATTACGGAAGGCCCAGACCATGCCTGCCTGGATTCACATTGTGAATAACAACCGCTCCGTACCTAGTTTCACGCCATGAAAGATCAATGGAACCTACGGTACAGTACAAGCGAGTACGTATATGGAACAGAACCAAACGATGTACTCCGAGAACTCGAACCACAACTGCTCCGTGGGTCGAAGATTCTTTGCCTTGCTGACGGTGAGGGGCGTAACGGCGTCTTCCTGGCTGAACGTGGTCATTCTGTTACAAGTGTTGATGCATCTGTTATTGGTCTCGAAAAAGCACAACAGCTTGCGTTGGAACGCGGTGTAGAGATCAAGACAGTAGTGGCAGATCTAGCCGAGTTCGATCTTGGAACGGGACAATGGGATGCGATCGTCTCTATCTTCTGTCACGTACCACCACCTCTGCGCGCCAAGATCCATAGTCAGGTGTCGAGAGCGCTGAGAAAGGGAGGTGTGTTTCTGCTCGAAGCATATACTCCCGATCAGCTACAACATCACACAGGCGGCCCACCGTTTGCCGAGTTGATGATGTCAGAAACACTGTTACGAAGCGAGCTAACAGGTATGGAGTTTGAGTTCTGCGAAGAACGCGAACGCGAGATTCAGGAAGGAGCACTACATAATGGCATCAGTTCCGTGGTGCAGTGTTTCGCACGCCGGATCGATCCATGATTGTTATGTGACCACATCACGGAGTTAGCAATACTCAACCCGTATGTTTGTCTCAGTGACACGTCCACGCAACTGAAAGAACCGCAATGGAAACCCCAACAGATCTCAAAGAACTTGTTCGCACGAAATATGGCGAGATAGCCCAACAGTCGCACGAGCAGAATGCTTCTTCGTGTTGTGGTGCAGGGGGCTGTTCAACTGTGGACTATACCATCTTTGCCGAGGACTACACAAAGCTCAACGGATATGTAGCCGACGCGGATCTTGCGCTCGGGTGCGGAGTTCCAACGGAATTCGCTCAGATCCATGAAGGTCAAACTGTAGTTGACCTTGGTTCGGGTGCCGGTAATGACGCCTTTGTTGCACGGGCAATTACGGGCAATAGTGGCAAGGTGATCGGAATTGATATGACGCCGGAGATGATTGCAAAGGCTCGCGAAAACGCCGATAAACTCGGCTTCAATAACGTTGAATTCCGACACGGTGATATCGAAAACATACCGATCGCAGCAAACAGCGCTGACGTCATTATCAGTAACTGCGTTCTCAATTTGGTTCCCGATAAACAACGTGCCTTCACAGAGATGTTTCGCATCCTCAAACCAGGCGGACACTTCAGTGTGAGCGACATTGTTCTCCGCGGAGAACTTCCTGAGCCACTTCGCAAAGACGCAGAAATGTACGCTGGGTGCGTGTCGGGGGCTATACAAGAAAGCGAATACCTACGGCTACTTCATGAAGCAGGTTTCACCAATATTTCTGTTCAGAAGGCTCGCCCTGTCATTTTACCGGACGACATTCTCGCGGCGTATTTAACTCCTGAAGAGATCGCCAACATGAATGCAAGGGGTCAGGGCATCATTAGTGTAACTGTCTATGGTGAGAAGAAGTGACGAAATGACGTTATGACTGATATGACGCTATGACAAATATGACGTTATGACTGATATGACGCTATGACCTTTATGACGTTATGACTAATATGACGTTACGACGTCGTTGAGTCATTGAGTCATTAGGTCTCTTAGTCATTGTCTTTCGAGATAGATATGTACTTTTACGACCAAGCATATTCGTTTCATAGATTTCAATGAGGGTAGAGGGTATGAAGATCCCAAAGAAAGTTTTAGATCGCCTTGGCGCAACAGTGAAAGTGTTTCAAGCTGTTGCACTACTTCAGAAGACACGCGATGTGTCAGAAGCTGATACGGTGACTCTAGTTAAAGACATTCTTGCAGATTCATTTGGATTCGATAAATATCTGGAACTAACCAGTGAGCAGCAGATCAGGGGAACGTATTGTGATCTCGCAGTAAAGATCGACAACAAGATTCGTTACCTGATCGAAGTGAAATCTGCCGGCGTTGCTCTAAACGATTCTCATTTACGACAGGCGGTTAACTATGGTGCCAACCAAGGAATTGAGTGGGTTGTACTTACAAATGCCATTGAGTGGCGCCTCTATCGCATCAAGTTTGGTCAGCCAATAGACTTCGAAGAGGTGTCATCCTTTAATCTCACATCTGTGAACCTTAAGAATGATGATGACTTAAATAGGATCTTCTTGCTTTGTAGAGAAGGCTTGAGCTCGGATGCCATGGACGTTTTCCATCAACAAGCCCAACTTGTTAACAAGTTCACTATTGCCCAGATACTGATGAGTGATCCTGCTGTATCAGTTGTTCGTAAAGAACTCCGCAGACTCTTCCCAGAGCTTAAGGTTGAACAGGAGCAGATATTAGACATCCTCGTAAATGATGTTCTTAAGCGTGAAGTTGTTGAAGGGGACAAAGTGAAAGAAACCCAACAACGCCTAAAGAAGGCACTACAAAAGGTTGCAAAGCAGACTGCTGCTAAGGCTGGACAAACATCGAGCACTCCGCCATCAACAACCGGTTCGACTGCTTCAACAGGTGAATCTGAGGCATGATAGAGATAATTCGTTATCGCATCGATAACCTCTTTGCAAGGGGGACGTGGGCTCTGCTTCTTGTCCTCGGTGCGTCCATGTTGGTGTTGATAGGAATCATAACCATTGCGATGGTTGTGATCGGTGTGTCACCGGGAGAAGGTGCAACGTTATGGGATTCGATTTGGACGATCTTTACCTATACATTCGACCCATCGGGGGTTCCGTATAGGGACGGAGTATGGACCTATCGGCTGTTAATGTTAGTCGCAAGCCTTGGAGGGATATTCATTCTGTCGTTGCTTGTAGGTATCCTCGCCAACGGCTTTGCTGATGCTGTGCAGACGCTTCGGAAGGGCAAGTCCATTGTTGTTGAGACAAACCACACGCTCGTCCTTGGCTGGGGAGATCAAGTGTTCTCCGTTCTTCATGAGCTCATAGTGGCAAATGAAAATGTGAAGGGGGCATGTGTTGTGATATTGGCAGACATGGATAAGGTGGATATGGAGGATGCCATCCGTGCTCGTATTGGAGATACGAAGACAACGCGGATTGTGTGCCGATCCGGTTCGCCGATCGATGTGTCAGACCTAGCCATTGTTCGTCCTTCGATGGCAAAAAGCATCATAATCCTCGATCCTCAAACAGAAGATCCTGAAGTGGGTGATGCCTACACAGTGAAGACCCTGCTTGCATTGAATCGTCTAGACGGCGGCCAACCGAAAGGCGCAGTGGTAGCAACGATGCGCTCGGAAGCAAACGTACGAGTGGCTGAACTCGTTACTGACGGACGTGCCAACATCATTCCGAGCGAGGTTATGATCTCGCAGATCATCACTCAGACGTGTCGTCAGCCTGGACTTTCGCTGGTGTACGCTGAATTGTTGGACTTTGATGGCGACGAACTGTATATCCATAACGAAGCACAGCTGGTAGGTAAAACGTTTGCCGAATCACTACTCTGGTACGAAAAGTCCTGTCTCGTAGGATTGAAGTATGCAAATGGACATCTGAAACTGAACCCGCCCATGGATACAGTCATCGCGGAAGGCGATTCAATCATTGCTCTGAGCGCAGATGACGATACGATCGTTCTACGAGATATTCCGGCGCACATCCAAACACATCAGATAGCAACCGGCATACAGCGCGCGCGAGCAGTAGAAAGGATCCTCGTACTTGGCTGGAATGAGCGCGGACGTTTCATCATACGGGAGCTCGACGAATACGTCGTCCATGGCACGGAGATCGTTATTGTTGACCATGTAGATCGGTCGACAGATGTAGCTGCTATTCACAACATTGTTCAGCATTCACGCCCGTCGTTCATTCAGGCACGTACAACGTCGCGAGACGTACTCGATAGTCTCAACGTTGCGTCGTTCAATAGCGTGATCGTCCTCGCCGATACATCTCTTGATGTCCAACACGCAGATGCCAGAACGATCATGACGCTCATACATCTGCGCGATATAACGGCAGGCGCCCCTTCTGTGAATATCGTTACAGAGATGCTTGATGAACGTAATCGATCCTTGGCGTCTACAGACGGGATACATGATTTCATCATTAGTAATACGATCATCTCGCTCCTGCTTACACAGATAGCGGAGAACCAAGACCTGCATGCTGTGTTCCGTGACCTCTTTGATGCAGCGGGCAGTGAGCTCTATCTAAAACCGATCACTGAGTATATCGCTGACTCAGCGCAATACTCTATGGCAACTCTTGTCCATGCTGCAACACTACGTAGTGAAATCGCTATTGGCCTCAAGTGCAAGGTCAATGGTGAATGGGCAGTACGTCTCAATATTCCCAAATCCGAGAACATCACGTTCGCAGATGAAGACCTCGTTGTTGTCATAGCGGAGAACTAGCCTTACCGTCATATCCGTCATACCCGTCATACCGTCATTAAAATCTGAGACCATACCACACAACATTGGGCAGAATCCGCACTGCAGGGGCTGGCAGGTGGTAGAGGTGGAGCACTCGAAGCACATCTCTTAGCCAAGGGGCGAGGTTGGGTATACGGTGGAGTTGCCAATCCAGAGAGAGATAGACAACGTGTTGACCACCACCATTGCCATCAAGGTTCTGAACGCTGTGTCCTATAGCAAGTCCGAGCCACGGTGGAAACCATGTTTGCCATGACGTAGGTGCTACATCATAGGCATTGAGCGTCAACCAATGAGTAGTGGATGTATAATCATCGATGATGGCGTTGTATTGATCATTCCGGAACTCGTTCGATGGCCAAAACGAGAGTTGAAGGTCAATACTACGTAGTGCAGGTACATACCTCTGGGCTACAGGAAGTGAAGCACCAAGAGTATTCGCGGCGATATCGCCCCATGAGAAGCCATAACCGGCAGAAAAGCCATCGCGAACCTCAACATAGGTTTGATAGGTCATTGCAACACCAAACCCCGACCAAGCGGCGGTTGTTGAGTCCATGCCACACCAACGGAAGAGATCGCTATAGATCGTTGAGGCTGCGTATGAAAACGTCATATGCCCAAGCTTATCAGCGTTTAGCGCATAGGTGTAGTCAGTTGTTGTGTTCACGTGAAAGGGAACCTTCTCACCCTTCCACCAGAAGTCATTGACCAAGGCATGCCCAACTACAAATCCAGTAGCCGTGATACCTGCAACTACGCCAAGTCGAATGGGATTGATGGCTGTAGATAACGGAAGGGTTGTTGTATCGGGCTGAGCACCGGACGATACTGCGTTCAGCATAAGGGCACATAATATGCACACTGACAAACGCATTAGAACCGAGCAACGATACCAATAAGAGCGCCAATGCGTAGGAAGTAGCGACTGATCTTTACGCCACTTAAGAGGCCAACGAACTGATCGAGTGACGAGGTAGATGCATTGTCCACAAAGCCTCCTCCAACAATACCACCTGCGGTGACCACAGTTTTGTCGATAGTGAATTGCCAGCCAAGAGTTGCATGATAGAGATCGTAGTTGACAACGGCATCGTCTGCAGCATCCGCTGCCTTTAGCGAAGATCCATCGCGAATGAGCGAAACGTACATAGACGTAGTCTCAGACATCATCTGCCTCGCGGCCACACCAACATTAGCAATGCCATATCGCTTTACTGTTGTGCCATAGATGACTGTGGTAGCAGGTATTGTGCCTGTGAATGGTTCTGGTTGCAGCGGAGTGTAGGCTTCCAAGCCATCAAACCATTCAACAGTGACGAATACCGTTGTTTTGGGTGCATACCATGTGGCACCAAACGCAATGGAAAGGGGCGTTCTGTACTCCGCATCGAGTCCGGTTTGTTTGTTACCATAAAGCGTGATGACAGAGTCGTTTACAACCGTGGTTTGCGAGCTACGTACCTCACCGAAGGTATTGAACAACTTCAAACTTGGAGTGGTAATGGCCAGACCTAGACTGATCGGGCGCGCTTCGTAGAAATAACCAGCCTTTGCAAGGAATCGAATGTTGTCGAACGTCTGATAGTCCGTAGTGCTCGAAGCGCCGATGATGCCATTGCCAGACGTGCCGGTAGTGAGAACAGATGAATATGTGGAGGCAACGGCCGAGAAGTATCCCGTGATACCCACGGCATGTTGTTTACTAAAAGCCCTGGACCAAGTGATGCCGAACCAAGAATCGGACAACTCGCGGATGATCGACCCGGTGACAACAAAGTTGGTATCTACACCGGCAGTCGTATACGCCATTCCATTAAGATTCAGCCGCACGTTTGTGCGTTTGAGAAACGAGAGTTGAAGCGCATGCGATCCAAAGAACTTGATCGGGAGGTTCACCGATACCAGTGTGGGAAGGGGCGCAGCAGAACCCGAGCGCAATTCAAGATCCAAGTCTTTTGCTTCGATGCCGGTTCTCGACCAGTTGAATGAAATGGCTGTTTGAAGTGCCGTTGTATCCGGATAGAAGGCGAGCGACGCAGGGTTATAGAACGTTGATGCAAGGTCAGTGCGTGAACCAACAACTGCACCGCCGAGGAGCCACGACTCTGTGCCGTATTGGTTGGTCCAATAGTGCGAGTCTTGAGCAATCATCGGAACGGCGAGAATGAGGAGAACAAGGGCACATATGGAGCGACGGAGCATGATCATTCATTCAAGATCGCGAATCGCTCCCACCCACGCAGATCAAAATGCCACCATTCGCTCGGCAGGACGTCAAAACCTGCATCGGACATGATCTTCTGCAGGAGCTGCCTGTTTGCCAAAACCGTCTCAGGTAGGTCCATATACGTAGCTGCGGCGCGCTCTGTGAACTCGTCGTAGCCCGTGCCCATCTCCAGTTCCTTGCCTGTACTATCGCATAATGTGAGATCAAGTGCACACCCTCGATTATGTCTCGATCCCTTTGCAGGGTCGGCAACATATCGCTCGTCTGGCACGATACTCCACATCAGCCGCTGAATGCTCAGGGGGCGATAGGCGTCATAGACCTTGAGTTGCAACCCACGCTCTCGAGCATATCCCTGTGCAAGTGCCAAACTCTCTGCAACCACGTGCCGTGCATACAGCGTATCGGTGGTATACAACACGCGCCCTGTGAAGTTGTCCTTTGTAGCATATCGCACATCGGTGAGCAGGTTCGGGATAACAGAGTTCAGAGGCACCAGCACGGTGTCTCGCGGTTGAGTTTCAAAGGTCATGGAGATGATGCAGACTGTGAGGATCATGAGCATGATCCAATCTACATCACTGTTTCATGAGTACCGACCTACGATATCTCACACCGTCTCTCGATTCAACAATGTAGGAGCCTGATGCAAGGTGCTCAATGTTCATTGTTGGCATGGAGCCCCGTGTCACGATACGTCCGTCGAGCGAACGTATGGTGATCTCTTCACCTCCATGATGGAGAACATCATCTGCTGGGTTAGGCCAGGCGATCGGTCCATCCGTTGCGGGAATATCGTTGTGAACCGATGTAGCGCTACATGGGAGCTGTGAGATGCGTTTCCAGAGTTCGTCA
Source organism: Candidatus Didemnitutus sp. (assembly GCA_035299365.1). Classification (GTDB taxonomy): domain Bacteria; phylum Bacteroidota; class Ignavibacteria; order Kapaibacteriales; family Kapaibacteriaceae; genus UBA10438. The sequence goes on from DATGWS010000166.1 coordinate 10,168, forward strand.
TCAAAGCCCGAGAGAGCTGGGAGAGCGTCGGTTGCTTTGTTGCCCATGCGGACGACAACCAGACCTTGACTTGGTACAACGTAGACCTTCTGGTCATTCTTGCCAAGTCCAGAATACAGATCGTCCGGAGCAGAGGGAATGATATCTCCTGAGTAGACGAACGGTATTCCCGGCTGGATGTAGCTCCCCTTGCCATTGAGCCAGAAGAGGTAGCCATAGGAGGGGTTGAGATCCTGAGACGTAGTTGTCATAGCCGTGAAGTACTCACGATCTCTAAGTATGGTATCACCATTCCACACGCCCCCTGCCAACAGCATAAGTCCAAAGCGGGCCATAGCACGTGGTTTGGAGTACAACACACCATCCAACCAGAGTCCGCCCATTCCCATCTTGCTAGCAAGGTTGCGAGTATAATACTGCTGATAACTCAGTCCCGATGCCTTTGCCACAACATCCTGCAGCAGAAGATAACCGGCGTTATAATAGTCCCATAATGTACCGGGAGTTGTGCGGTAGGTTAGACACGAGGCGTCCTTGCAATTGTCATCTGCTACCCGACCCTCAAGGCCAGTCGTCATCGTCAGATGATGCCTCACCGTGATCGCATCTTCCTGCTCAGACGTGCAGGAACTCCATCCCGATCCCAAATACGTCTTGCTCGGCTTTGTGATATCCAGCAGACCATTCTCTTGAGCGTGTCCAACAAGAACAGACGTTACCGTCTTTCCGGCCGACGCCCAATACCACAAACTATCCTGAGTGAACGTCCCAAAGTACTTCTCCAGAACGATCCTACCGTTCTTCAAGACGATCAGCGCCTTGGTGTTCGACCGTTCGTTGAAAGCATACAAAGAATCGATGCGCTCGGCACACCACTCAAGTTCTGCAGGAGACGTTGTAGCCCACTCACTACCCGTAACAGGTGGGAAGTACAACTCCTGTGCTGTAAGGGGGCTCACCACCACCAAAAAAAGTACCACAAAAACTACGCGCATGCTGACTCCCGAAGTGAAGAACGCATTGACCCAGGGCTTTAGCCCTGGGTTTAAAGCCCACCACCCAGGGCTGAGCCCTGGGTCAGGGCTTCGCGTGGGCGGGGTTGGAGAGGAAGGCTGGGTCGGTGAGGGTTTTGAGGAAGGCAACGAGGTCTGCCTTGTCGTCTGCGGTGAGGTTGATGCCGGGGTTGAGGTTGAACTGCATGAGTTGATCGACAGTGCTGCTCTGTTTTACGCCGGTGTTGTAGTGATCGATTACTTCTTCGAGTGTGGAGAATCGACCGTCATGCATGTAGGGTGGGGTAACGGCGATGTTGCGAAGAGTAGGGGTCTTGAACTTGGCGCGATCGGATGACAGGGTAGTTACGCGTTCTCGGCCGAGGTCAGTAAAGGATGCGTCGTCATCGAGGCCGTTGTTCATGTATCGGTCATTGGTGAAGTTCGGGCCGCCGTGACAATGGAAACACTCGGCCCCTTTTTTCTTACCGGTCACATCAAACTCACGGAAGAAGAGAAGTCGGCCTCGCTCTTCCTGCTCTGTAAATGTTGCTTGCCCACGAAACACCTTGTCGAACTTGCTCTCACCTGAAATGAGCGTGAACATGAACTGCTCTAGAGCAATGCCCACCTTCTCTGCTGTGATCGTATCTGATCCGAATGCTCGTATGAATTGGTCTCGGTAGGTCTGCGAAGCAGTGAGTTTATTCACAACATTTGTGAGCGTCTCATCCATCTCCAAGGTATCCTGAATTGGACGTAGAGCTTGGTCTCGAAGCTTCACTGCGCGACCGTCCCAGAAAAAACCTCGATTGTGCCATGCAAGGTTCATAACGGGCATGGCCTGACGTGCACCAGGGAGCCCCTTTACTCCGATGCTGAACTGACGGATGTCTGAAAAGCCATCGGTTTGTTGATGGCACGAGCCACAGCTTTGACTGCCGTTCCGCGACAACATCCCGTCATGAAACAACATGCGGCCCAACTGCACACGTTGTTTTGTGAGCGGAACGTCCGATGGCAATGGTACAACATCATACCCTGCAGGAAGGGTTGCGGGATCGATCACGTATGGAGTTGGATCGTATACGGCCGGTGTACCGGGTGCAGGAGCGTCTTCCGTGCATCCAAATACTACCATTGCAACAACAAGAATCAGAATGGAGTGCTTCATGGTCGGTAGCGTGGATCTGTCAGTGTTCGTTCATCTGTGAGTGATCGCAAAAATGCTTCGAGGTCATCGAGTTCGCTAGTAGTTAATCCCAGCGCATGCAAACGGGGGTCCTTATTCGGATGCGCATAACCACCGCTGTTGTAGATCTCTAACACCTCTCGAAGCGTGGAGATACCGCCATTGTGCATGTAGGGGGCTGTTCGTTCAACATTACGTAGGGATGGCACGGTAAAAACGTTGCGGTCTTCAGGTCTGAATGTTAGGCGTTCTCTACCCGGATCGGTGTAGGAAACAAAAGCGCCGTTGTTGGCAAATGCATGTGTAGTGTAGAGATATCCGCCATGACAATTTGAGCATCCGATCCGCTGACTCGAAAACAAATCCTTGCCCCGTTGCTCTGCCGGTGAAAGCTCATTACGATCGGCTCGAGAGGTTCCGCTGATCAGCGTTCGTTCAAACGAGGCTATTGCTCGCGTTATTACATAGGCGTCCACGTCACGTCCGTACGACGTCCGACTCATTCGTTGGACGGTTGTATCTCCCATAAATCGCCCTACCACATCAAGCATGTTCATGTCGAACTCGTTGTGTTCCTGCACAGGAACAAGCACCTGCATCTCCAGCGTGGGTACGCCCCCTTCGCGTAAGAAGTATGGGCTGTATCCAACATTGAACAGAGAAGGGGCATTGCGGGTTCCGATGCGACCATCCACGCCAATGCTCGCGGATAACCCGTCAGTGAATGCCTTGGCCTGATCGTGACACGAAGCACACGAAATGGTACGCGTTCGAGAGAACTCCTTGCTGTGAAACAGAAGCTTGCCAAGGGCAACACGATCTGCATTCGGAATGTTGTCTGCAGGAAATTCCTGCGCCGGAAAGCCTGCAGGAATATCAATCAGTGGCAGATCAATGGGAGGCGTTTGCGTTTCGCTGGCACATGCCGTAAGCAGGATAACAAGCGTACTAAGGCCAACGATGCAGAGCCCCTTACCGAATGATGGTAAGTGGTACATGGGAGACCCTGCCGTTTCCGGCATCAAGTACAAGAGAGTAGGCGGCAGGTGGCAGTGATGCAACAGAGAATGTTGATCGACCACCAGAGAGGATTGTGTTTGCAACAACTCTACCGATTGCGTCTACTACGACCACCGTAGCAGAACTTCCCTCGTATCGTACTGTAACGATGTCCGAGGTGGGATTAGGATACACGGAGAACGGAGAATCAACCACGTCGTGGTTAACGGAAGATGGAGTAGCCGCAGTGAAAACGCGGGTTGTCATGTTTGTTGTGAGAATCTCCGTCTCCGGACCATATCCGTGGAAGATCAGTCCTTGCGAAACGTCGAGATCGTTAAGTAGTGCGCCGTATTCCGCATTCAACACAATGTCTAGTCCTGTGGCGGTTGTTGTCTGCGTCACCGGGATGATGATCTTGCGATAGAGTGTGTCGCCCACACTATGCACCTGTACGTCAGACTTTGCCGTTGCAGCCGTAGAGCCGGCAGATCCCTCAAGTGCAATGAACCGATATCCCGCAGCCCAACCCCAATGCATGCTTGGATCTTTTAGCGCTAGCGGGTGTTCCGAAGGGTAGATCGTTGGATCGTTGTGATTTGCAATCCGATCAACACCGATATGGATCTCTAAACTGTCGATCCGTGTGATGTTGAAATTGCCAACTACATATCTCGGTGCATCCTTAGCATCTACAAGCAGGTAGATGTTCTCTGCCTTGGTGCGTTGTCCGCCATCATGCACAAAGCTGATCTCAGCAACGTAGAATCGTAACAAGCGAGGCGAGAAATAGTACCGACCGTTATCCATAGGAGCCGGTTCATTCATCACAAAGGGGCTTCCATTCATAAGCGCATGAAAAACGATTCCGATCTCACCACCAAAGACGGTTGAGTTGATCAGGAAAACGCTGGCGAGGAGGACGAATGTGCGCATAGGGTTGTCTGTGAGACGGTTGTAGTGTTCGCAATGGGTCAAATTACAGGGTATCGGTTACAAACCGTAGCGAAGGAACCACACAAAGGGGTAAATTTGTTCGTCGTAGGACGACCATAACTATCAAAGACCGCACCCTATGTTGCTCAGATTCAAAGAAGACAGACGCACGGTAGCCTACATGGCTGTTACCACGCTCGTCTTCATCCTTCAATGGACCCTCGTTGGCTTCCAACCGTTTTTATACGTTGGATACCTCTTCCTGTCCGTAGCTGTTACGGTGATCGCTCATAACCACAATCACCTGCCGATCTTCCGCAAACCACTCCTTAACACCCTTACGGACTATTGGCTTACGGTGTTCTATGGTTTCCCGGCCTTTGCCTGGATCCCAACACACAACATGAATCACCATCGCCTGAACAACAAGGAAGGCGACTACACAATTACGTATCGCCTTACGGAGAATAACACGCTGCTCATGTTGTTGTTCTACCCAACAATGAGTTCGTATTTCCAACAGAAGCCTATCCGCGACTATCTCCGCAACATGTGGAATGGAGATCGCCGAAAGTGGGCTCTTGCCGCCGGACAATACCTGATGTTGTTTGTATGGATAGGGACGTTCCTTGTCCTCGATTGGCAAAAAGCGCTTCTCTACGTCATTATTCCCCAACAGGTTGGACTTTTCGCCGTACTAGTGTTCAATTATGTCCAACACGTACATGCAGATGAAGAATCGCAGTGGAACCACTCCCGAAACTTCACCGGCTGGCTGAATCTCATCCTCTTTAATAACGGTTACCATACTGTTCACCACGATAAAGCAGGTTCACATTGGAGCAAAGCTCCGGAACTGCATGCTGCTGTGGCTAAGAACATCGACCCGGCCCTGATCGAAAAGAGTTTCTGGTGGTATATCCTTCGCGTGTACATCCTCGGCGCGTTCATCCCGAAATTCCGCACAAGGTCCATGCGCCTAGAGCGCATCCAGCACAGCTCGTAACCAGCTATATTCCGGCATGTACTGCCGAATTCTCGTCGTTCTCTTCATTGCCTGCAATGTTGCAGCCACTGCTTCCGTGGATTCCTGCTTGGCAAAGCTGCGCCCGGAGTTAACCGTTGGTGAGAAGGACCTCCTCGACGTCTCGGACCGCTGGACCGAATTGCGGCGCATTGAGGACGCTGAGCGAGAAATCTTCCTTCGTAACGCCGGTTATGCCGACTCCACAGGTTCAATACCATCAAAGATCCGCGTTGATGAGATCGTCAGTTGTCCGATGATAGATGAAGAGGACACACTTGAGTTGCGTCTGATCAGAGTAGTGGGCATTGAAGGAACCAAGGACGAGAACATCTACGTTGTAACTACGCGGCATCGCGAGATCGTTGCCCGTTCACTGATCGCTGCTCTCCAAGCCACGTGTGAAAGTACGTTCCTGCGGGCGTGTACAATGGAAGCCGATGGATCGATACGAGTAGGTCAGCTCAGACATGATTTCGATTGCGAGAAGGATGAGTTTCTGAAAACGGAAACCCTTCCCGGACTTACAGTTCGCATTCGAGATGATGGTTCGATACATGAAACAGTAGAAGGTGAGTGACATATGAGATCGGTAGTATTTCTCTTCCTCCTCATCGGCACGCTCACCGTTAACGCTGCCGAAACAGACCAGCTGTTCACTCAACAACAATGGCCGATCTCATTCTCGGCAAAACACGGCGCCTCATGCTTTACGATCAATACCGAAGCATTTGCCAAGGCACGCCAACTCTCCAACAACCAATCAATGTCCCTATCCATTTGGTTGCCGAAGATCGGTACAGTGGAGATCCTCGCATCGAGATACTTTGTTGTTGATCAACATACATCTATCGTAGCCATGACGAACAAGGGCCCGCAGCCCGTTCCTCCACCTCAGAGTGTCCTTCTTCGTGGACGAATAATTGACATACCGGACAGCTACGTGATCCTTGCGGTCTATCCTGATTGGTGTACGGGGCTCATCACCACGGGTCCCATGGCGTTGAACAGAACATATCGTATCAGCCCCCTACCGCAAGAGATTAGTCCGCATACAATGGTGGTCTACGATGGAGCTGACGTGCCTGCTGTGAACGACTGGAATTGTGGCACTCTTGATCCAACAGATGTGCAACCACCTACTCCAAAGGGTGGAGATGGTGTGCAAGCCGTTACGTATCGTCAGATCAAACTTTCTATTGAATGCGATGAGCCATTCTATATCGATCATGGCAGAGATCTTACAAGAGCTACGCAATACGCCGAAGCCGTAGTGGCTGCATCAAGCGCTATCTATGAGCGCGATGTAACAGCAACGCTTACGATCGGGTCACTTGTTGTGTGGACCACAACAGATCCGTATACATCTAATCTGCCTGATGAAATGCTTGTACAGTTTCGAGACAGGTGGCGGTCCTTGCATGGATCTGTTAACCGTAGTGTTGCCCACCTCTTCTCGGGGGTGAACAATATTGGTGGCATTGCCTATCTCGATCAGCTCTGCAACAAGCAATGGGGCTATGCAGTTGTGGGCACGAACAACAACGTTACGTATCCAGCAGCCGGATATGTGTGGGATACAGATGTGTTCTCACACGAGCTCGGACATAATGTTGGCTCGCCACATACACATTCTTGTACGTGGAACCCACCTATCGACTCGTGCTATAACGCAGAAGGTGGATGCTTCACTGGTACCAAGGCGAAAAAGGGAACAATCATGTCGTATTGTCACCTTACGGCCTCCGGAACCGATCTCTCCTTCCATAGTCGGGTGGTGACTCTGATGCAAGCCGAGCTCGCTGCGAGTGCGTGCACGCCATTGGTCTCGATCTTTAGCATCACTGCGCCCGATGCTGCTTCTGTGTGTCTAGGAGATGCTACATCGATCACTGTTTCGCCGAGCGGAGGGATTGGGCCCATCACATACCGGTGGCGTGGACCGATGATGGATACAACAACGCAAAGTCAGACGCTTGTGCTGAGGCCTACATCATCGTTTAAACTGTTGATCACGGCATCGGATTCAGTGGGCAATTCTATCAACGACTCTACACAGATCTCGGTGCATGCCAAGCCCCTTGCCCAGATAACACCAACAGAAGATCGCGTGTGTTCCGGTACGGTGGTAGAGGTTACGAGTTTGGTTTCGGGCGGTAGACTTCCATACTCCTATCGCTGGCTGAAGAACGGTGTGGTTGTTGACACAGTGTCCGATATGGTGTGGCCAAGGATAGATTCCACCACAACGATTCGCTTAATCGTAGTGGATCTGAACGGATGCGGAGACACAGCAGACGTTCAGATCTTTGTGCCTGACCATCGACTTGTCTTGCAACCCGCGTCTCTCGTGCTGCCTCCGCTCACTGTCTGTGAACAAGGATTCACATCCACCATAACACTTCGGAACGACGGGCTGGAAACTGTGGTGATCGATTCCATCATCACCAGAACTTCAATCAGCGTGGCAGCCAACCTCCCGATCGTCGTTCCGGCAGCCACAGCAATCCCTGTTCAACTTGTTACCTCGATCAAAACCGTTGGTGCTATACGAGACACAATCACGTTTATCACACAAACGTGTAACACGAGTTTTATTCTACCTGTAACGGGTAGTAAGGAAGAGGTGAAGATCCTTTCGACACTGCCGTTGGATCTGGGCGCAAAGATCGTCTGTGACACACCAACGGCTCGATATGCATCTGTGCGGATCGATAATCCCTCACCCTTCCCGGTTCATGTAACCGGTATAGTCGGACGTCTTTTTGGCACTGCGATTTCACTTGTGAACGGGCCGGTCACCATTCCTTCAACCTCAGAGCAAGCCATTACGATCACGACGGATATCAAGCGACTGCCGGGTGTACACACTGACTCACTCACCATCTCGTATATCAGTGAAGGTTGCGAGGGGGCTATCACAATCCCGGCTTCCTTGCGCGTAGTTGGATTGTCGATCGATCATCCTCATACCATCAACTTCGATACCGTACTGACATCCGAGAGTGGCCTCAGTCGAACATTCACGATCAGTGTTTCGCTGATTGGTAGTACCAAGACAACCGTGCAAAACGTTCGAGTGGATGGCCCCTTCACGACTACGATGTCTGACGGTCTCATATTGCCCCACAGCCGTCAAACACCAGTCTCGGTCTCCATTGCCCCTTCCCAACTTACCATAGATGGAGAAGTGAACGGGACGTTGACCTTCTCGTTGGATTCGTGCGGTGCGGACCGATCGATAGACCTCAAAGCCTTTGTGAGAACAGTTGGTGTTAGCGAAGGTTCTACCTCCGTACCTCCATACGAGACAAAAGGAGAGTCACATGTCTATGACCTACGCGGTATGTGGCTTGGGACATTTCCTGCTGAACCCTTGCAACGGTTCATTGATGGGCTTGCCAGCGGTGTATACGTCATCATCAATACACATAGCGGCCAACTACGGACGCACAGACTCATTTGCCGTTAAGCGACCAGTCGTAGTCCATCCATTGAACAGTCCAAAGAGGTAGTTCCCTCTTGATAGACGATTTGATTGGTTCTGCGAGAAACGGTTGGAGCGCCTGAAGGAGCTGGGCATGGGTCCTGCCAAAATCACCCAGGTACCATTCAAAGACGTGGGACAGTTTGGCCACGTGCGTATAGGTGTCAAACGTATTCCTGGACTGATCTGCTAGAAAGCGTTCTGCTTGGTCTCGTAATTGAGCATCAAGAATATCGGCCCTATATGCTTCGCTTCGTAGAGGCGGACAACTACGAGCAGCACAGACGAGAGCAAAGTGAATCCGGTGGTCGCCAAGAGGGCGGATAACATCGTTCTCGATCTCGTTGAGCGAATAGTTTATATGATCGATCGTCACAAGCGGTCTGTCCCACACCTTGCCATTGGAAAGGTCACGGATAGACTTCAGAGGAAAGTTATCGCAGATCAATTTTATCGTATAGGCATTATACACGTTGATCCAAAACGCCAGCCTCTCATGCCCTGTTAGCGTTGATGCTGAAGTAGCCGATAACGAAGCAAGGTAGGGGGCAAACCTCTTGTCGCGCTTGATACCTGCATAATCCACCATGCCATTGCGCACGTGAGACCCAAGCACTGCGGAGAATGCCGTATGGTCCACCTGCGCTGCCGATGATACAACCACCATTGTGGAGACAAAACAAGCTAGGAGCAGTTTGAGACGGACAGATTTCATAGGTTTGCACTCCGACCGACTGGTCGGTTTCAATTGATGTCTTACTTGTGGAGCAATATGCGCACGCTTGGTTCTCTTTTGACAGCTCTCATTCTCCTCTCGGTTTCAATGGCGGCGCAGGGCTCCGGCGTTATCGTTGGGCAAGTCTCGGATGCCATTTCCAAGGAGAACCTGAACGGTCTGAATGTACTACTTGCGGGTCGGACCAAGATGGTGACGACGCGTAAGGACGGTTCGTTTATCATTGGCAATGTCCCTCCCGGACAACACACCGTAAAGATCTGGGGTCTTGGCTGGCTCCCTCAAGAGCGTAGCGTGGATGTAACTGGTTCTGACACTGTGCGAGTGGCATTTGTGCTCGACCCAACAAATCGCAACATGGGTGAGATCATGGTCTACGCTGCATCGCGTAGGGGAGAGAAACTCACCGACGCCCCGGCTGCCATCGACATTGTGACGCCGATGGCCCTTGAGCAAGCAGCGGCACACGGCCAAACTGCAAAGGCACTTGAGCACTTTGCTGGAGTAGATGTTGCCCAGAGCGGAACGAATGACTTCAATGTGAACGCACGGGGCTTCAACAGCTCCATTAATAGGCGCATGCTTGTCTTAATTGATGGACGCGATCCGTCAACGCCCCTTATCAACCTTATTGAATGGAACTCGATGCAGACCGTGATGGAGGATCTCGCGTCCATCGAAGTGGTACACGGTCCGGGCTCGGCACTCTATGGACCGAATGCGTATAACGGTGTGATCAACATGCGCACATTCTCACCACGCGAAGTTCTCGGTACACGTGTTACTGTGTCGGCCGGTGAGTGGGAGTCATATCGTGCCTCTATCCGTCATGCCGGTGCCATGGGCGACTTCTCGTATAAGCTCTCCTTTGGCGGGAATTATTCGTACAACTATTCGCTTGTTCCACGAAATCTCGATCCAACAAAACCAAACAACGGTCTTGAGTATCCTGGTCCGTCCATTGACGTAACAGACACAGCGCGTGGCTATTCTCGAATCCTCTCCGATGCACATAGACATCCATTTGCTGTGGGTGGTACACTTCGTCTTGATTACGACCTCTCCCCAACGAGCAGGGTTCTCGCTGAAGGGGGCTTCTCTGCCTCCGGGAACGAGATGTACGTGAATCAAACAGGTCGGCTTGTTGTACAACGTGTTGAGAAGCCGTTTGCTCGCTTGGCCTATCAGAGTGAGAACTTCAACGTTCAGGGTCTGTGGCAACGCAGGGTAACTCCTCTCAAACAAGTTGTATACAACGCAGTTGCAGCCTCACCGGAAGAGTCGAGTATCATGGGTGTTGATGCTCAATACAACAACACCATTGCAGATGCAAACCTGCACTACATCGTTGGTGTGAACGCAGAGTATCAAGACATCTATTCTCCTGCACGAGTTGACACAATTGCCTATTACACAAAGACCGGTGCTCCGGTTCTCGAAGGTGTTGGATTAACAGATCCGCAGCAGTTGTATGGGAGATTCCTTGGTGGCTACGCACAACTCGAATGGAAACCAACACAGATCGTTACCGTAGTGGGTGCGTTGCGTGCAGATGCTTCAAATCTCTTCGATGTACAACTCTCGCCAAAGCTTGGTGTTGTGCTCGAACCGATCAAGGGACAGAGCTTCCGCCTTACGTATAACCGCTCCTTCCTTCGTCCGAGTTATGCAGAGCTCTACCGCTATTCACCGGCAGGTGCGCCGGCAAATCTTGGTGCCATTCCGGGTATCGTAGATTCTGTAACGAGTCAGCTCGTTGGTCGTCCGGTTCAAGCTAAGCTGCCCCTTACGGCAAGCACGGCGCAATGGAATCTCGGCAACGTGCAGCTCGACCCAGAAACCGCTCAGTCATTTGAGTTTGGATATAAGGGGAGCTTTGATGCGAAGCTCTTTGTTGGATTCAATGTGTACTTCAACCGCCGGGCAGATTTCATCTCTGCTCCACTCGGCGGTATCACACCTGATGTGTACGCGCCTGTTCGCAGCAATACGGGTGATGCAGAAGCAAACCGCATCGCAGACTCCGTGATGTTTGCAGAGGTGCGCAAGGTACGTGCAGGTGGTGTAGCAGTAGATCCCAATCGGCTTGCCTATTACAAGGGTCTTGCCTCGCTTGTTATCGCACCAACAAACATCGCCGTCGTAAATGAAATTGGAACAGAGATCTCGGCTGCATACTTCCTCACGAACGAGCTCAGCGTGAATGCGAATTATGCATATCTCGATACGAAGGTAGTGGACAACGATGTCCCTGCAGCGAAGATCCTTCCAAACACATCGCGTCATCGCATTAATGGCGGCATCTCCTATCTCAATGCCGGTAACTACGATGCAGGCGTAGAGATCCGTTATGTTGAAGGTTTCAAGTGGATTGCCGGCTTGTTTGAAGGTTTTGTTCCTTCGTATGCGGTGGTCAATCTAAATGCGGGGTACTACATCACGCCGGAGCTACGTGCATCGGTGAATGTATTCAACCTCCTGGATCGTCAGCACTACGAAGTGTTCGGCGGAACCATCCTTCGTCGGCAAGTCACGGGAACCATCTCGTATACCTTTTAAGACACAACGATCAGTCCAGCGCTTTCGCAAAGAAGTCGTTGAGAGGCTTAGCAGCCTTGTAGTACTCCACAAGCGTCTTCACACAGTCCTGACTGGTGAAGACGCTTTTTGGTATGTCTGCCCAGTAATAGAACTGTTTGTTCATGATAAGGGGCTCCTTGGCCGCCGCATCTTTGAACTCAGCCGGTATCAGCTTGTTCTTCTCTCCCTTGAGATCTCCGAACAGCGTTGCGAAGTGTTTTGCTTTGAGAAGCTTGTGGAGATCCTTGCCCTCATGCTGTATGAGGTCACGAATCGATGCAAGTTCTTCTTTTTCGGGCATGTAAGAGCCCCCTCCAACCGCTCCACCCTTTGCTCCAACCTCAAAGTAGAAACCGGGGTATCCCATGGCCTTCTTACCACGCAGGTTGATGTGTCCTGCTAGGTGTGTCTTGTAGGGAATCTTGTCCTTGGAGAATCGGATATCACGGTTGATGCGATAGATAGCATCTTTTGCTTCAACGTGTAGCGTTGGCTCGATTGTACGAACACGTTCGATGAGCTCTTGCACAAGGTTCTTGAACGGCTCCTTCACGTATTGCTCATACGTGGCACGGTTTGCATCGAACCATTCCTTTGTGTTGTTCTTCTCGAGTTGAGAGAAGAACGCGAAATATTCCTTGGTCAGCATAGGGATCACGCGTTGGAGTGGAATGCCATGTGATTTCCCTCTGTGTCGAGGAAGATGGCCATAAAACCGTAACCATTGCCGATCTCCGTCTTTGGAACGAGGAGCGTAGCTCCCGCAGCAACGGCACGGTCAACATAGGCTTGAAGATCAGGGTTTGCGTTCAGATAGAGAAGGGGGCCTTGTGTTCCCGGACGATGGTCCTTGAGATAGACCACGGCGCCCCCTACCTTACCTTCATCCGACGGGAGCATGGCCATCTTCAACGGGTCTCCGCCAGGGATAGGCATCTCCATAACATCAAGAGTTGATTCAAACACGGTACCATAAAAGTCACGTGCACGATCGAAGTCTGTGCTTGGTATCTCGAACCAATTGATGGCGTTGCGTTCCATGTCAGATTCCTTCGGGGAGGGTGATGGTGATCGGCTTTTGGTAGGAGTACTGCGGCTGCCACTGAGCACCACCGTCTTTCAGGAGTTCGAACATGGGGAAGATTGGCATATAGGTATCGCCCGGACCAAAGAAATCATATCCGATGCGCGTTATGGTTCCATTCTCGTCACGATGGAACGTAGAAAAGCCAGGCATCAAGGATAGCCCCTTTTCTGAATCTGTAGCAAACCCCATAGCCTTGGTGAAGGCGCCGTTGTTATCTCTGATCATGCGGAATGTCCAGCCGCGACTTTCGGCAAACTCCTTCTGAACTTCCGGCAGATCTCGATTCATCAAGACGATTGATGCACCACTATCGATATGTGGAAGCATACCATTAAGACCGTCTGCCCAAAGTGTGCAGTACACGCAGCTCTTACCCATGTTATGAACAACGATCAGGTCTTGACGGTCGCCAAAGAGATCTGTGAGAGATGTTGAAGAACCTCCCTCCGACAACTCATATGCGGATGGATCGATGGCGATGGGTGTTGAGCGGAGCGCTGCCACAAGCTGCTTGCGGGCTTCAAAGAAATTCTCAATAAGGGGCTGTAGTTCAGGATTCTGCATGGCTATTTCTCCGTGTCAAAATCAAATTCGTAGATGTCGTGCGGATGTTCTCCTGGATCTACCTTCATAATGTCGTTTAACTCGCCGGTTTTCATGTCGTAGACCCAACCATGTAGCATTGGTCTGCGATGGTCTTTCCAAGCGTGTTGTACAAAGGAGATGTCGGAGATGTGACTCACTTGTTCAATCACATTCAGTTCAACGAGTCGGTCCGTTCGTTGTTCAAGATCAGAAATCGCATCTAGCTCTGCTGCGTGGAAGCGATAGACGTCCTTGATGTTGCGGAGCCACTTGTTGATGAGACCGAGATCTTTCTTCGTCATGGCGGTCTTCACACCACCGCAGCCGTAGTGACCGCAGACGATGATGTGTTTCACCTGCAATACATCAACGGCGAATTGTAAAACACTGAGGATGTTGAAGTCTGTGTGAACCACAAGGTTGGCAACATTGCGGTGGACAAAAAGCTCGCCCGGCTGCGTACCGGTAACTTCTTCAGCCGGAACACGGCTGTCTGAACAACCTATCCAGAGGTACTCCGGTTTTTGTTCACGTGCAGAGACCGTGAAGAAATCAGGACGCAGATCAAGCTTGTCCTTAACCCAGGCCCGATTATTCAATAGCAGGCGACGAAAATCATCCATTGGTATGTGCTCCCTGTTTGCCGTAGAAGTGGTGATACTCGATCGTGATGTTGCGGTGGTGCGCCGCCTGGTTGAAGTCGAGGATCGTCTCATAGATATCGTGATCAACGTAAAGTGCCTTTGTGCCATCGATGATCACGTGGGAATCCGAAGGAATCTGGCGAAGCGCATTCTTTAAGGACGACTTCTGCACAAAGGTCATGTCCTTGTTAAATCGTAGGAGCCAATTGTGGCCCTCACTCACAAGAGTCATAGATGTGCGATGGTAGGACTTCATCACAAAGAACACACTCACGAGCAGTCCAATCCCAACGCCAACAAGAATGTCAGTAGCCACAATCACAATACACGTAACGATGAACGGAAGGAACTGTGTGTAGCCTTCCTTCCACATAGCCCGAATGAGCTTGATCGACGAGAGCTTATAGCCCACCACAAGGAGGACGGCCGCAAGACAGGCAAGCGGAATGGTGTTGAGCAAGGTTGGGATGAGAACGACGGCCAATAATAACAGCAGGCCGTGAACCAGGGAAGACATCCTGCTTCGTCCACCCGCGTACACGTTTGCAGACGAACGAACGATGACCGATGTAACCGGAATCCCGCCTACGAAACCACTAAGCGTGTTACCGATGCCTTGGGCAAAGAGTTCGCGATTCACATCCGAGATACGTTTCTCGGGGTCCATTTTATCCACAGCTTCTACAGACAGCACAGACTCGATACTGGCAATGATTGCTATCGTTAGGGCAATGGTCCACACGTCTATGCGGAATACAGCAGAAAGGTCGGGAAAGGTGAACTGTCCAAAGAAACCACCAATCGAGGCGATCACCGGCAGCTCCACTACGTGGTCTTTCTCTGCGGTCAATTGCCAACCCGTGTTGAACAAACCAAATGCTTCGTTGAGCAATGCACCTACAAGCACGCTTACGAGCGCACCGGGGATGATCTTTGTCCAGGCCTGACGTTTAATGGGTTTCAATTCCCAGAGCAGAATGATTCCGAGACAGACAAGGGTAATGATCACTGCACCGGGTTGCAGGATGTTCATATCGAGTGCACGGAAGGGATCCAGAAAGATGTTCAGCCAATCCCAACCTGCAAATGCCATTTCTTCATCAGTGAATCCATGATCGTATCCAACGGCGTGTGGTATCTGCTTGAGGATGATGGTGATACCGATAGCGGCAAGCATGCCCTTGATAACACTATGCGGAATGAAGTTGCCGAGCGAGCCCGCCCGTATTGCAGCGATTCCAAGTTGAATAACGCCGGCAAGGACCACAGCTGTTAGAAAAACAGGGAACGAGCCAAGGCTAATGATTGCAGAGGCAACGATGGAGGCCAGACCGGCCGCAGGTCCGGAAACAGAGAGCTCAGAACCGGAGAACAGCGTTACAACAATGCCACCGATGATGCCGCCGATCACACCGGCAAAGAGCGGTGCTCCGGAGGCAAGGGCGATGCCTAGACAGAGCGGAAGTGCAACAAGGAAGACAACTATGCCTGCAGGGATGTCCCGGGAGGCAGAGGAGAGGTTGGGGATGGAAATACCGTATTTCATAGTGGGATGAATCTACGGTACTCCAACCGTATGGCAAGCCCCCTAGACGATCACATCTGAGTCCGTTGTGGCATCTAGGCCCCAGTCCACCATAAGGTCGTTGGTAAAGGCCAACATGCTCTTAGGATCCTGCATGAGTGTCTTGCGTGCCCGTAACCACGAGGATACCTTGTCTGCGCCATACATGGACCGAATAGACGTTTCGTTGAGTTCCAGAACCTTGCCCCAATGGAAGGTGTAGGGAATGCCGGCCTTTCCAAGTTCATTCCAAAAGTCTCTACAGAAGTCCACAGATCTTTTGGAGTATTCTCCATCGAGTTCAACGATACATGTTCGATCAAACTGCGTGAATCCGAGTGTAGCCTGTGTGCCCTTTACCCACCGGTACGAGAAGATGCCGGAGAACTGTTCGGAGACGTTCATGGAAAGAAGGATCTGCGTTACTCTGTCAACATCCAATGGGTTGATGCCAACAGCACTACTCAACACCTTACCATGTGTATCGGTATTGGAGAATATCTCCGCATGAGTTCCCCAAACATCTGCATACGGCTTGTAGGTAGCACCAACAAGCGTGTTGACCGTGGCGGGGATTAGTCCGGTTGCAATGCCTACAAGACCACCAATGAACGTGGGGACGTCGTCTCCCGGCACAACTCCGCCACGCAAACCGGGAGGTGGTGTGTAGTCGGCACGGTACGGGCGTTTATACATGCACGTCACCAAGACACCCCCCGACAGATTGTAGGGATTAAGAACGATCTGAAAGTGCCACGGGCGCTCACTGCCATGGGGTAGGGGCGAGTTCGTAAAGTCGAGATGCTGCATCATCGGTAGCAAGGCATCATTGAACGGAAGTTGCACTCGGTGACACTCGTACAAAAACAGTGGTTCCGTTTCAATCATCACGCCATGTATGAATCCAAAAGATCCAAAGCTTACCAGTGCTGCATTGAACAGCTCGTCATCGTTGATGCGCTCGGCATCCAGCTTGGCAACAAAGGAATCAGAAACCACGGGATAGGAGGATCGCTCAAGCCAGATGTGGCGGGTAGGGCTCACAATGATGTGGAGTCCAACAACACATTCTGTGATAGAACCAAGATCAATGGCTGCACCATGTGTACCGGTAGACATTGCACCAACAATCGTTTGACCGTTGCTTGCTCCTGATGTTCGGAGGGACCGCCCCCACCTTTTCAATGCCATACTTAGTTCTTGAACCGACGTTCCGCATTGCGAGAAATAGAGATCGTCTGTGGTCTTTGCATATAGTGGCGATACGCTAGATCCAGAGATACGGAAGGTGAGGTTAAGGGGCTTTGTGTTCAACAACACTCCGTTGGTGGCGGCGATCTTGGTCCACGACCATTCGCCCCCTACCGCACGAAGCCTCTGACCATCGTCTATGGCCTCTTGGATGAGGTATTGTATACCTCGGGTGGAGTCATTGTAGTCATTCAGAACGTTCCCCGAATCGTTGTTACCAAGATCAATGAGGTCATCGATCTCCTGCTCAAACGTCTCATGACGGTTGATCCACTGGCGCTCGCCGGTACGACTGATGATCATAGTTCACCTTCACGCTGACATGGCTTGGAACACTTCCATTCGATCTGTGTGGGGCACCATATGCCCAAGGTTAGTACAGTGATGAGTGAGTAGCCAAAGTTGGTGGTTACCCGAACCTCATCCAGACCCTTGATTTTTAGCGAGTCACAGTTCGATGCGATCACATCTTCTTGGACCAGTCCCCAGAAGAGCGTGTGAACCGTTTCTGACTGATAGGTTGTGGAGGGATCGTAGGCCGCAGTATTCACGCGGACGTGATAACAGCCGTGGAGTAGCACAAGACTCGTTCCGAGCAGGATCGTCTTGGTAAGGAAAGCCGTCATGAATGTGGTCCCTCATTGATAGCGATACGAACTTCTACGTACGACAACTTACGCCCCCTGACATTCCCTACAAACTGGCCCTACCCCGTATGTTTGTGGTCAGGAGGACATATGTCAACGTATTCATTCGACTTCATCAGTGAAGTGGACCTGCAAGAGGCGGACAACGCCATTAACCAAGCCATCAAAGAGATCGACCACCGGTATGACCTACGTGGGTCAAACTGTGAGGTTGAGCTCAAGCGCAACGACAAATCGTTTCAGGTCCGAGCAGACGGAGAGCATTTCATTGTTTCCGCCATGGAGATCATCAAGAACAAGATGATTAAGCGGGGCATCAGTGTGCTTGCCCTAGACGAGCAGAAGGTGGAGCTTCTCAGTGGCAAAAGCGTGCGCCAGACCGTAAAGCTCAAGGCGGGACTTACAAAAGAAGACGCTAAAAAGATCACGTCACTCGTCAAAGAGCAAAAGCTTAAGGTAACAGCACAGATTATCGATGAAAAAGTTCGTGTCACGGGCAAAAGCAAGGATGATCTGCAGGACTGCATTACGGCAGTTCAAAAAGCCGACCTCGGCTTCCCTGTTCAGATAGACAACCTGCGATAGCCCCCTAGCTTTTTCCGATATTTGCATTCCCAAAATTGGAGTTCATGTGGATCTGTTCCAGAAGTGTAGAGAATTTACCCGTGCCGATGAAGTAAAAGCTGCGGGGTTGTATCCGTATTTCCGTCCGGTGGAAGAAAACGAAGGTCCGGTGGTCACCATCGAAGGTCGTAAGGTGATCATGGCCGGTTCGAATAACTACCTCGGCCTTACTGCCCACCCAAAGGTGAAGCAGGCCGCCAAGGACGCCATTGATCGATATGGAACCGGTTGCTCGGGCTCTCGCTACCTTACGGGTACGATTAAGCTCCATATCGAATTAGAAAAACGGCTTGCGGCTTTCTTGGGCACGGAGGATGTTCTGCTCTTCTCCACGGGATATCAAACCGCTCTTGGAGTAATCTCATCGCTCGTCCAAAAGGGTGACTACGTGATCTCCGATAAGGAGAACCACGCCTGTATCATCAATGGGGCTCTTCTGGCTAAAGGTGGATTTGCAGAGTTTGTGCGGTACAAGCACAATGACATGGAAGATCTCGAACGAGTGATGCAACGCATACCGGACAGTGCCGGAAAACTCATCGTTACAGACGGTGTGTTCTCGGTTTCCGGGGAGTTCGTTCACCTGCCGGAAATGATCCAAATCGCAGAAAAGTATGGTGCACGTGTCCTCGTGGATGATGCCCATGCAACTGGAGTTGTTGGTGAGGGTGGTAGAGGTACGGCATCACATTTTGGTCTCGTCGATAAGACCGATATGACGATGGGTACGTTCTCCAAGACCTTTGCCTCGCTGGGCGGATTCATCGCCGGCCCAGAGCGTGTTACCAACTACATCAAGCACCATTCTCCAGCTCTGATCTTTAGCGCCTCTCCTACGCCGGCATCTGTAGCCTCAGCTTTGGCTGCCTTGGATATTGTAGAAGCGGAACCGGAGCGAATCACAAAGCTCATAGCCAATGCCGATAAAATGCGCGCAGGCTTTACGAAACTTGGATTCAATGTTGTTGAATCGCGTACGGGTATCGTGCCGATCATCGTTGGCGACGCCCAACTTGCGCTGGTCTTCTGGCGCAAACTCTATGACAAAGGCGTGTTCGTAAATGCCTTTGTTCCACCAGGCGTACCTCCAAACCTCTCCATGATGCGCACAAGCTACATGGCTACTCACGAAGACGAACATCTCGATACGATTCTCAACATCTTCCAAGAAGTTGGGACAGAGCTCGGACTCATTTCCGCCTAAGGCATCGCAGACATATGCAGATCACACGTTTTGAACGGGGCTTACGGGATCGTGTAGCCCTTGTGACCGGTGCTGCCATTGGCAACGGTAGAGCCTTCTGTGAACGTCTGGCAGAAGAAGGTGCCAAACTTGTCATTGCCGACCTCGAAGAGGCAGTTGATACAGAACGAGCAGTGCTCGAGCTTGGTGGCGAGGTAGTGAGTATCCGTGCCGATATGACGAATCCCGCTGACGTTGAACGTGTTGTTCACGCAGCCATTGAACGCTACGGCCACATCGATATCCTTGTCCACAACGTTGGACACTATAGCGAAGAACCGTTTGAGTTGCTCTCATTTGCTGAATGGAAGAAGACGTTAGAGATCACGCTCGACTCCATCTTCCACACCGTCCGCGCAGTTCTGCCACACATGAAGCGCGCCGGATTCGGCAGGATCATCACCTTCTCCAGTGACACCGTCTGGCTCGGCACTCCGTACCTTACACACTACGTCACCGCCAAGATGGGCGTCATTGGCTTCACGCGCTCCCTTGCTGCTGAAGTGGGCAAATACGGTATCACCGTGAACACCATCACGGTTGGTCTTACGGCAACACAGAATGCCGGCACCTCATCTGTGATGAGCCCCTTACTCGAACATATCATTCCTGCACAGGCCGTCCACCGCGCCG
The DNA here is from genome assembly GCA_035299365.1 of Candidatus Didemnitutus sp. GTDB lineage: Bacteria > Bacteroidota > Ignavibacteria > Kapaibacteriales > Kapaibacteriaceae > UBA10438. The sequence goes on from DATGWS010000166.1 coordinate 30,392, forward strand.
ATGAACCGGAAGACATCGCCAACGTTGTTGCCTT
>DATGWS010000167.1:0-3924 GCA_035299365.1 Candidatus Didemnitutus sp.
CCAACGATTCAGCAAACTGACGTAACGTTCCATAGCTAGCGATCTCGTAGTGTTCTACCTTTTGCACGGCAGATATGATGCCGGCATCGCGCATTGCACCCGTTTCACATTTGGCTACAATCGCTTCTGTTTCCTTGATCAGACCCTCCATGGCTTCGCAGCGGATTGCCGTTGCATCTTTTCCGAGGAGCGTAAAGATCTTTGCAAGCCGTTGACACTGTTCTTCGGTTTCAGTGAGATGTCCACTCAAGGCATTCTTTAGATCGAGCGATGTGGTTTGTTCAATCAAACTGGGAATAGCCTTTGTCAAAGCAGTTTCGGCCCAATAGATGTCTTTCAATTGATCTTCGAACAATACCATAAGCTGAGAATGGCGCATAGAACCATTGCCGCTCACAAGGAGCTCGCCATCTTCAATAGGCATCGACAAGTTTTCATCCATGATTCTGACTTTCACTGATTGACAAAAAAGGTACGACGTTGCTGAATGCTCGTCTTCAATTACATCTTCTCGCACAGCTTCTGACATTCCAACGAATGCTCAAGGTGTGTGCGCAGTGAAGGAAGAGAAGAGGTTGCCCAAGCATTGATCTCAGCGTCCTTTGAGTCGTTCGATGCCTTTTCGAACAGTGTGATAGCGCTCTTGTGGCCATTGACCATCATGTCCGCATATTCCTTATCAAAGCTCTTAGCCTTAATGTCTGTGAGCTTCCTAAAGGCATCTCTACCACTATCCGTTTGCGCCGTTGGAAGTGACACATTCTTTGACTTTGCAAGGGCTGTTACAGCTGCAAGGGCCGCAGTATGTTCTGTGACCATCATTGCACCGAGACTGCGCACGTGTTTTGTTCTACCCTTTTTCAGGGCTAGTTCACCCAAACTGATCTCTTCTCGGCTCATTTCAGCGGCATTGACAAGGAATTGAGCGTCATTCTCGCGGTTGTTGTCATCAAACTTGTGATCGTTTAGCTCTTCAGCCACTTCCTTCGTGTCCTGGCGATTGTTGTCGGCACATGCCGTTGTACCGAGCAAAAGCCCAGTAATCATTGCTGCCGTAAGGGCAAGTGAGGTATAGTGTTTCATGAACGATATTCCAGAAAAGAAATAAATGGCAATTCCATGCAGTGGAACCATAAGACTGGCATCCTACTTGGGGCATATCAACAATGTTCCCGGTGCTAATGTGTTAGTGTGCTAATGTGCTAGAGTGCTAGAGTGCTAGAGTGCTAGAGTGCTAGAGTGGTAGAGTGGTAGAGTGGTCGAGTGCTAGAGTGCTAGAGTGTTAGAGTGCTAGAGTGCTAGAGTGTTAGACTGCTAGAGTGCTAGAGTGCAGTAGAATTCTTGCGTTCAAGGGCCCAATAGAGGGCATAGAGGAAGGCAGGGGAGGCAAGGCTGATGAAATATGGTCCGCTGGGGAAGAATCGTCTGATTTGCAAATGGTTGCAAATGATCCAGTGTGACCAGATATTGCTGCTCATGACACAATGCAAACCATTGAGCGTGCCTTTGAGGAAGATCGCCCTATCGCTTCTTCTTCTGGTGAGTTTGAAATCGGTCACCACAGGCGAAATCAAACACGATCTTCGATTCAGGCCTTTGGTGGGCCAAGAAATTCATGGCTTTACCGAAGTTGTAACTCGCACCACCTTGAACGGTATGGCGATGAATCCGATCTATACTTCAACATGTTCACATCACGTGGTGCTTTCTGGGACGACATCTGTGAGAGTTGAGCAGAGGACATTCACGATGATGAAGGAAATGTCGTGTTGCGGATCTGATTCCGGGCCGTGTAATCGTGATAGCCTCATGGCACGTTTCAAACCTGCTCGAAAGGACACGTTCCTTGTTGAAGTCTCCCAAGAGGCATCGCTCAGCTCAAAGATCAAGAAGCCAACTCCATATGGACAGCATCCGAGCATGGCCTTTGTAGCTCCAGCTACACCTGTTACACTCGGCGAGTCGTGGACATTCAACCACGCAAGCACTCTCAACGACTCAGCGACATCCACGATCACGAGCGATTCCACCCAAATCCGCTACACATTGGAGAAGATCATAGATAGCGCGGGTGTTTCCTACGCAATGGTATCGGCAAGAATCACCCATCACCTAAGCGTAAACAAGGGCACAACCATCATCACCTATACCGGGGAGGGGTCGGCAGAATACAAGGTAGACCTCGCCACCGGCATCCTTCATCACGCCGAAGGATCCATCAAGAAGAAGGGAGCAGTCATCGGTGAACGGGCAACAAAGCAGTTCATGATGAACACAGAACTTGAAGAGAGCTATAGATTGTGTTTGCTCGGCACGTGAGCCCCCTTCACTCGTCGAGTGCGCAATCACCATAGGCGATGGCCAGGGCATAAACGGCAGACTACAAACAATGCTACGAGCGCATGATTCATTAATCTCCAGCTGAGGTATTCAAGCGGCATTCCAACAGCCGGTCAGAATACTTGTTGTTCTCCCCGAAGTTGTCGTCAACTACAAATCCAACTGCGAGCCATTTGGCACCACAAATACGTTTACATTACAGTTCGATTGTACGAGACACGTTCTGCTTTCTCAAACAAATGAATGGCGATAGTCGGGGTAGCGTATGAAATCGAAATCAATTAGAATAGTTGTACTTGCCGTGATAGGTTTCCTATCGCTGTGGGGTTGCGAAGAGTTTGTACGACGTAAGATCGGCGGCTTTGCTGGCAGCTATCCATTTGTGGAGTATTGGGAAATCAACGCCAGCGAACAAGAAGTAATAACAGCTATACGAGAGCTAGTCAAGTCGAATCCCGGCTATCGTCCGCCAGATAGTACGGAGCACATTTCTACCCGCGATTCGAGTATTGAAAACGACTACTGGCTTCACATCGTCTTGTATTATCCGGACACAAGAGAGGTGGTGCAATCATGGACTCGACCTGACGCAGACACGTCTGTGACGACATTTGCCTTTGTGGGTCTTCGGTCAATTGACAGGCCGTCTGAGATGAGATTGATCAACCGAGACTTATGGTTCCTTGCAAACAGACAGCAGATTCGGAAGTTCAAGACAACCTTTGTCGATAGAATCATACATCAGATTGACAAGTGTAGAGTCCGCTAAAGCCCCCTCAACAACCGTAGTGCTGATGGAGTACGAGATCTTCATTACAGTTCGGTTATTCAGCTAACATGCACGTTGCACGCTCAGACATTGCCTGTTGTGGGTTCGTTGTTATGAAAGGTCAACTACATTGACAATACCACGACCGGCGCAATTGCGCGTATACAGACACATCAAGAAGTTGCTTAAAGAAGTCCCGGCTGCCAGGATGAGTGACAATCCCCCGAATCACTGCTTAGTAAGGCATCGATTCGTGCTAGAGTGTTAGAGTGCATTCACCGAAGGCAATGGTTGTGGCGTAGACGAGGTACTTGCGTGGCGAGCCGGTGACCTTCCATGTTCCGCGCCCGATTCCGATATCAACGATAGACCCTGTAGGAAACGCGCGAAGATCATCTAGTGTGAGGGTGTGACTGCCATTGTCCGGAACGACGATATTGAGAGTAATGGCGGTATCAGGCATCTCAGAATTTTCCTTGTTTGATGTGATCACACGATAGGAGACCACCACGTGCACGCCATTGGTATTATTGACGTCGGCATTACATGTTAGCGTTAGTGGTACTGACTTCGATAGCACTTTCCCTGAGATGTTATTATTGAGAACGATCTGCTTCGGAACGCGCAGGGTTGTAGAGAATGCCGGGACATTAGCACTCCCTGCAATGGAGAACTGAGATGGATCGGTTAAAACGGACACTCTGCTAAGCTACGTTGTTTAAGGGAAGGAACAGACTTTCCTGTTCGCATGGAGAGAGATACTCATTACTGGAATGAGGACGTCTCGTGTTGTACCACGCTTCGATATACTGCCA
>DATGWS010000168.1:0-3420 GCA_035299365.1 Candidatus Didemnitutus sp.
CAAAAGGTCAAACGAAGCGAATGTGATGGACAGAGCATAAACGAGGACCCACGGAGCAGCACGTTTCCAGTTCTTGCGCGTAGGAGTGATGTCCGTGGCCGATGCATCCTGCTTGATCGAGTTACCGATCACAAAACGGAACATACCGAACCAGAAGAGGCAATACACACCCATACGGATCATGAAGGCCGTAGGATTGAGGTAAGCGGCCTTCTTCTGAAGGATCGGGTCGCTTGCAGCTTCGTGATGAGACCACTCATAGATCGAGCCGTGTGAGAGCATATTCACAACGATCGGTATCAATGCGATTGCCATAAACGGAACCATACCCGTGAAGTTCTCAGCAATGCGTCGGATAGCAGAGCTCCAACCGGCACGTGCAAGGAATTGCAATGCCGAGAAGAACATCATCGTAACGCTGATGCCGGCGAAATACCAGAATCCGAGCAGGTAATCAGCAAAGAATCGCTGTTGACCATTAAGAGCGAAGGTGGCTCCAAGACCAACGGCGCCGATGGCGGCGAGGACCAGGCCGATCTTGTTGATCTTTCCGATGAGCGGAGTTGAGCCAAGGTTGACATTTGACATTGTGTATTGCTCCTCTTCGCGATTACTGTGCTTGTGTCGTTGCTGACGGCGGGTTGCTTGCTACACCTTCCACGCCTTGCAGCGTGCGGAGATAGCGGATGATCGCCCAGCGATCCGTTACCGAGATCTTGTCGGCATAACTCGGCATAAGGTTCTGTCCGGCACTGATGATGTGGAATATCCGTGCATTGGACAATGCAGCTGTTTGTTCACGTGTGAGGTCTGGGATGCCCGGCCATTGTCCTCGTTGCACGAGGATGGAATTGCTCTTGGCATCATAGTTGTGACACGCAGCACAGAACACATTGAATCGATTTTGTCCACGGGCCAGCACAAACTCCGTTTGCGGAAGGTTAGGATCGATGTTGGCTGTTTCGGCAGCATCAATGTCTCCTTGACCTAGCTCATACGGTTGAGCACCGATGGCAACGGTTCCCGCAACAGGGTTCCGCAGGCTTGCGCGGTCGCTGAAATACGTGTTCCCCGACTGAGGGATCGCCTTGAACTGGTGATCCATATTGGAGAGGAACTCGAGTGGTGGTTGGTCTGAGAACCACGCGATCTTGCCTGCCAGTACGAGCGTTGTAAAGCCCGCAATAACGAGGCCGATGAGGATCCAGAGGATGGGAAGCTTACGAGCGTTCATGCGTAGATGCCGTTGAGGTTCGTGATCATTCCGCCGAAGCGTTTACGAGGTGAACATTCACGGCACCAAGGCCGCGAAGCATGTCTTGAGTTCCGTCTGCAGAAAATCGATCGTCGTCAGAATCAATGGTCACAACAAACGTGTCGTCCGTTGCCTTCTTGAAAGATTCGTCTTCTTGATACTTGTTGTACCATGTTGGAAGCCGACACAGGTGGAAGAGTCCCACTACGGTCATAATGGCCGTGCCGAGGATGGACAATTCGAAGTCGATAGGAATCGAGAACTGCCAATCGAAGAATCCCTTTCCGCCGATGTTGAGCTTATAGTCGATAGCGCCGGTCCACAATTGAAGACCTACCGCGGTAGACAAGCCCCCTACCAGACCAAGGAAGGAGATATACGTGATGATGGAGCGTTTAACGCCCATGGCCTTATCGAGTCCATGCACAGGATACGGAGTATGGATGTCCCAATTCCGGAAGCCTGCATCACGCAACTTTTCAGCGGCTGCATAGGCAGCGTTAACCTCGGTGAATTCTCCGATGACGCCGACGGGTGTTGTACTCATATCAGGATCGACCTTGATCGTGTTTCGTTATGCGTGATGGTGGTGCTTAGGCTGGGCACCAGGGAGGATGCTCTTGATCTCTGCGATTGCGATGACCGGGACGAACTTCGCGAACAGAAGGAAGAGCGTGAGGAAGATGCCGAAGGTTCCGATAAAGATCGAGATCTCCACCCATGTTGGCGTGTAGTATCCCCACGATGCCGGAAGGAAGTCGTGATGAAGGGTTGTGGCAATGATGGTAAAACGTTCGAACCACATACCGATGTTCACAAAGATCGAAATGATGAACATCAACGGAATGTTGCGACGTGCCTTTTTGAACCAATAGACTTGTGGAGAGACAACGTTGCAGAGAACCATTGTCCAGTATGCCCAAGCGTAATCACCCATTGCGCGGTTGATAAAGACCCACCGTTCCCAGTCGCTACCAGAATACCATGCAATGAACATTTCCATTGCGTAGGCATATCCAACCATCATCCCCGTTGCAAGGATAATCTTGTTCATGTTCTCAAAGTGCTTGAGCGTGATGAACTGCTTGAGATCGAGAACTTCGCGCGTGATCACCAAAAGTGTCATCACCATGGCAAAGCCGGAGAAGATGGCACCGGCAACGAAGTATGGCGGGAAGATCGTAGTGTGCCATCCAGGCAGAATACCAACGGTGAAGTCAAAAGAAACCACCGAGTGAACAGACAACACAAGAGGTGTGGAGATACCGGCAAGGATCATGTAGGCAATCTCATAATGGTGCCAGTGACGAGTTGAACCCGTCCAGCCCATGGAAAGAACACCATAGATCTTTTTAGCGATGTCGCTCTTTACGTAGTTACGAAGAGTTGCAAGGTCAGGTATAAGACCGATAAACCAGAACAACGCCGATACCGTGAAGTACGTGTTTACAGCAAACACGTCCCACGCAAGGGGCGATCTAAAGTTCACCCACATATTCATCTGGTTCGGATACGGTAGTAGCCAATAGAAGAGCCACGGTCTACCCGTATGGCTCAACACCATCGTTAAGGCGCAGATAACGGCAAAGATGGTCATCGCCTCCGCCGATCGGTTAATGGCCGTACGCCACTTTTGACGGAAGAGGAAGAGGATAGCTGAGATGAGTGTACCGGCATGGCCGATACCGATCCAGAACACGAAGTTCGTGATGTCCCATCCCCATCCGATCGGGTTGTTCAAGCCCCATGCCCCGATACCCGTAGCAAACGTATAGTAGAGTGCGAACAATCCCCATGCTGCCATACCACCGGTCACGGCAAGCGTGGCGAGGTATTTCAGGGTGATCTTCGATTCCACGATACTGGCGATGCGTGATGTTACATCGCGCACCGATGGATTGCCGAGCACGAGGGTCTCGCGCACCGGCTCCTCATTGTGTGAGGAGACATGCAATCTCTCTTGTTCCTGGACCACCGTCATGTTGGGTTCCCGTCTATGAATCGTTTCGTTTCAATCAAGAGTGATGACCAGCACCGGCTTCGACTGGCGTAGCAGGAGCATTGACAACCTTTGCGAGGTACGTCACGGAAGGACGCACATTGATGTCCGAGAGAACGCGGAAACCACGTTCGTTCTGACGTGCCACAGACACGCGACTCTTTGG
>DATGWS010000169.1:0-5955 GCA_035299365.1 Candidatus Didemnitutus sp.
CGTTGGGGTAAAGCGGACGAAATCATACGTGTTAATCATATTGAGGATCACGACGGAGATGGAAGGCATAGAGCCTAACTTGCAATATGTTTGATGAAAACGTACGTTGCGAACATGAAGATAATCCAATACAACATGCACAGCTGGACGTATCTCGTTATGCGTGCCAGTTATTGTTTACCGCCATGGAAAAGACTGAGAGGAACTGCGATACTCCTTGCGTCTCCTGGTGAGTCAGTGATCAATGACAGTGATTTTGATGCACTACGATGACCACCCTCGACCAATACCTAAAGACAATCCCCGCTTCTCATCACGAGCTCGTTCAGCTTCTCGATAGAATCATCACGCAGTCAGCTCCATCGCTGACGTCGTCATTAAAGTGGGGTAACCTCACGTACAGCGCAGCTAAGAACGTCTGCGCTATTATCACTCACAAGCACCATGTGAATCTGCAGTTCTTTCAAGGGGCTTCTCTTGACGATCCTCGGAAGGTACTAACGGGCACTGGGAAGGATATGCGACACATAAAAATTGTCGGTATATCGGACGTTGACAAAGAATACATTGCGTTCTTGCTTCAGCAGCTGGTTTAATACCCGCTCCACGCGCTTACAACTGTTGCATTCTTCTCTGCGTACTCCCAAAGCCCCTTATAGAAGGGATGCGCAGCAATAGTTGACCCGTCACCGATGATCACAAGTTTGCGTCGTGCGCGTGTCATAGCAACATTCATCCGACGGATGTCCTTGAGAAAGCCGATCTCCTGATCGTCATTGCTTCGTACAAGTGAGATGATGATCACATCACATTCCGACCCTTGAAACGAATCAACAGTATCGATATCGAGCGTTGCATTGGGGTGTACGTTGGCAGCGCCCAAGATTGATGTGATGAGTCGCACCTGCCCCCTATACGGAGAAATGATACCCACACTCCATGTTTCGTGACCTTCATTCTCCATGAGTTGATTGAATACAGCACACGCACACTCGGCTTCGCCTTTGTTTGCAAGAGACTCAGACCCTTCTCCGGGGGATTCTTCCCAACCCCTTCCCGATGTATCGATAATTGTGAGACTTTCTCGTAAGGGGGCTCCTGCAGGCACAGTACGATCTTCCACGCTTGGATGTGATGTTACCTTGCCTTCGTAAAAGGTGGAGTTGGAGTACGTCATGATCACGTGATTCATGCGGTACTGCTCTGTTAACAAACTCACTGCTGAAGGATGTGCTTTGATCGCACGTTCCAGCATGGTAGTTCCCAAAGCCATCTGTGCTGCTTGTTGGTCGATCACGGTAGGGGGCAGTTGGTGCGGATCGCCGGCCAAGATCACGCGCTCGGCGCGCAGGAGGGGGATGCACATTGCGGGATCGAGTGCCTGACCTGCCTCGTCGATCACAACGTATTCAAAGTGTCGACCTTTCAGTTCTTCATTTCTTGTTGCCACAAGAGTACACGCAACTACATCAGCCTGATCGATGATCAAATCGGTTACCTGCTGCTCCATACGGCGCACATCGGCAATGATGGACCGCGCTTCCTGAAGGAGAAGTTTGCGTTGTTCCATCTCTGCCTTGCCGAACGAGCGTTTGTATTTCATTGCGAGTCGGCGAAACTCATCGGCGCGTTTGCGCATGTCTTTGACGTCGGCAGACATCCCGTGACGTTTCCAACGTTCACCAAGCGTGTGCTCCATCACCGACTGATCGATGCGTGCAAGATTACCAAGCCGGACAACGTCGAGTCCTGCAGCAGCGCATCGCTCCGTGAGCAGGTCAACGGCCGCATTCGAAGGGGCGCATACCAATACCGGGCGCGCCCGTTTTGCACAGCGCCGAATAACTTCAACAAGTGTTGTTGTTTTGCCCGTTCCGGGTGGACCATGGATGATTGCCACATCGTTTGCGCGTAATGCTAGATCAACTGCGGCATTCTGCGAGGCATTGAGCGATGGCACCTGTTCCATCGTTGAAGGCGGAGCAAACGAAGGCGATCCATCAGCAAAGAGAACATCGCGCAACGTCGCTAGTCGATCGCCATCGGCCTTGCGCACACGTTCAAGCGCATCGACCATATCCTTGAAGCCCGATGCATCAAACGTGAGTTGCAGACCCAAACGTCCGTCGTCGAGCCAATCAGGATGCTCATTGTCGCGAAGGATAACATGCGCCACATTCCCCGTCACCCAATGAATCGTACCGTTCACAGCACGTTGTTCTGTACCCGACTGAGAGAACAGCTGGCACGGCTTGCCCCCTCCCAATTGATGTGGACCAGTCTGTCCAGTGCGTTCTACAACAACGAACGGATATTCACCAAACCCATATCCCTTTTCGCGTATGCGGAGCGGGAACCACGCCACCCCCTCGGCCACACGCTGTCGGACGGGAGCAACACCAGTTAACACCCGAAACCGTTCTGCATGTGCATCACGTTCGCGTTGGAGAGCAAGGGAGAGGAGATCGAGCATATCACTTTATGACGTTATGACGATTATGACAGTTATGACAGTTATGACAGTTATGACAATCATGACAGTTATGACGATATGACAAGTGTGACGTCATAACGTCATAAAAGTCATAACGTCATAGTTCTTCATCGTACATCATACCGGTTCAGGGCATTCCCAAACGTTCTACGAATAGATTCAAACTCACGGGATGTTTGTTTGGAGCCCCTTGCAGCGATCACGGCCGACTCAATAGATTCGGTTTCGCCGAACCATGGTAAGGGGGCGTGTCCGGCAACGGAGATCTGAAGATCCTTGCCATTCTTCCGGTCGAGGTAGAAGTGATCTTTGAGTGCACCGAGGATCTCTCCTGCTTCATAAAGAGAGAGGGCGTTCATCTCAATTGTGCCAGTGCCATCGTGGATGATGCGCACGATATCATCCGGTGCGGTGATGAAGTACCGCACTGCACCAACAAAGGCACGCTCTGCCACACTCGGTCTGCGCTTCTCAACCTTCGCCGGCACAGGCGCTTGTAAAGGCGCTTGCAAGGGCGTTTGAAAAGGCGAAGGCGCTGAAACAGGAATTACCGATTCCTTATCGACTCCTCCTTTTGCCAAATAGCGTTTCTTGACCGCATCCACATAAACGTCAATCTCGGCGATCGCAAGATCGACGATGAAATATGCCTTTCCGAGTCGGTCAACAAACGCATTGATCTTACGGAACCGCACATCATTGCTTAGGTCCGTATAAGCAAAGTGGTCAAAGCCCGTTGCCGCGCGTACAAGTTCCGCTTGACGTAGTTCCTCACGAGGATTATTCTTTGCTACCCATCGTTGAATCCGCCGCGCTCTATTGAGGGCCTGTTTCAGGTCCGAGTCAAAGTCACCATTGTTCAACTGTTTCACACGCGCTTGGATCTCGCCATTGCTCGTGAGTTCAATGATCATTACGAGAAAGTCGAATTCTTCTTGCGTCATAACGTCATAACTCTTCATCTTACATCATATCGATGCAGATCTCTCGTAAAGCTCCTACGGATCGATTCGAATTCGCGGGATGTTTGTTTGGAGCCCCTTGCAGCGATCACGGCCGACTCGATAGAATCGTTTTCGCCGAACCATGGTAACGGGGCATGTCCAGCTACGGAGATCAGAAGATCTTTGCCGTTCTTTCGGTCGAGATAGAAATGGTCCTTGAGTGCGCCGAGGATTTCACCTGCTTCATACAGTGAAAGGGCATTCATCTCGATCGTACCTCTGCCGTCCTGGATGATCCGGACGATGTCGTCGGGTGACGTGATGAAGTACTGCACTGCACCAACAAACGCACGGTCTGCCAAACTCGGCCTACGCTTCTCCACCTTCGCCGGCGCAGGTGCTTGAATAGGCGCTGCCACAGGCGCTTGCAAAGGCGCTGGCACAGCCGCTGGCACAGCCACTGGACCCGCATCAAATCGTTCTTTCACAGCTCCCACGTAGGCATCGATCTCGCGTCGGGAAGCATCGAGGATGCTATAGCAAATGTCGAGACGTTCAACATGCGTCTTCGCGGCACGCAGGCGTGCGTCTACCATCACGTCGGAACCAGCAAAGTGGTTGAAGCCACGTTCTGCTCGTTCAAGTTCATGGGCACGGACTTCTTCGCTTGGGTCATTGCGTCCCACCCACCGGCGGAGTCTGCGTGCTCTGTTCAATGCGAGTTTTAGATCAGCGTCGTATTCGCCCCTTTTCAGAGCATCAATGCGTTTTTGGACCTCACCCGTAGCGGTAAGGTCAATGATCATCTCCAAAAATTCTAACTCTTCCTGGGTCAAAGGGGGCTCCGAGTGAAAAAGGACTAACGTCGGGCTTTAGCCCGATGAGGCGAAGGACTAACGTCGGGCTTTAGCCCGATGACGCGAAACGCAAAAATACGACCTAGGAGCCCCGTATCTCAATAAGAGTGTATTTCTTCTACGACGTCACGGAACATCCACGAGGCCCGAGAGGCAGTCGATATCCGTACAAACAACCACAATGGCTACTCCCGAGCGCAGAGAATGCCTGAGGAGCATTGTTCCCGGTGTGGTTGGAGTAGGCGCTTCGTGTGATATCTCGCGACCTTGTATGTCGAATAGTGAAACGCTATGCACTGCAAAATATGTAGGTAACGAGATCTCGATCACACCGGTTCCACTGTTCGATACACGCAAATCATTCATAGGCGCAACACCGAACGTCCCGTCATCGTCTGTGAGAGTAGTGGGACCCCTTCTGTATACATACACTTGTGCACCAGAGGCATACCCTAACGTGTCTGAGAAGAACTGAAAGCGATTGACGGACCTCAAAACGGACGAGTCTTGTTGCCAGGACGTGCCGCCATTGGTTGTACTCCACGACGAAAATCCTCTCCCTCCAACCCAGCCGTATGTGGACGAACGTAACCCAACACTTTGAAGGCCTGTAAGATTGAGATTTGTATCTGTCGATATCGAGCTTTCGTTCCAGGTGAGACCACCGTCATGTGAGTAGATCACGTACGGTGTAGTAGCACCGAACGCTTGCACAGCGCCTGCAATCACGCCATCACTACTCATAGAAAACTTCCACAGTTGTGTTCCTGGCTTCGACGATGTGTATACGGTTTTCCATGTGCGACCGGAGTCTTGAGTGTGAAGAACGGTGGCAAAGCCATTCTTTATACCACCATTAACACCTCCTCCAACAACTCCGATTGCCCCATCAATAAAGTGTACGTCTACTATCGTACTTGAAAGGGAAGAGAGGTCCAGTGTTGTGTAGCTCTGTCCGCCATCGCGTGTAGAGGTAAAGTGTGGCAGTCCATACGGACCATTCATAAACGGTCCAACAAAGTAGGCTGTGAGCTCATCAATCACTTCGATTCCACAAATGCCACCCACGCCGGACTCTTTTGGAAACGAATGTCTCGTCCAGGAATCCCCACCATCTGAAGTGTGAAAGATTTGATGCTTCCCACCCAATGCACCTAGCCATCCAATGCGTGAGTTCGCCCATCCCATCGATCGAAAGTACGGCTTGTCGGTAGGGCTGTAATAGGCAGACGGTAGCTCCTGCCATGTTTCCCCAGCGTTGCGAGTGCGGAACACTCCACTCTTTGTGCCTGCAATCCACCCCGAATCTTGATGAACAAAATGCATCGCATCCCACCGATCAATCGCCACCGGACTGTTCGGAAGAACATGCCATGAGCCACTTTGAGCATAGGTTGAAGTTATGGACAGAAATACGATGGCGATGGCTGTTATGATAGGGGGCATACATTGCTCGTTTACGTCAAGGTCTTGTGAATTGTGTCTGCTGAGTGGCAGAAGACACATGGAACAATGTAGGCGTTACATCATCGAACGCTCGGCATAACATTCGCTATTCGCTGTACTGCATTCTACCGGCTCATCCCCCGGCCCCTTCTCATCCTTGTTCATACCGGACACATAGGTAACATGTGTGCGGAGACATAGGTGACAGTTAAAC
>DATGWS010000170.1:0-7496 GCA_035299365.1 Candidatus Didemnitutus sp.
AGGTCACCGGTTCAAGTCCGGTCATTGGCTCTCATGACAACGCCTCTTGTGCAAGCGCATAAGGGGCGTTTCCATTTCCCTTTTTGACCGAACATGAATTCTGTCCGGAATACCTCGAGAACATATGTGGCAATGCTGATCCTCAGCGTTGTTTCGTTTGGGTGTACGAAACCCGATCATATTGGTCTCAAACCGGATGCAACCCGATCTGTGATCTCCGTCTCGGAGGCCATGCAGGTAGAAAATCTGGGTCGCACGGTTACGATCAAGGGAACTGTTGGATCTGTGTGCCAAGATGAAGGGTGCTGGGTGACGATAACGGATGGCACGGCAGAGATAAAGATGCGATTCACCGATGCCTCGCTTGGTGTCCCGATGAATCTCCGCGGAGCAGTACTCGCAGAGGGGGTGGTGAGAGAGAACATTGTAGGTTCGGCTCGGGTCCCGGAAATGTCTGCCACCGGCGTTCTATTTCTCGACGCACAATGATGACAAATGCAACCTCCATCAGAAACCGTCGTAGGTTGCGCCCTGTGGAGGGACAATGATCCGGATTCCGGAAGACCGAACTGTACGTAGGTCGATAACCACAATGCTTGTGGTTATCGGCGTTGCCAGCACCATTATACGTATGGTGGCTGTTGGGTTATGGTGTGTTCAACAAGGGAGATCTATCGACGAGGTCTTTCTTGTTGAAGCGTCGTTGACAATTCTGAGCGACATTGCAATCGTCTGTATGATTGGCATCGTCGTTATCCGAATTGGCAGGCCTCGCGAGACACTTACCTACGAACCTGTTGCTTCGGCTCTTACAACGTATTCCGTCTCGGCACTAGCATTACTTGTTTTCGCCGCTATTGTGCCCGATGATTTTGATGGTGGCAGAATCACAAGTCTTCTCGGAGTGGTCACCTCCCATCTTGTTGCCATTGGCACGTTCGCAATCTCGATAGGTCTTGCGGGGTTCCTTGCAACATTGCTGCTCATGCGTCGCCATGAACGTACACGTCTGTATTTGATCGTGCAAGTGATCATTCTTCTCGGCATATGGTTGTGTTCAACGCTTGGTTCGGTAAGCCCCGTGTTCACCATCATCAATGTGGTCCTCACGGTGTTTGGTGCCATACTAATGCTCATCAATACGCAGCGTTTGAATTGGCTTGCAACGATCACCATGGAGAAGAAGATCCGCTTGCTGTGGCTTACTGTGTGTGCGCTCTTTGCATCCATCGTCCTCTCCGTGATGCATGTATCGAGTGTGGACGCCTATGTGACTGAGTCGGCAGCCTCCTTTGTTCGGAGTGGAGCCATCCTTCCTAGTGCCATCAACTTCTTTGGTTTCGTGTTCTTCCTGCGTTTTCTCTTTGCCGTTATTGCCGCCTTGCCAAACAGTGCCATCGTAGATAGGCGATCGAGCGAAGTAGAGTCTCTTGCACACATCACCCGACTTATGACGGCTGCTGTAAGTGTGGAGCATTTGTTGAACAGCACAACAGATCTTGCCCTACGGATCTGCAGAGCACACGGGGCGTGGATGGAAGTTGATGATGGTGATGGCATGCAGGTAGCTGCTGCACAGCTTGTACATCCAGAATATGTTCGGGCCTTACATGCCAACCCAACTATCCATGAGCTCATCTCCAATGGTAATGGACCCGTACATGTGCAGTCACTAAGCGATCTCACAAACGACGCAGGAGATGTTGCCGTTCGTTCCATGATCATCATCCCTATTTACAGTGACCATCGAAGAATGGGGACCCTCGTTGTTTTCAGCACAGTTGATTACGGATTCGAGCTTGATGACGTTCGGCTACTTACGGCCTTTGGTGATATGGTCAGCGTTGCGCTCGACCAAGCGCGACTTATGGAGGCTGCTCTCACGAAGGAGCGGCTTCAAAAGGAAGCCGATGTTGCTCGCGACATCCAGTCATCCTTGCTCCCTCGTTCAAGCCCGGATATTCGTCCGTTTAATGTCCATGCCGTGATGATCCCTGCCACAGAAGTAGGGGGCGATTATTTTGACTACATACGTTTTGCCGATGGTACGCAAGGTGTGATCATTGCAGACGTAGCTGGCAAGGGTATCCCGGCGGCCTTGTACATGGCAACACTGAAGGGCGCAGTGCTCGCAGAGATGCGTGTCTCCGCTGGCCCTGCCGATCTGCTGCGCAGAGTGAATGAGACTCTTTTCGGTTCCATGGAGAAGCATTCCTACATTTCACTTACGTGCGTCCAATTCTCCATAATCTCTTGTTCCCTCCGCATAGCACGTGCAGGCCATACACCAGCCATATGTAGAGTTGGGTCAGAGTTGAAAATTATCCAACCTCGCGGTGTGGCCATTGGTATCGTTCCCCCCCGGACATTTAATTCTGCGATCGAAGAGGTTGAAGTTTCCGTAGGCCTCGGAGACATCTGCCTACTCACTACCGATGGCGTAACCGAACGCAGAGACCCGGATATGGAAGAGATTGGGATGGATACCGTCGCGGATATGGTCCGTAGGACCGTATCCTTACAGGCTACAGACCTCGTTCAAGAGACGTTGGACGTTGTTGAACGGCATGCTCGCGGAGCCGATCCGCATGACGATATTACAATCGTTGGAATCGTTGTCTCTGAAGCATGTGCAACCGATGCCGACTCTGACCGTATGGAACCCACAGGAATAGCAACATGAACCACTTCTCCGCATTGGTTCGTCAAGAGCCAAATGATATCTGCATAATTGACCTCTCCGGATATCTTGATGCCCACACGGCATCCGATCTGGAGAAGATCTTCCTTACCGCCTATGATGGTGGGTGCAGACGATTCGTTGTGAATTTCACAGACCTCGACTACATTTCCAGTGCCGGACTTGGCGTTTTTATGGTCTTCATTGAGGCCGTGAAACGTGAAAATGGTGATATAAAGATGGCTGCTATGAAGCCAAAAGTATTCACCGTTTTCGACCTCTTGGGGTTCCCTGTCCTCTTTAACATCCATCCAAGCGTAGAAGACGCTGTGAATGCCTACCCAGCCATCTGATGATCGCCTTCAGCAACCATACCGAAAACATCAGCATTTCTGCCTCAACTGACAGTCTGCGTACTATCAGAGAGTTCATCTCGTCACAGATCCATGATTGTGGATTCACGGAATTCGAAGAGAACGGGGTAGTCCTGGCAGTAGATGAGGCATGCGCAAACCTCATCGCTCACGCCTTCTCACACGATGCCTCTCAATCCATTGAGATTCTTGTTGCCGTGGACGACCGCGACGTACGGATCGAAATCAGCGATACGGCCCGCCCCTTTGACCCCGGGACCATTGAACACCCCAACATGGACGACTATTTCCGTGAGAGACGAGTAGGGGGCTTGGGAATATCCCTCATGCGTAGGGTTATGGATGAGGTAGAGTACAGACCCGCTACGCAGGACCAACCCCGCAATACCCTCGTTCTTACAAAAAGGCTTGCAGGGTAATTCGTAACTTCGCTTCCTATGAAGTTTGCCCTCATGCTCGGCGGAACGCTCCTTGGTGTGTTCTTGGGTTTTTTCCCCGGACCCTTTGGTAGGCCCAAACCACTTTGGTGGCGGATCCTAGCCATCTCCTGTGTTGCAGCCACCACCATTCTCGGTTTGTTGCCCCCGATTGGGGGGAGCATGACTGATGCGGTTATTCAAGGCCGTGCCGACAGCACGAAATCTGTTCCGGTATACATTCGTGCACAACCATCGAAAGCCGTGGAAGACGAACATGGGACTGTTCTTATCCCGGCAACAGATGCTCGAGCTTCAAACGTCCGGGTGATGCTGCGGGCCTTTGCACCAGTTGCTCAGGAGCTCCGCGCTGCCGGTGACGAGACAGCTGTAATCGTTTCTGTACGGCGGGCTGAGTCGGATCTTGTTTTTCAGGCCGATGCCGTTGTCGCAGTAGACCCTCTCATTACGTTACCGTATATCATTGGTCTTGAAGAGCGAGCTCGGATCATCTTCTTCCACGTGCCGATGTCGTGGGTAGCCGTAATCGCCTATCTCATTGCCATGATCTTTGCCGTGAGATTCCTTCGCACACGTGACCTCCAACACGATGATATGTCGATGGCTGCAGCAAGCGTGGGAACACTCTATACAATCCTTGCCACCGTTACGGGTGCCGTTTGGGCAAAGTTTAATTGGGGATCGTTCTGGAACTGGGATCCTCGCCAAACATCGATCTTCATCTTACTCCTGGTATATGCAGCATATTTCCTGCTGCGCAATTCCATCGACGATCCAGAGCGCAGAGCACGATTGAGTGCAGCATATTCGATTGTGGCCTTTGTAACGGTACCGTTCCTCATCTTCATTTTGCCGCGACTTTTGCCGGGGCTTCACCCGGGAAGTTCCGATGACTCGAATGCAGGTCCGCTTCTGAGTCCACGTTCGGATGCGATCAACCCAACAAAACAACTCCTCTTTGGACTTTCGCTGTTCTCATTCACTCTTATGTACTTCTGGCTCATGAACCTACGAGTACGCGTGGCACGAGTGCTGCGGCGAGTGAATGCACTACCGGAGAAATCATGATCAATTTTATGACGAACAACGCCACCTATGTGGTGCTGGCAACGGCTCTCATCCTTTGGGCCGGAATCGCAGTGTATTTGCAGCGTGTGGATGCACGTCTGCGTGAACTAGAGCAACGCATTGAGCGTTGAGGATGCTATGACAACTTCACCACGCAGATTCCCCATGAAATACGTCATTGCCGGTGTAGCCATTGTGGCCCTTGCCATCATTGGGTATTTGGCACTCGATAGTAGCTCGGTGGAGTACACCAACGTTACGCGCGCTGAACAACTCGGCAAAACTGTCCAGATCGTAGGAACATGGGTAAAGGAGAAAGGGTCGAGCTATGACGCCCCCTCCAATACCTTCCGATTCACAATGAAGGACGATCAAGGAAAGATCATTCCGGTTGAATTGATCGGTGCCAAACCGAACAATTTTGAGATCGCCATCAGTGTTGTTGCAAAGGGGCGAGTAGAGAATGGTGTCTTCAAGGCTTCGGCAGTGTTAACAAAGTGTCCTTCGAAGTACGAGGGGCAGCCGGCAGACGCAATGCCTACATCCTAACCATGCTCAAGAAACTGATCATCATCTCTGCCCTTATTGGCATTCCGCTCGCAGTATGGATAGCATCGTCGTACGGCGATCTGAAGGAAGTAACGTTTGACGGGGCTCAGCACACGGAAACCACCTCCGAAAGTGATCAAGCGCCAAAGGTGATCATCGTATCAACGATCGTTGATGCAACAGGAGCCCCATCCACGATCGTCTGTAGAGATGCCTCCGGAGCAGAGTTTCGTACGCAGTTCACAGGAGCGCAACCAGAGGGTCCGTTCCTTGCCGGACAGGTAGTAAGGTTTGTTGGACATGTGCATGGCGGCGGTGACGCTTATTTTCACGCAACACAGGTATACGCCAAATGATCGGTCAGATCCTCATCCACGCGCTCTTTGGGATGGCCGTAACGTCAACCGTACTCTACGGTTTGGCGATCCGCAAGCCAGAGGGTTCCATGTATGCGCGTGTTGCTCGTGTTGTTTTTACGATCCTTGCTCTAGGCCTCGTTGCAAGTTCATCAATGTTGGTGGTGAACATCATCCAACATCGATTCGAATATCACTACGTCTGGAACTACTCGTCAAAGGAGCTGCCTCTTCACCTGCTCGTTGCCTGTTTCTATTCCGGCCAGGAGGGAAGTTTCTTGCTTTGGACGATGTTGGTGGCCCTGATCGGTGTGTTCCTTACACCGTATGCCCGACGTCATAAGTATGAAGAACCCGTGATGATGTTCTACGGACTCATTCTTACGTTTTTAACGTTGCTGTTGGTGGTTAAGAATCCGTTCGCCTTCTATTATGAAACGTTTGCAGCAGATGGTATCACGCTAGCCGATGTGCCACTCAATGGTAGGGGGCTGAACCCTCTCCTCCATAACGCTTGGATCACTATTCATCCGCCGATCCTGTTCACGGGCTTCGCTGCAATGAGTGTGAGTTTTGCCTTTGCAATGGCTGGACTTGTTCGAAAGGACTATCACAAATGGATATCGATTGCCCTGCCATGGACGTTGTTTGGTACGGCAGTCTTGGGCTTCGGAATCATGTTGGGAGGATTCTGGGCGTATGAAACTCTTGGATGGGGTGGCTTCTGGGGTTGGGACCCTGTAGAGAACTCATCGCTCATTCCATGGCTTGTTACTGTTGCCTTGGTTCATGCAATGCTTGTGCAGAAGCGCACGCATGGTCTCGTGAAGACCAATATGATCCTCGCTGTTGCAACATTTGTGATGGTGTTGTATTCAACATTCCTCACGCGTAGCGGTGTGCTGGGTGATACGTCTGTGCACTCCTTTGTTGACCCGGGCAAGTTTGCCTTTTGGATCCTTTTGCTCTTCATGCTAACCTTCACATCGATTGGTGTGGGAATGGTCCTTGCCCGACGCAAGGATATGAACGTGAACCGAGAGGAGTTTGCTCCTACAACACGTGAATTCATGTTGTCGATAGGCTCTGCATTGATCATGGCCAGCGCCATCTTCGTAACAGTGGGCACTTCATGGCCAGTAATCATGGAGGTTATCGGTCAGCCAAAAGTTGCAGTTGCCACAGATTTCTATAACAAGGTCCACCTTGTTCTTGTACCGGCGGTGTTGATCGTAAATGCTTTGGCGTTGATCGTTCAGTGGCGCGGAACGCCCCGCCATCTTCTTATTCGGCGTTCTGCGGAAGCCGCCGTGATCTCGTTGATATGTACTGGTAGCATGATCGCGCTTGGCGTGCACGAGATAGGGCAGATCATCCTGAGTTTCTCTGCATGGTTTTCGTTGGTCGTGAACATGCGTGTGGGCTGGAGTTTGATTACACGTTCGTCTACAATGGCCGGCGCATATGTTTCGCACACAGGTATTGCCCTCCTCATCTTTGGTGTGATCACTACGTCGTCCTATACCGAAACACACCATGCCATGCTCACACATGGAGTGCCCACCAAGGTTGGAGACTATACGCTGACCTACCTAGGCAAGGAACAGATTGAAAAGCACTTCGTTGACCGCGAAAAGCTACGCTACGATGTTCGGATAGAAAAAGACGGTGAGTCGCGTGTAGTCGCTCCGGTGTTGTATTGGAGTGATTTCAACCAACGCCAATCAGCGTTTCTCGAGCCCGGTATACGGTGGGGCGTGATGAACGATCTCTACGTCTCTCCAAAGGCAACAGAACGTGAGGATCTATTCTTTGGCACAGACATTCAGAAGGGTGCTACGATCGCATCACCGATTGATTCCTCGGTGAACATCACACTCGATCGATTTACCATGCCAATGGAAGAAGGGGCTTCTTCTGACGGTCGGATGCAAATGGCGGCGATGTTGCGCGTATCGGTCAACGGCACGGTTCACGATGTGAAAGCGCTCACGAAGATCGGGACGGGATCCGGCGGGCCAACGTTTGAACC
>DATGWS010000171.1:0-3609 GCA_035299365.1 Candidatus Didemnitutus sp.
ACGCCTTCAAAGGGACGCCCCCAAGGACCTGAGTTCCAACAGCGGCAGCCGCAGTTGTCGAGAGGAAGGTACGACGTTTCATCGGTGTTCCTTGACGTTCATGTTCACGTTGAAGGGGCTTAACATAGTTGGAAATCCGGGGCCTTTGCGATGGCCTTAAGGAGTTCACGCATTGCACGCGCAGCTGCCGATGGTACCTCGAGCTTTTCGGCCCAGGTATAGTCGGGCTGCCCTTCCAAGAGTGCGCTCTTGTAGAAGTCGAGACGCGTCTGAGATACATCTACCGGCAACAAGAACTTCGTGACGGCAAGGACGAACTTGACGACGTCATCATAGTCGGCGAATTCGCGAATGAAGGCATTTGCACGGGCATCCGTCATGGCATCGATCAGCTTCCGAGCAAACTCTCGCCGGCGCGGATAGGTATTGGTACTGATCCACGTATGATGTCCGGGCCAACCGGCAACATTTGGCGGATCGAGCATGATCTGATCCATCTCCAACACCCAGATCTGTGGATCGAGCTCTTCAACTCCGAACTGTCGCTGAAGACCTACCACATACTCTACCGGCGTCTTGATCTGTGCTCCGCGAAGTGCCGGATCAAAGAAGTGCTGACTGGTGAAGAGCTTCTTAAACATCGGCTTGATGTCAAAGTTGGCAGCACGGAACTCTGCTGCAAGGTCATTCACAAACGATTCATCCACATCTCCCTTGGAGCTGTAAACAAAGTAGAGATAGGCCTTACGTGCGATGAAACGAGCGGCCGCATCGGGTCTGACGCGGAAGATGATCTTTATGAGTTCAAAGACCTCTTCGTTCAGCACTTGAAATTCCGTGTTGTTGTCTACCGTGCGAGCTGGGATGGTAACACCGAGGAATTCTTTGGCACCAGTATCGTGCTTGTTGGCGTCGAACCAGGTATTGTAGATGCCCTTCGGTGCCGGCTGATCATTAAAGCGAGAAGCCTTCCAGCCCGTAAGGACGCGTGCTGCTTCTTTTACATCACCTTCCGTATACCATCCGATGCCTGTTGTGAAGAGCTCAAGCAATTCTCGACCGTAATTCTCATTCGGCTTGCCAACTTCGTTATACGTACCGCCGAGATAGAATACCATTGCATTGTCAACCGTAACGTCAAGAGCCATAGATGGGAAGCTTCCCAAGCGGTTCTTGCGCATCATGCGATAGTGCCTATAGTGCATCTGTGGCACCATATACGTCTCGTCGAACGAAAACTCCGTACACCAGTGGCTCATCCAAAAGAGTGTGAGACGTTCCACGGCGCGTGTATCTCGATACATCGTTGCCAACCACCAGTTGGAGAACGAACGATGATTCCCCTTCCACCAACCTTCGATGGCTAGTCGGGTTTGAAGATCGGCCCCTTGTGGATTCTCCGTATAGTCCACCATCAACTGTGTAGCCGGGTCTCGCCACTTCGTAAAGGCCATGTCGGGCGTTGGGTCCCCCGGATCATCTTCACCGAGTAGTTCTTCCACGAGATCTGCCGCTTGTTTGCCAACGTGCGTCGTTGCAACTGGCATTGACACGGAAAACCCGAGTCTGCGATAGAGGTGGAATACATCCTCAAGCGTGAGCGGTGTGGTGTACGGTTCAAGACCGGCTTGCACCATCGGAGCTGCATCAAGAGCACCACCGCCGCGCTGCGAAGCGCGCACCAAACTTGTAAAGAGGTTTCGTCTGTTCATCGCTCCCTCAACGGAGTTGTGATCGTCAAAGAGACCGTTCGGCAGTAGAATCGACCTTCGGGCAGTTCGTTACTATAGGGAAGAATTGCTGGTCCGATACCCTTCACGTCCGTGATGTTCAGGGAAGGGGCTATCGAACGTACGAATTGTTCTACAGATCTGGCACGATCGGTAGAAAGGTTCATATTGTGTTGAAGTTCACCCAGACGGTCCGTGGATCCAACGATGGTTGCCACACTCCCCTGTCCGGATGACGACTTCACAACCCGACGCATCATTTCCTTGTTTTGTTCGGAGATATCTGCGCGGTCGTAATCAAAAACAATCAGGCTTAACCTGCTCACCTCGTAGTTGGCCACGGTTTTGATTACCGGGAAACGTGTGGATGCCGTTACCGGAGATCCATCCTTCTGCATGATCCCAAGTTTTGCGTCAAGTGTATCGGTGGTTCCCACTACTGGTCCAAGCTTATCGGTCATCTCCTGTGTGAGATCAAAGCTGATCTGTGCCGGCGGAACGTTTCCGCCTGTTCGTGCACCAATAGACCGATCGCGATGATTCACATCCAATGCCCACGATGACGCTTGTTCCGGATTCCGAACATCTACAGAAAAGTCGTGATGACCTTGTACCGGTACATACTCATTGAAGCGGGTATGAACAACCGGATCGAGCAGCGCGCCATCGCTGGCCGAAAGCTCCACACGTCGGTTCTCTTCAATGCCCTGCATGTACTGTTCGTTCGACAGAAGAGATGGTCGGTCTGTGGTTCGAATCTTGAATCGCTCCTGACCCAGACCCCAACGGTTTCGCAAATACGTTACCACACTTTGTGCGCGTGCAGTTGCAAGTTTCGTGAGTTGTTCTGCGGAGCCCCCTTCCATCCCGTCCGTTGTTCCGGTGACCGTAAGCACTACACGCGGCTTTGCACGCATACGGGCACCCACGATATCGAGCATACGGTAATAGATGGGCAACGTCTGTTTTGGTAGCGCTAATTCACTGAACTGAGAAACATCATCTTCGCCTACGTACTTCACATTCAGGGCATAGGAGGTACTGTCAAAGAAGATGTAGGGCAACAATGGGAACGTCTGCGTCACAACCGTTTCACGAATCTCCAATGGCTGCGAACGCACAGAGGCAATCACCACGGGAACGGGTTCCGGTAATGGTGTTGGTGGTGCCGGTGCTTCTACGATAACAGGAGGAGGTGGTGGCGGAGGTGGCGGAGGAGGTGGTGGCAGTTCATCACTGAACATGCGATATCGCACCTGGAGACCGGCTCCGGCAAACGACTGTTTCCAGGACGAGGACGAAGAGATCGAATTCAAACCATAGCGATAGAAGACCTCGGGGCATAGCTCTACGTGTTTCGACAGAGGGATTACCGCGCCCAAGGCACCAGATACACCCATGGCCGTTCCGAGGCCTGGGAATTCACCTTCAGCTACCACATGTTTTTGTGTTCCGTCGGGAAACAAGATCCCGTCAGGAGATGTGATCTCTTCCGTCTGTGAATAGGAGGCATTAACGAGCGGATTGCCGGCATCAAAGGAGCCCCGTAGATAGATCGGCAGCCATTCTACCGGACGAGAACGGAACCCAAGTTCAACAGCCACATAGCCCAAGGAGCTCGAGAAAACGTGTTTGCGTTCCATCGGGACATAGGTATTGGAGTTGGGATCCAGCACTTCAAATCCATCCACTGTTGTTGTCGTAAGATCTGCAGGTCGAAGGGAATAGACCAAGGCTCCAGCTAGCTCAAACGCATCACCGAGGAGTGAATATTCGCCGGTAAGGCCGGCAAAGAACCCGCTGGAATTTCCATTCGAGAACTGTCCACACTCCGGACTCCCCAAGAGTACCGGAATCGTAGACGTGTTCATAACGAATT
>DATGWS010000172.1:0-2791 GCA_035299365.1 Candidatus Didemnitutus sp.
AGAGAACAGAGAACAGAGAACAGAGAATTGAGCTCTTATAGAGGCGCTTAGCAAGGCGCTAAACGACGATGCAGACCTATTGGCACGAGTAACTCCGTAATTTCTTCCATGAGCAAACGTACGATTGAAGAACTCAGAGAAGACATTAGTGTTGCTATACATGTCAGCGATACGGATGGCCTAAGGGCGTGTGCTCAGGAGTTGTTAGCGTTAGGAACGCCCGATGCGCGTGCTGCTGCTGAGAGAGCGTTGGGAATCTTGCACAACATACTCGGTGACTATGAAGAAGCGCTGCGGTGTTTCAATCGGTCGTTGGCGCTTTTTGAGGAATTGGGTGACCACAAGTATGCTGGCAAGGTCACCATGGGCATCGGTCTCGTTCACCATCACGCGGGCAACCGGGAACGTGCCTTGGAATATTATCATCGCTCGTTAGCCGTACATGAAACGCTTGGGGATCGTAGCGGTGCGGTTAATGTCCTAGGTAACATTGGTGCACTCCATTCCGATTGGAGCAACTATCCTGAAGCTTTGGAGTGTTACAACCGAGCGTTGGCAGTACTTCATGAATTGCATGACACTCCACGAATTGCCTTAGTCTTGGGTAACCTTGGCAACGTATATAGAGCTACAGGCAACTATCCCGAGGCATTGCAATACCTTCATAGAGCTCTTGCTCATTATCAGGAACGTGGAGACCGAATTGGTAGCGCAGGTGTTATCTGTAGCCTAGGTAAGGTATACAGAGCAACGGGTAACTACTCTGAGGCGTTGGATCACTACCATCAGGCATTAGCCATTCATGAAGAGTTAGGCGTGAAGTTGGGTGTAGCCGATGACAACTTTAGCATTGGCAACGTTCTCTTTCAGACCGGAGATCTCTCTACAGCACTTGAACATTACCGTCGTGCACTCGCGTTACAAGAAGAATGTAATGAGCGAAGTAGTGTTGTTATGACTACCTGCGCCATCCTTGGTTGTTTGATCCAGATGGAGTTGTTCAGCGAAGCAGAGGAGTTGTTCGCCACAACAACGTCTATGACCATTTCAGAACCAAGTCTGGCGATCTACATCCTACAATTGGATGCCACCTTACACGAACACCATGGTCGTTATGACGAAGCGGCAGCGTTGCTCCAAACCGCCCTCTCATCCGCAAGAGAGCACACCCTTCTGTCTGTTCAAGCCGATCTCCACAAACAGTACCGCGATCTCTGTCAAAAGAAGAATGATTTTTCCGGATACATCGAACACAACAACGAATACACACGCATCAACGAAGAGATCAACGGCAAGGACACCGCCACAAAACTTGCCATGCAGGAGTCGGAACGGAAAATGGCAAAGGAACGTCAGGAACACGAACAACACCTAGCCGTGCTCTACTCTACCCTCCCCAAGCATATCGCCGATAGAGTGGCAAGGGGCGAGGTGGTCAACGACACGTTTGAGAATGCTGCCGTGTTGTTCCTCGACATCGTTGGATTTACCAGGCATTCAGGTCAACTCGATGCATCGGTTGTTGTACAACTCTTGCAGAACATCTTCACCACGTTCGATATCATCTGCGCAGAACATGATGTGATGAAGATCAAGACCATCGGTGATTCGTATATGGCCGTGGCATTCGATATAGCGGACGCCGTAGGGGCGAGGCCCCGCCTCGCCCGTGAACAAACGGGAATCGCCCGTGAACAAACGGAGATAGCGAATAGCGAGCAGCGAATAGCGAATGTTG
The DNA here is from genome assembly GCA_035299365.1 of Candidatus Didemnitutus sp. GTDB lineage: Bacteria > Bacteroidota > Ignavibacteria > Kapaibacteriales > Kapaibacteriaceae > UBA10438. Next base: position 1,739 of record DATGWS010000172.1, read on the forward strand.
CCCTAGAAATGATGGCGAGCGAGTTCACGTGGCCAAATACAGGAGAGCGTGTGATATTCCGCATCGGAATCCATTGCGGTCCGGTAGTTGCGGGTGTGCTAGGGACTGAGCGTATGCAATATGACGTGTGGGGTGATACTGTGAATGTGGCATCACGCATGGAGAGCACCTCTGAACCCGGACGTATACAGATCTCTGAGGCGCTTGCAAATGCGCTTCATGAACACAAGAACTCACCCCCCGACCCCCTCTCTCACGCTTCGCTAGAGAGGGGGAGCTATACGGTTATTCCCCGGGGTACGGTTGATGTTAAAGGCAAGGGTATGATGCAGACATATTGGTTGGAGTGATCGTTGCTATTTTGTTTCTATGGAAGCACTTGTTCTCGGCGGATCCGGTCTTGTTGGATCGGAACTCTTACGTCAGCTGAATGCTGACGCGTTCTTTACGTCGATCATTTCACTTGGGCGCAAAGAACTGGCGGCTCCCCTGCCCCCTACCTTTCATTGCGACGTAGTGTTTTGTTGTCTCGGTACAACCATCAAGGTTGCCGGGTCCCAAGAGGCTTTTCGTGAAGTAGATCATTACCTACCAATTCGTATTGCCCGCGCTGCTCTTGAGAAGGGGGCTCAGCATTACATCATTGTAAGTGCCATGGGAGCCGACGTCGGATCGCGAATCTTCTACAACCGCGTAAAGGGTGAGATGGAGGCCGAACTGCGCAGTCTTGGCTATCCGCATGTGACGATCATACACCCATCCTTGCTCTTAGGTGAACGGAAGGAACCACGTTGGGGAGAGAAAATTGGCAGTGTCCTGATGCGTGTGTTTTCGCCCCTTATCCCGAAGAATTGGCAGGCCGTTCATGTGCGGAATGTAGCACGGGTGATGGTGGAGTCGGCCAAGCACCCACGAGACGGCGTCCGCGTTATTAACAACGCCGAGATCGTTGCAGCGTAGTGGGTCTATCCACAGTTGAACGGTGTAAATTGAGCGCTAACGAAGCAACATTAGGGCGGAACGTCCACTTTTGAGTAGATCTCTGAATGAGCG
>DATGWS010000173.1:0-3294 GCA_035299365.1 Candidatus Didemnitutus sp.
AAGCCGATCTGCTTCGAGCGAATCTAATATCTGGGCGATTCGCCGTGCCGATGCATGCTCATGTAGAGAGGTAACGGGTAGGAGACTCGTTCCCACCGTTCCAACTGTGAGGATCGTTGCCACAAAGGTTATGGCGATGGCCTCGGACCGGGTGATGCCGAGGTGCCGCTGGATGGTTGTGATGTAGCGCTTCATGGTCTACTCCGTGAAGCGCTCCACGAAAACTCAGGAGAACGCTTCCTTGATCTTGTCGAAGAAGTGTGACTCTACGCGTTGATCCTTCGGCTTGAAGTGATCACTAGTTGCCAAATCCTTCAGAACCGACTTTTCTTTCGACGAAAGTTTTGTTGGCACATGAACATTGAACCGTACAAGCTGATCGCCGCTTCCGCGTGCATTGAGGTGTGGAATGCCCTTACCCTTCATGCGCAGCACGGCTCCTGGCTGTGTACCTGGTTCGATCTTTAACGAAGCCTCTCCGAACAACGTTTGGACATTCACTTCTCCACCAAGAGCGGCAGTTGGGAAGTCTACCACAACATCCATATAGACGTCATCTTCATCTCGCTCAAAGACCTCGTGTTCTGTCTGTTCAATGACCACGATCGCATCGCCAGACTCACCGCCCCTGCGTCCTGCATGCCCCTTGCCAGTGACGGTGAGATAATTACCAGTGTGTACACCGGCAGGAATCGTGACTTTTACCGTGGTTTCACCTTCTACCCGACCTTCACCCTCACACGTGTCGCATCGGTCCTTGAGGATCTCTCCGGTGCCACCACACGTGGTGCATGGCGCAATGTTGATGAACTGCCCAAACACACTTCGTGATACTTGACGGATCTCTCCGGACCCTTCGCATACCGTACACGTAGAAAAGCCCGATCCTTCCTTGGCGCCGGACCCATTGCATGTACCACAGGCCTTCCAATGGCGGAGTTTGATCGTCCGCTCCACTCCGGTGGCAATGTCTTCCAGGGATAATGGCATTCTCACTCGAAGGTCGGCACCCGGCTCTCGTTGCGAGCGTTTGCGCCCACCACGTTGTTGTTGACCAAACATGTCGCCGAAGATGGACTGACCGAAAATGTCGCCAAATGCACTGAAGATGTCGTTGATATTCGAATACTGGTGATAGTCTTGGCCACCACGCATGCCGGCATGACCATACTGGTCATATCGAGCACGCTTGTTCTGATCGCTAAGCACCTCATAGGCCTCAGCGGCCTCTTTGAATTTGCCTTCGGCCGAGGGATCGTCTGGGTTGCGATCGGGATGATACTGCATGGCCATCTTGCGATAGGCAGACTTAATCTCGTCGGCCGACGCAGACTTACCAACACCAAGGATCTCGTAATAGTCACGTTCCGTCATGTTCTCTCTTCCGTTGTTTCGTTATGCTCTGGCAGTCCGGCAGATGTTATCACCTTTGCATGGCGGATTACCTTATCGTGGAGTTGGTACCCGCGCTGCACATTCTGAACCACATGTCCCTCCGGATGCTCAGATGCCGTATGCATCAGCGCTTCGTGGAATTGCACGTTGAAGGGTTCACCAACCCCGGCTTCGATGACGTTCACGCCTGAGTCTTCAAAGATCTTCACTGCCTTTGCATAGATCATCTCTATGCCGGTTTTAAGTGGGGAGTCGTCTGTGGACTTGCGTGCCGCCTCAACAGCTGCATGCAGGTCATCGAGCACAGGTAACATCTTGGTGATTACATGCTCCGACGCATACACCATCAGGTCTTGGCGCTCTTGTTGCGTCCTGCGCTGAATGTTTGCGATTTCCGCAGAACGTCGATGAGCAAGATCCTTCCACTCTTCAACTTGTTGGTGAAGCGCTTCGATCTGCTCTTCCATGGTTTGTTCTTCTTCGTTTTCCATTTGGGTCAATTGAGATTGGTTTCCGGGGTTATCGGTTACGGTCCGACGTCAGTTTCATCGGGCGTTTGACGTACATCTCCAAGAGTACGTGTAAGAACGCTGGACATCAATTGCACGATGGAGATCATGCGCCCATAATCCATCCTACGTGGGCCAATGATCCCAAGTGACCCAGTTGCATGTCCTGCGCGGTAGGTTGTAGCGATCATTGCGTAGTCTCGCATGTCGGTCTCAGCAAACTCGTTGCCGATCGTTACCGAAACCCGCCCTGGTTCCGTTGCCGATCCAAGAAGGTGAACGATAACGTCCTCATTCTCCACGAGTTCAATAACACTTCGGAGTCGATCAGGGGCCTCAAACTCAGGTTGTGTAATCAGATTCTGGGCACCGGATATATGCACCATGCCACTTGCTTTTGTGGAGACTAGATTCCCAACCTGCTCTACGAACAACCTGAACAGCGATGGGGTAGGGTTTGATGAGGGGGCAAGCAATTCGGAGAGCATTGTTGTGATCGATGAGAGTGGTCTCCCTGCCAATCTCTCATTGAGCTGACGAGATACAGCCTCTACCGTGCCCGGCTCGATCAACTCATTTGTCTCGAGAGTGAGCGTACGAACGATGTCGCTGTCAAGGGCTATAACAACAAGCAGTCGCTCGCTTGACAGAGGAATCAATTCCACTCGCTGCACAAGTGCTTCACGAAGTAATGGAAGCTGAACCATGGCAAGGTGTCGGCTCAATGAACCAAGGATCCGCGATGCATCGCGCATCACACTCTCCCGCGGGAGCGCAAGGAGGTCGGAGACCACCTGATCGGTTTCGTGGGTGGGAAGCCGACCTATATCCACGAGGGAATCAACGTAGAATCGATACCCTAGATCTGTGGGCATTCTTCCTGCTGAGGTATGGGGATGTGTAATATATCCCCTAGCTTCGAGGTCCGACATGGTGTTTCGGATTGTTGCTGGACTCAGGGGTAGAGAACGTTCCAGATACCGAGACACAACACGAGACCCCACAGGTGTGGCATGAAGGATAAAGAGCTGAACGATCGCACGAAGGATCGCACGCTCTCGGTCGTTCAATTCTCGGTGGTCCGCCGGAACGATTACAGACATCACGTTCCCTTAGGCCGAAACAACAGAGAAGTAGAACCTGACAAACGAGAATGCATCATAGGATGCGTTCCACGATATCAGGATGGCAACAAGTGCAACTGCTACTAAACCGAGTCCGATCGAATACACTATCGTTGATGGTACGTCGAAGACAACAGATGTGGCACGCAGCGTGCGCATAAGGGACCAAATCGTGAGCGCGACCACAAGCAAGGGAACCCACAAGGACAGGGCGTCTGTGCTTAGTGCCTGGTAGAGGGCCACGCCAATAGGGAGTAAAACCACAA
>DATGWS010000174.1:0-16119 GCA_035299365.1 Candidatus Didemnitutus sp.
AAGAGCGGCATCCTCGAGGCTGTTGACCTGATTCGGTCCGGTGAAATGCGCGCGGGCCAAGTACCGCCACTGTGGGATGGTCATGCGGCAGATCGTATTGCAGCCGTCATCACGGCACACTATTCGTAACTTTGCGGCGTCGGAAAGCCCCTTACCCCCACTGATTAGAGTTTGGATGCGCCTGTCTGCCAGCCAATCGCGCGGTGCCATTGCGTGCCTCATCGTGCTTCTTCTGCCTACCCTTGCATTTTCACAAGGGGGAGGTAGTACGTTCGACATGGACCGAATGGGTGCTTCTTCCCGAAGTCAGACCAGTCTCTCCTCTCTTCTTACCGCAGAACAACTGCCAACCGATGACGTTGTGGACCCTGCGGTCTATTACCTCGGCCCGGGAGATATCCTTTCCTATCAGACAACGGGACTCGATTTCTCCGAGAAGATGACCATCGTTACGCCCGAGAATACGATCATGATGGAGCGTACGGGTGTTTTTCGAGTAGCGGGTATGACCCTCAAGGGGCTTAGGGATACACTGCAAAGTCTGATGAAGAGCAGGTCCGCAAACGTGGAGATCTTCATCACGCTTCGAAGGGCACGTTTGGTCTATGTGTCTCTTCGTGGAAATGTAACCTACCCAGGTACATATGCCGTTCCGGCATCAATGAGAGTATCAACCTTCCTTACGCTCATGCGCCAGCCTTGGCTCATGAGTAAGGATGGGGGATCTGCGGAAATGGCAAAAAATGGAGGGGTAAATGCTATCCCAACCAAGGCCCAAGAGCTCACGCGAAGTTCAGGGTATATGCTTGGGCCATATGCCATGCGAAATGTCTCTGTTCGACATAAGAATGGGTCGAGTACGGCAGATCTTCCAAAGGCCCGTGTGGAGGGATTCTCCTATCTCGATCCTCATGTTCGTGAGGGCGATGAGATCACTGTTCCGTTTGAAGACCGAAATGTTCATACGATCTCGATCTCAGGTTCTGTGGCAACGCCTACAACCTTGGCGTACAAAATGGGCGACAAGGTTTCGCTTCTTTTGGCAGCAGCAGGCGGTCCAACAGACGATGCAGACCTCACGCGTGTTACCCTTGTGCAATCGGCAGGGGGCGGAAAACAAATGTTAACAGTGGATTCAAATTTCCACATCGTTGGTCAAGACATAGAACTTCAGCCCGGCAGTACTATCATCGTTGAGCGTAAGGCGGAAACGGGTGGAGCACAAGCACAGGGTGTGATCCAAGTCTACGGTGAAGTAAGCTCGCCGGGTGCAGTGGTTATTATCCCTGGTGTTACCCGACTGAGTGAGGCCGTTGCGAGTGTAGGTGGCCTCACGTCCGGCGCATCACTTGCACTCTCGTATGTTGTCCGGCCGGATCGTGGTCCGGTAACGCTAACACAGCAACGTGATGATGCATATCGCAATTTCCAATATTCAGATCTCACGTTGGAGGATACCACTCGATATCATATCGACCAGAAGTATCGACTTCCGTATGTGTCTTGTGACATGGTGAAGGCATTGCGAGACAGTACGTCCTCGGAGAACATTGCTCTTTTCCCGGGTGACATCGTTGTTATCCAGCCAACGCCCGATCGAGTTTACGTGTATGGACAGGTCCTTCGTCCGGGATATGTGCCATTTAGCCCAAAGAAACGACTTTCTTGGTATGTGGAACATGCCGGTGGGTTTGCTACGGGTGCCGAGGATGACCGTGCACGTATCGTGAAGGGACGTTCCAAGGTTTGGGTTGAAGACGATGATGACGTCTTTGTTGAGCCCGGCGATGAGATCTACGTCCCACGTCCACCGGACATTCCGGTTGGCACGCAAATCCAAACCTATGCGATCATCGCAAGCATCATCACGAGCGTTGTTGCGCTAACCGCAACGATGATCTCTATTCTCCGCTAACGGTCTTCCGCAACCGCTCCTGTGACGTCCACTCCCAATAGCGAGCGATCGTTATCAGCTCGCGTACTTACAGGCAGCGCCTGGATCATTGCATCACAGGGGGCTATCCTGCTCCTTGTTTTTCTCGCCCAGAGATTGATCCTCTCAACGCTGACCAAGGAAGAGAATGGCACGTTATTCTTTGAACGGAGAATGACCGATCTCATCGTTGGAATCATGGTCGATCTGGGGATCAATGGCATACTGATTCGGCGAATTGTACAGGAGAAAGAGCGAGCTCCACAAATCATTTCATCGGCTATCGTTCTCCGGCTGGGCATGTGGGGTATGGCTACTGCAATCAGTGCGAGTTATGCCTATTTCTCCGGCTATGCTGTAGTTGATGTGATCGTATGGTCCATCTATTTGCTTATTGCTGCCCGCACCACCATGTTGAGATATGCAGTAGAAGCCCCCTATAGATCTACATCGCGGTTTCATGTGGTTTCCCTGTTGGGAATTGCCGATGCGTTGCTTTTTACAGGAATGATCTGGTGGTGGCAACAATCGCTTGATGTATACACAGTGATCCTTGCCTATATGATCTCTGCCATTCCCGGATTTGTGATCTTGGTAGCATTAGATCGTGGCCGATTCATTCGCCCTGCCTTTGTTCGGTTCTCTGAAATGAAGGCTCTCCTGACAGAGTCCATGCCGGTGATCGCCTCAGTTGCTCTCCTAGCTCTACATGCATCATTAGACACGATCCTTCTTGAATGGTTTGGAACACCGCGAGACGTAGGAGTCCTTGGTGCTATCTATGCATCAATGGGTCCGTTCCTAGTCGTTGTTCCGCAGGCAGTGTCTTTGGCAGTGATGCCGGAGATTGCGCGAACCCATTCAGACGAATCCAAGAGGCGGACAGATGTAGCCTTGACTGTGCTTCGCATGTTGATCGTAGCTACTGTTCTGCTTGTATGCGTATCTGGACCATTGATACCGAAGTTCATCAACCTTGTGAGCAACGGGCGCTATGCTGCTGAAGGTGTGCAGTTCTATTGGTTCCTCTGGACAGCGCCCTTGGTTGCCATCCTTGTCTTTAGTCAAGAATTCGCCGTTACGGTAGGGAAGCAACGGTTCAATCTTGTGATTGCCGGAGTACTGCTAGCCTTTTCGATCATCTTTGGTCTGGCCTTTATCCCGTCGCTCAATTCCCTTGGCGCCGTGTATTCCCGCCTGGCAACATTGATAGCCGGCGCGGGGATCTGCATTATCATCTTGCGACGCATCCTTGGCGAACAGCTAGATTTGTTGTTTGTCATCCGCTGTTGCACGGTGATCGCATCGGGCATCGCCGGCACTACATGGCTCATGGATGTTTTGCCCGTACCGGCAGCGATCATTGGCTCTTGTGCAGTGGTGATGATTTCGGCCTTCGCAACGGGACTTGTTCGTAAGGCCGATGTTGTTCTCTTCACAAAGATTCTTCGACGGTCACACTGAATTTCATGTCCGCAACCATCGAACATTCATCTCGCCCCCTTTCAACTCAAGTGCTTCTTGCACCTGGAAGCCGGCTTGGCATCTTCTTGCGTCCGCGCATGATGCAGATGTATTTCGATCTCATCGCCTTTACGTTGAGTTTTGCGGTCTATCAACTCCTTCGCCCCCTGGTGCTATCGGATATTCGCAGTTTCACCATGGAAGGCTACATGGTGATCGCCCTGATGTCCTGTGCCTATTGGAGTGTTGTATTCTGGTTAGGGGGCTTGTACCGCGACTTCTATATCCGATCGCCGTTCGATGAATTCTTTACGGTAATGCGCCATACCTTCCTTGGCTCTGCCGTTGTGTTCTTGGCCATCTTCGTTACAAGTTCGCCGGAGTACCAGAGTAATCCTCGATTTGTTTTTGCCATGTATTGGCTGGTGTTGTTCACCTTGGTCTGTATTGGAAGATTGTCGGCACGACAACTACAACGCAGACTTCGCGAACATGGCGTGATAAAGATCCCAACGGTTCTTGTTGGATCTGTTGCACGGCTTCGAGAGCTTCTTGTAGACCTGCACGACGAGCCTGCCTGGGGATATGATGTGCGCGGGATCATCGTTGTTGATGAGAAACTATCTGCACCTCATGGACTCCCTGGACCAATCCTTGGTGGGATCAATGATGTGCAACGGGTGATGGCTGCTTTGCGGCCGCGGGAAGTACTTGTTACGATGGATCACACAGACCATGATGCATTGTTAAAGGTAACCGCAGAGGCAGCAGACGAGGGATGCCTCGTGAAAATCGTCCCGGATCTCTACGAGATCTTTTCGGGTCAAGCACGTACGCAACAGATCTATGGCTCGCCCCTTATCGAAGTCAGTCCGGAGCTTATGCAGCCCTGGGAAGAATTTGCCAAACGCACACTGGACATTCTCTTCAGTGTTGTTGTATTAGTTGTAGGAATGCCCGTTTGGCTCCTCACGGCATTGGCTGTGCGTGTCACGTCAAAGGGTCCGATGTTCTTCGTCCAAGACCGTGTTGGAAGGATGGGGCATGTTTTCCGCATGGCCAAGTTCCGTTCGATGTATGTTGACGACAGAAGGGGGCCAACCTGGACCAATGAGAATGATCCACGGGTAACCCCGGTTGGACGATTCATTCGCAAGACACACCTCGACGAGATACCTCAACTGTGGAATGTGCTCAAGGGTGAGATGTCGCTCGTAGGTCCACGCCCAGAGCAACCATTTTATGTTGACAAGTTCACGGAGATGTTGCCGTATTATCGACGTCGGCTAAAGGTACGCCCCGGAGTGACGGGCTGGTGGCAGGTGAAGGCCCGATCAAATCCCGAATCTCTTGAGGAGATCCAACAACGTCTTCGATATGACTTCTTTTATATCGAAAACATGTCCTTCAAGCTCGATCTCGAGATCATGGTTCGTACTGTTTTTGTCATGCTCAGAGGACATGGCCAAGCGTGAAAAGTATTGTTTGCATACCGACCTATAATGAAAGCGAAAACATCATTCGCATGATCGATGCTGTGCATGGTGTTGTTCCTGAAACCCATATTCTGGTGATAGATGATGGGTCACCCGATGGAACAGCAAAACTCGTCCGCGAGCGTATGCTAACAGACAGTCGCGTACACATCGTAGAACGAACCGGAAAACTTGGACTTGGTACGGCGTATTGTGCCGGGTTTACAAAGGCACTTGAAATGGGCTACGACGTTATCATGCAGATGGATGCTGACTTCTCGCACGACCCCAAGGACCTGCTCCGGTTCCACGATGCCATTGCCAACCACGACCTGGTTATTGGATCTCGATATGTACAGGGAGTAAACGTCATTAACTGGCCCATGAGCCGATTGTTGTTGAGCTGGTTCGCCAACATTTACACGCGCGTGATTACCGGGATGCCCATAGCGGATGCAACCGGGGGCTTTAAGTGTTTCCGTGCAGATGTGCTTCGCAAGATCGATCTCAACAAGATCAAGTCTAACGGTTATGCCTTTCAAATAGAAATGAATTACAAGGCGTGGAGACTAAAGGCTCGGATGTTCGAACTCCCAATCATCTTTACCGATCGTGTTAGTGGCGTATCAAAGATGTCGAAGAACATCGTGTACGAAGCAGCGTTTCTTGTATGGAAACTCAAGCTTGCCACTATCTTCTCCTTTGGGAAGCGGTAACGTGAAGCCGGACATTTCTGTCCTCATCGTGAACTACAATGTGAAGGATTATCTCCTTCAATGCCTTCGCTCGTTACAAGCACAGGTGCCTGGCGTAACGATGGAGGTTATTGTTGTTGACAACAACTCCCAAGACAACTCTGTTGCCGATCTCCGTCCACTCTTTCCCGACGTAACGTGGATCCCCCTTGCGGAGAATATTGGCTTTGGCAAGGCAAACAATCGTGGATTAGAGGTGTGTAGCGGACGGTACGTTCTCTTCCTCAACCCCGACACGATAGTAGGTCAGGATACCCTGAACGTCATGGTACGTTATATGGACAGTCAGCCATCGGTAGGTATTGCAGGATGCAAGGTTCTCAATCCCGACGGATCGTTTCAACTTGCCTGTAGAAGGGGGCTTCCCACTCCCTGGGCATCGTTCAGCAAGCTCTTTGGACTTCAGTCGCTCTTTCCCTCATCACCGCTCTTTGCCCGATACAACCTTACCTATAAGCCGATCGATGAAACCTACGAGGTAGATGCCCTGATAGGTGCCTTTATGGTTGCGCGTACCGCAGTTGTGAAGGAACAGCAAGGATTCGATCCCGTCTTCTTTATGTACGGTGAGGATATTGATCTATGCTACCGTATACAAAAGGCAGGTTGGAAGGTGATGTATGTACACACAACAAGTATTGTGCATTACAAGGGCGAGAGTACCAAGCGTAGTTCGATCAACGAAGTGCGAGTGTTCTATGACGCGATGGAGATCTTTGCGCGGAAACACTTTGGTGGCTCTCGGATCTTTCTGGCCTTGTTAAGAATTGGCATTATTCTTCGTGCGCTAATGGCGCGTGCAATGCGTAAGCGAGTGGAAGTGATAACGTGGGTGCTGGACATGATCAGCATCAACGTTGCACTTCTCATCGCAACCGCGGTTCGTTTTGACGGACCCTTCGGATTTCCATCCTATGCATATCCCATCGTGCAGATCGTGATGTCTCTTATGACTACACTATCGCTTATGGCCGTTGGTGAATACGTTGAATACCGTCCAACCGTTCGTAGAAGCATTGTAGGGTTGCTCGTCACCTTCTTTGTTCTCTCCTCGCTCACATATTTCTTTAAGGAATATGCCTTTAGCAGAGGCGTGGTTCTGATGACCATTGGTTTTAGTGCGATACTCTTCGCCATCACGCGAGGTTTCATTTCCTTTATGGATTCATCGCGCGGTCCACGAACGAGGCGTATTCTTTTGGTTGGACTCAATGAGCACACAGCGCGCATTGTTGCCGAACTCCAGCGTGCTGAGCACCGTCATGCAGAGATCGTGGGAGTGGTTGCTACAAGCCCCTTTACGGTTGACACGTATGCCGGACTACCCGTGGTAGGGGATACGAGCTATCTTACACGTATCCTTGACGCTACAAATGCTCAGGAGGTTGTCCTCACGGACCCCGACGTGAGCCGAGAGACTGCAATGGAGTTGATGATCGCTTCGTCGGCCTATCGCGCAAGGTTCCATATGGCTGCAGAGTATGACGACATTGTAACAGCTCGGATCATCAATGACGTTGCCGGGATAGAGCCTACCGTTGCCATACCACCCTTGATGAGGTATCGAAACCGGGTTGCAAAAAGACTTCTTGACATTGTGGTTTCTTCCCTTGTTTTGACGCTGGGTCTGCCTGTTCTAATTTTGCGACGCACGGATCACCTATTCAGCGATTGGGCTGAGGTCTTTGCCGGCAAACGTAGTGTTGTTGGGCTCTTCCCCGATGGGAAACATCGTACCTCGGGCAAGGAAGGCATCACGGGACTTGTGAAGGTGAGCAACCCGCGTCAGCTTTCAAAGCAGACCATCGAACACCTCAACGATTACTACGTTGATTCATACTCCATCGCTCTTGATGTGGAGATCTTTCTGAAACACCTCTTACGGCGCAACCGTGGCTAGTACCGCTACACTCGAATTTGAGAAGCCAATCGTTGAACTCGAAAAGAAGATCGAGGAAATGAAGGCTCTCACGGATACGCTGGACATTCAGCCACAGATCGACGATCTCGAACAGCAGATCGAGGTACTTCGTTCTGAGATCTATCGCAACCTTACACGTTGGCAACGTGTACAGATCGCACGCCACCCAGACCGTCCATACACCCTCGACTACATCTCTCACTGTTTTACCGACTTTGTAGAGCTTCATGGAGATAGGGCGTACAGGGACGACCCAGCAATCGTGGGTGGTCTGGCAACCCTTAACGGTCGTCACGTTATGGTGATCGGTCACCAAAAGGGCAGAGATACAAAGTCCAACCTCTACCGCAACTTTGGTATGCCCAACCCCGAGGGATACCGCAAGGCTTATCGACTATTCCAGCAAGCCGAGAAGTTCGGCCTGCCCGTGATTTGTTTCCTCGACACTCCAGGGGCTTTCCCCGGACTCGAAGCCGAAGAACGAGGTCAAGCAGAAGCCATTGCACGCAATCTCCTATTGATGTCGCAACTCAAAACCCCAATCATCATCATGGTTATCGGTGAAGGGGCTTCAGGGGGCGCACTCGGTATCGGTATCGGCAATCGCATCCTCATGCTCGAGAATGCGTGGTATTCCGTTATCGCTCCCGAGAGCTGCTCTTCCATCCTATGGCGTTCATGGGATTACAAGGAGCAGGCCGCAGAAGCATTACGTCTTGGAGCAACGGACCTCATCCAAGTCAAGGTCATCGACCGCATTGTTCCAGAGCCTATCGGCGGCGCCCACCGTGACCCGGAGACAATGTTCCAAACTGTTGTAGACACGCTCACAGAAGAACTCAATGCGCTGAGTGCCAAATCAAAACAAGAACTCGTGAACGAGCGTCGTCAGAAGTTCTATGAAATGGGCGTTTGGACGGAGTAGGGTCCCCTAACGTCATCTCTTGGCTCACCCCGCTCGCAATGCTCGCTACCCCTCTCGTCCTGAGAGGGGCCTCTCCAAATTTTGACGTTGAACCAACCTCTATCGATCTATCGATGCACTATGATCTATGCCCCTCTCAGGATGAGAGGGGCAGCGAGCACAGCGAGCGGGGTGAGCCAAGGAAGTCATGTTAACGAGGCCCCTCGACTTCGCTCGGAGTGACATAACTTTGCACCGTGCAACAAGAATCGTCGGAAACAAAGAAGGTCGACTATCGCCTACTTAGGCGGTTGATCGGATTCCTCAAGCCCTATAAGCCCCATATCGGAGGGGCAGTAGTTTTAACGCTGGTGTCCTCGGCACTAGGACCATTGCGACCGTACCTCACGCGCATTGCGGTGGACGATCACATTGTAAAGGGCGACTTCCCCGGACTGCTGATGTTCGTGGGCATTATCGTTGGATTGTTGTTCTTGCAGGGGGCTCTGCAGTACGGACTATCGCTGTTGATGACGTGCGTTGGACAGCGAGTGTTGTTGGATATCCGCAATACGTTGTTCCGACATGTAGAGCGCTTGGCTTTGCGATTCTACGATACAACGCCGGTTGGACGAATCGTTACTCGAGTAACGAGTGACGTTGAGGTTCTCAATGAGCTCTTTTCATCTGGCGTGGTGTTGATGATCTCCGATGTGATGGTGATCGTGTGGATCCTCTACTTCATGTGGAGCACATCGCCACAGTTGACGCTGATGACGATCATCATTCTGCCGTTCTTGCTCATAGCGTCATTCATCTTCCGTGGTAAAGTTCGCAAGGTGTATAACTTGATCCGACGTCAAGTAGCACGTATGAACTCCTTCATGAACGAGTTCGTAACGGGCATCGGCGTTGTACAGCTCTTCCGTCAAGAAGTGCGAATGGAGCGTCAGTTTGCAGAGATCAACAAAGAACACCGCGAACTCCAGGACCGTTCGGTCTTCTATCACGCCACGTTCTTCCCCGTTGTGGAGTTCCTCAGTGCCGTTGCACTCTCCATCATCGTGTGGTATGCTGCAGGCAACATCCTGTCCGGCGCGATGACCATTGGAATGCTCATTGCCTTTACGCAGTTCACGGAAATGTTCTTCCGTCCGGTGCGCGATCTCACAGAAAAGTATAACACCTTGCAATCAAGTGTTGTTGCGTCGGAGCGCATCTTCTCCTTACTCGACACAGACATGACGGTGCCTGATGCGCCAAACGCCGCCCCCTTTACAAAACTTGAGCGTGCCATTGAGTTTCATGACGTCCACTTCAGTTACGATGGCACAACACCTGTTCTTAAAGGCGTGTCGTTCACTGTGAACAAGGGCGAGACCGTTGCCCTCGTGGGAGCTACGGGCGCAGGAAAGAGCTCGATCATCAACCTCCTCAGCAGGTTCTATGAGTTCCAAGGGGGCGATATCAAGGTTGACGGCAACAGCATCCGCGATATTCGCCAACACGACCTACGTGCACGCATCGCAGTTGTCCTGCAAGATGTGTTCTTGTTCTCTCGTTCCGTAGAAGAGAACATCACACTTGGACGCGAAGAGATCACACATGAAGACGTAGTTAAAGCAGCCGTGTCATTGGGTGCTGATCCATTTATTCGCAGACTTCCACAAGGATATCAAACCAATGTGCGGGAGCGTGGTGCCGTGCTCAGTGTTGGACAGAAACAGCTCATCTCGTTCTGTCGCGCAATGGTCACAGATCCCGACATCCTCATCCTCGACGAAGCTACCTCCAGCATCGATACAGAGACAGAACAACTCATCGAGCGATCCATAACCACGATGTTGCAGGGTCGCACCTCCATCGTTATCGCGCACAGACTATCAACGATCCAACGCGCCGACCGCATCGTTGTCTTGCATCATGGTGAAGTGGCAGAAGTAGGGACGCACCAAGAGTTGCTCGCTCACGGCGGTCTTTACGCAAAGCTGCACGCACTGCAGTTTGCGTGAAGACGCACCTTCGATTTCCCATGGCTCATCCCCCTGCCCCCTTCTCATCCTGAGAAGGGGGACATTTGTATTGCCCCTCTCAGGATGAGAGGGGCGGTGAGCGAAGCGAGCGGGGTGAGCCGAGAGAAGTGAGCTGACGAGGCATGACGTAACTTTGCCTATGATAACAATCACACCATATGGCGCAGCGGGTGAAGTCACTGGCTCTGCCTATCTCGTAGAGACCGAGAGTTCGAAGATCTTGGTCGACTTTGGCATGTTTCAAGGGGATAAGGACGACGATGCCCGAAATGTTATCCCGGGACGTATACACCGCATGGATATAGCCTCGGTGGTGCTTACGCATGGTCACCTTGATCATTGCGGAAGACTGCCATTGCTTGTGCGAGAAGGCTTCCGCGGACCGATCTACTGCACGGAGGCAACGCGCGATCTCTCGGAGATCATCCTTGCCGATGCAGCACATATCCAAGAGTCGGATTTTGAACGTCGTAAGCGTAGGGCAGAACGTAAGGGACACAAGATCAATCGAAACGATGAACCGCTCTATGATGCTGATGATGTAGAACAAACGGTTTCACAAATGGTGGACGTGTTCTATGATCAACCGGTGATCGTTGCACCGGGTATCACGGCGGTCTATCATGATGCCGGACACATGCTTGGTTCTGCCAGCGTTGAGCTCCGTATCGCTGATCAAGGGGCTGAAAAGGTGGTGGTGTTCTCAGGGGATATTGGGCCTCCCCATCTGCCGTATTTGCGAGACCCAGAGCCCCCTCTCAAGGCTGATGTCTTAGTGATGGAATCCACGTATGGAGATCGCAATCACAAGTCATTGAGTGACACGTTGGAAGAGTTTGAACGCATCATCATCGAGGCAGTTCATCAAAAGGGCAAGATCTTTATTCCGTCTTTTGCCATTGGACGTGCCCAGCAGATCTTGTTTCACCTTTCAGATCTGATTCGTAACGGACGCATTCCTGCACTACCGATCTATCTCGATAGCCCAATGGCCATCAAGGCCAACGCCGTCTACCGCAAGCATGAAGAACTCTTTGATGCAGAAGCCACAAAGATCACTGATGATGGCTCGCTCTATCACAATCTGCGTTCTCTGCGGATGTGTGTAACTGCTGATGAATCAAAAGCCATCAACGATGAGCATGGTCCGTTTATCGTTATTGCCGGTTCGGGTATGGTAACAGCCGGACGGATCATGCACCACCTTCATAACAATGTTGATGATCCCAAAAGTCACTTCGTCATCTCCGGCTATCAGGGAAGGGGCACCTTGGGTCGCAGGCTTGTTGATGGTGCAGACCATATCATGATCATGGGCGAATACAAGGCAGTGCGCGCCAAAATCCACACACTGGGTGGCTTTAGTGCTCATGCCGGACAAGTGGATCTTGTAAAGTGGTATGAAGCTGTTGCGCGAGGAGGAAAGCCAACACTTTTCTTAACACATGGTGAAGATGAAGCTCGGTCCATCCTCCGCGATAGACTCATCGAATTGTTTGACGCTCCGGCCTATATGCCTGTCTATTCCGAACATTTGGAGGTTTGACCATGCGCACTGAACATGATTTCCTTGGTGAACGTCAACTGCCCGATAACGCCTACTATGGTGTTCAAACGTTGCGTGGTAGCGAGAACTTCCACATTACCGGTATTCCGATCAGTCATGCAACGTCCTTTATCGCCGCGTTTGGGTATGTGAAGAAGGCGGCCGCGCTTGCCAACAAGGACCTCGGTGTTATTGAACCCGAGATCGCTGATGCGATCTGTAAAGCCTGTGATGCAATCATCGCCGGCGAACTTCATGATCAGTTCATTGTTGATGTTATTCAAGGGGGAGCTGGGACGTCAACGAATATGAATGCCAACGAGGTGATCGCAAACAAGGCTTTAGAGATCCTCGGCAGACCAAAGGGGGATTATGAGGTGGTTCACCCGAACAACCACGTCAACTTCTCACAGAGTACGAATGATGCTTATCCTACTGCGTTTCGGTTGAGTTTGTATATGGAGATCGGCAAACTCATCAAAGAGCTCGGCCTACTCCAAGAATCATTCGCACGTAAGGGCACGGAGTTCAAGGACGTGATCAAGATGGGCCGCACGCAGCTGCAAGATGCTGTGCCGATGACGCTTGGTCAGGAATTCGAATCGTTCTCTGTGAACATCGGCGAAGATCTCCGCAGACTCGAAGAAGCCCGCGCCCTGATCACCGAAGTCAACCTTGGTGCAACGGCTATTGGTACAAGCATCAACGCTCCGGAAGGGTATCCTGCGCTGTCTGTGAAATACCTGGCAGAAGTCTCCGGCGTGCCCGTTGTACTGTCGCACAATCTTATCGAAGCAACGTGGGACAATGGTGCCTACGTGCAAGTGAGTGGCGTACTCAAACGTGTTGCCGTAAAGCTCTCCAAGATCTGTAATGACCTGCGTCTGTTATCATCGGGTCCGAGGTGTGGGTTTAATGAGATCAACCTACCCCGACTCCAACCAGGCTCGAGTATCATGCCGGGCAAGGTGAACCCGGTGATCCCGGAGGTTGTGAATCAGGTATGTTTCCTCGTGATCGGCAATGATGTAACTGTCACCTTTGCCGCTGAAGCCGGACAGCTCCAGTTGAATGTAATGGAGCCCGTTCTCGCCTATTGCCTGTTCCAATCTATCGAGACCCTTACCAATGCATGCAGTACGTTACGTGAACGGTGCGTAGATGGTATCACAGCTAACGTGGAGCATACCCGCAACATGGTGATGAATTCCATAGGCATCGTAACAGCACTCAATCCCATCCTCGGTTATGAGGCAACGGCGGCCATCGCCAAGGAAGCATTTGAAACGGGAGGGTCGGTCATCGACATCGTCCGTGCTAAGGGGCTCCTTGACGACGCCAAGATCAATGAAATCTTCTCGCTCGACAACTTGATGCATCCCAAGTTCATTCGGTAATTTGAAGCTCTCACTCACGGAGACGTATATGAAACGGTGGACCGTTGGCATGACGTTGATAATCGGTATATCCGTATTGACGGGATGCCATAAAGAGGAAGTTGGTCCGCCCCCTCCAATGCCGGTAAAGGTGGCAACGGTTGAAGTGCGAGATGTACCTATCTATAGCGAGTGGGTTGGGCAAACGCGTGGTGGGGAAGAAGTAGAGATCCGTGCCCGTGTTGAGGGTTATCTCGATCGTGTGGTGTATAAAGAGGGCACATTCGTCAAGCGTGGTCAGGTGATGTATATCATCGATCCGTTGCAGTATTCTGCAAATGTGAGTGTTGCTCGCGGTCAGTTAGCAGAGTCAGAGGCAAACCTCGCTCGATCACAACAAGATGTGGTTCGTTATAAGCCCCTTGTTGAACAAAACGCTATCTCGCGTCAGGAATACGAAACAGCAGTCCAAATGGAAAAGGCCAGTCTTGCTTCTGTGCAAGCTCGTCGGGGTAGCGTACAAAAGGCCCAGCTCGAACTGGGGTATTGCAACGTTACATCGCCCATTGATGGACTTGCTGGTAAGACGCAGGTAGAAGCTGGTGATCTTGTGTCGCGTATGCACGGCAATCTGCTCACAACAGTATCTAAGCTCGATCCGATCAAGGTGCAATTCAGTATCTCAGAACTCGAGTGGATAAGCTTTGTGAAGTCGAGATCGGCACGCAAAGCATCCGGTGATACCGGACAGATCGAATTTCAAATGATTCTGGCAGACAAGATCGCACACCCGTATCCAGGCAGGGCAGTGGTGATTGACAATGCCGTTGATCCCGAGACAGGGACAATTCTTATTGAAGCTCTATTTCCGAATCCGGGCGGAGATGTTCGCCCCGGTCAGTTTGCAAAGGTCCGCGCCGTTGTAGAGAAACGTCCGGGTGCAGTAGTGGTACCACAACGCGCCATTTCTGAATTGCAAGGGGCATTTCGTGTTGCCGTTGTTGGTTCAGACAATGTGGTAAAAATGCGTCCGGTTGTTGTGCGTAACCGCGTTGGAAGTGCCTATGTTATCGAAGCCGGACTCAAGGCCGGTGAACGTATCGTTATTGAAGGCCTGCAGAAAGTACGAGATGGCGTGAAGGTAGCCCCGCAGCAAGTAACGGTTCCGATCGACAGTCTCCTTAACCGTCCATAAGGAGCACTACGATGTTCTCTGCCTTCTTTGTGCGACGTCCCATCGTTGCTATCGTGATCTCCATTGTGACGGTGATCGCCGGACTGGTATCCATGCTCAGTCTGCCGATCGAGCAATACCCGCCACTCTCGCCCCCTCTCGTACGTGTTACCGGAAATTATCCCGGTGCCGGTGCTGAGGCCGTAGAACAATCCGTTTCTACACCAATCGAACAACAGGTGAACGGCGTTGACAACATGATCTACATGATGTCTCGCAATACATCAGATGGTGTTGGTGTGATCGAGGTAACGTTCGATGTGGGCGTCGATCTGGACAATGCGAACATGCTTACGCAGAACCGTGTGTCACAGGCAAACTCGCGCCTACCTCAAGAAGTATTACAACAGGGTGTTACGGTTGCTAAGCTCAACCCATCATTGTTGATGCTCATCAGTATTGCCTCTCCGAATGGAACCTATAGTGGTGAGTTCCTCAACAACTATGCGATGATCAACGTGCGGGATCAGATCCTGCGTGTAAAGGGTGTGTCGCAGGTAGATCTCATGGGCGGGTCGGAGTATTCCATGCGTATTTGGCTCAGGCCCGACATGCTAGCGAAACTCGGACTCACAAGCTCCGATGTGATGACGGCTGTGAAGGATCAGAACATTCAAGCACCGGCCGGTAAGGTTGGTGCTCCTCCGTCTGCACCCGGACAAGAGAACACATTCACGGTTAGCGCGCCCGGACGTCTTACTACTCCGGAAGAATTTGCTAACATCATTCTTCGCGAAACTGCCGATGGACGTATCGTTCGTCTTGGAGATGTAGCACGCGTTGAACTTGGCTCTGAGAACTACAAATCATTTGGTCGATTAGGGGGCAAACCATCCGCCCTGCTTGCGATCTACCTTCTCCCTGGTGCCAATCAGTTGGAGTCGGCTGAGGGTATTTATGAAACCCTCGAAACTCTGAAGTCCACGTTCCCAGATGACATCACAGCCGTTGTTGGTTATGACACAACACCGTCCGTAGAAGCATCCATCGAAGAGATCATCCACACGCTTCTCGAGGCCATCCTCCTTGTGATCTTGGTGGTGTTCATCTTCCTGCAGAACGGGCGAGCAACACTTATTCCGTTGCTTACCGTACCGGTGTCTCTCATCGGTACGTTTGCACTCTTCCCGTTGCTTGGGTTTTCCATCAACACGGTGTCGCTCTTCGGTCTTGTTCTTGCAATCGGTATCGTAGTTGACGATGCAATTGTGGTTGTAGAGGCCGTGATGCATCACATGGAACATGGGATGAACTCTCGAGAAGCAACGCTCAAGGCCATGAGTGAAGTGTCGGGTCCGGTAGTAGCCATTGCCCTGATCCTTGCAGCTGTGTTCGTGCCCGTTGCGTTCCTGGGTGGTATCACCGGCAGACTCTATCAGCAGTTCGCAATGACCATTGCCTTCTCTGTGATACTCTCTGCATTCAACGCTCTTACGCTCAGTCCGGCCTTGGCTGCAATGCTTCTCAAGCCTACAGAT
>DATGWS010000175.1:0-2920 GCA_035299365.1 Candidatus Didemnitutus sp.
GGCCCGACCATTGGAGGTTTTGTAAACGTGTGGAATCGAGTCGGCTCCGGCAATGGCGTTATTCGGCTCACCAATGGGTGCTCGCCGCGTTCGATAGTCGATACGTTGAATGCTTCTGCCAGAAGGGGTGAAGTAGCGAGATGTGGTGAGTTTGAGTGTGGCTTCATTCGGTAGCGGGACCATTGTCTGAACTAGCCCCTTACCGTACGAGCGTTTACCGATGATGATTCCGCGGTCGAGGTCCTGGATTGCACCGGCAACGATCTCACTGGCACTTGCACTGCGTTCATTGATGAGCACAGCTAGAGGGAGCGTTGGTTCGATAGGCTCTTCATTCGATGTGTAGGATCGGTACTCGTTGCCATCTCTACCACGAGTAGTAACGATAACGCTGTTGTTTGGGACGAAGAGTTCAACGACGTCCACGGCAGCATCAAGAAGTCCGCCCGGATTATCACGCAGATCGAGAATAAACCCCCGTAGATCCGTTTGTTCTTGTAGATCACTCAATGCACGACGAACGGCAAGCCCCGTGCCACGAGCAAAACGGGCAAGCCGTACATATCCGATACCGCCGGGTAACAACTCTGCATGCCCAACAGTCTCAACGGGAAGTTCTTCTCTGCGAACATCTACTTCAATCGTGTCCTTGCGACCGTCTCGTAGTACGCGAAGTTTGGCTGAAGACCCAGCCGCTCCGCGAGTATGAGGGCGGAGACTTTGAGGCGACATTGTGTCAGTGCGAACGGCATCAATGGCAATGAGATGATCTCCAATACGGATGCCGGACTTCTTAGCGGGTCCATCCTGACGGATATCGATGATCGTGAGCATGCTATCTCGGCGTCCTACGGAGATACCGAATCCTACGTAAGCTCCTGTTGACAGCATGTCTAGATCATCGGTCTCATCAAACTTCATGTACGTTGAATACGGGTCGAGGTGCCTGAGCATGGCATCAATACCCACTTCGACAAGATCTTCCGGATCCACCTCATCGACGTACGTGGTATTCACTTCGCGGAACACGGCGCCAAAGGACTCCAGGGAACGCGCAAGGCGAAGGTAGAACGAGGCGTCATCGGCAGGTACGGGTGCAGCTGATGCCCCCGTTGCGAACACGGTGAATGCCAAGATGAGATGGGTTCTAATCATTGTTCGAGACGACGTCGTATCTCTTCTGTGAGTGTGTCTGTATGTATGCGAACCTGTTGCATGGAATCTCGCTCACGTAGCGTTACAGTGGAGTCCGAGATTGTTTGACCGTCAACAGTGATGCAGAATGGTGTTCCAACCTCGTCCTGTCTGCGGTACCTGCGCCCAATGGCTCCACTCGTGTCGAATTCTACACGGAATGAGCGTTGTAAGTTCCGCATGATAGTCTCGCCGGCTTCCGGCATACCATCTTTATTTACAAGGGGCAATACAGCCGCCGTCATCGGTGCAAGTGAAGGTTTAAGGCGCATTACCGATCGGGTCTCTGTTCCGCCATCTCCTGTTGGCACTTCTTCTTCTGCATAGGCATCACATAACACAGCCAAAAATGTGCGAGTAGCACCAACAGCCGTTTCAATTACATACGGCGTGTATCGGTCCTTGGAGACGGTGTCTACGTATTCGAGTTTCTTTCCCGAAAATTCCTGATGTCTCTGGAGGTCGAAATCCGTGCGAGAATGGATGCCTTCTACTTCGCCCCAACCAAACGGGAAGAGATATTCGATGTCCTCGGCAGCCGCTGCATAGTGAGCAAGTTTTTCATGGGGCTTGCGGTGCAGGTGATCAGGATCAATTCCAACAGAGTTTACAAACCAATCCCAACGGGCCTGACGCCAATATTCGAACCATTCTCCTTCGGTGCCGGGCTTGATAAAGAACTGCATCTCCATTTGTTCAAATTCACGCACGCGGAAGAGGAAGTTCTTGGTGTTGATCTCATTGCGAAAACTCTTGCCGATCTGTGCAATGCCGAACGGTGGCTTCATACGTGCGGAGTCCATCACGTTCTTGAAGTTCACGAAGATCCCCTGTGCCGTCTCCGGACGGAGGTAGACTGTGCTGGATGCATCAGCCACAGGCCCAACGTGGGTTTCGAACATGAGATTGAAGTTGCGTACTTCTGTCCAGTCCGTAGTGCCCGATATAGGGTCAGGGATGTTATTCGCAACAATAATCGCGTGCAGATCCTCATTGGTAGTAGCCGCGTTGAGAGCATTCTCAACGATCGCAGCCTGATCGGTCTTCCCCTTGTTGCGCAAACGAGCTGCAAATTCTTCGATGAGGTTGTCAGCGCGGTGACGGGACTTCGACGTTTTGTTGTCGATCATTGGGTCGCTAAACTGTCCAACGTGACCGGATGCCTCCCACACACGCGGGTGCATGAGGATGGACGAATCGATCCCCACGATATCCGTCCGATACGTCATGGCCTTCCACCAGGAGTCCTTGATGTTCCGCAGAAGTTCAACCCCTAAGGGGCCAAAATCATAACAGCCGTTAAGTCCGCCGTAGATCTCCGAGGACTGATAAACAAATCCCTTGCGTTTCGAAAGGGAGAGGATCGCGTCGAGTGTGGTTTGTGCGGCCATTGGGTGTAAATACTTGAGAAATGCAACCCAAAGATACGAACCGTGGATGTTGCGTAAGTTTATACTGACCCGTCTTCTTTGGCCATTGTATAGGTCCCCAGATGTTCACATTCGCCCGAAACATTGCGATCGCGATCCTGCTCGCATTTTCTGCGGTGAACATCAACGCCCAGATGAAGAGTGGGAAGGACCACATCACGTTTGAGAAGATCGATCGTGTACAGATTGGTGCAGGATCGCCCCTTGTGATCGTGGTAAAGGCAACAATTGAGCAGGGATGGCATACGTACGGGTTGACGCCGGTTGTGGGACCGGATGGCTTGGGCCCGGAACCT
>DATGWS010000176.1:0-2603 GCA_035299365.1 Candidatus Didemnitutus sp.
GTTCATTGGCCATGATGTTAGGCGCAGACCTTCAGCAAGAAGAGCCTCCGCTTCAACCAATTCCACGTGTTCACAATCAGCCGATCCTATAATGTCACCGAAACGCAACCTCCAGACACTTTTTGCACGTGCCCGCCAGGAAACATCTCCGGTCTCCTCCGATGATGTGCGTTCCATCGTTGAGAGCGTAGGGTCAGCCCCTTTACCGAGTACTTCTATGCCTGCCATCATCGCAACTACAGTTGCCACCCTCTCCATGGCTGCAGGTCTAACAGCCTACATCCTATCTCCGGAACCACCACAGCAAACCCAAAACAACCTTGGTGCCGTTGCCGAACCACGTCCTACTACTCGCGAGATTCGTGTTATCGAGCCGGCTGCAGATAGCCCATCAGATGACATCACAGAGACGTCTGTAAAACGTGAGGGCGAATCGACGATGTCGATCGCTGTACTGTCCCTCGAGTCGGATGACCTTCATCAACTAAACATCGATGTTGCTTCACTGGGAATACTGCGTACAATGGTACCTCATGCCGACAGCATTGCGCAGTGTATGCCACGGCCTAGAACAGCCAACGGTACTATCTGTGTCTGGAAGAATGGTGAACGTCAAGAAGTAGCCCTACGCAACGGTCCGGGACCGATGCCGGTAATGTTCACCTCTGCAGATGGAAGGGGCAAGGTGGTTCGTATTGAGATGTCTCGCTCATTCGATCCCAATGAACTTATACCTGTTGAAGCCCCATCGTCTGATGGCACGATGCTTATGTGGTTCTCCCCAACTCAGGATGTAATGCAGATGCTTCCGGAGGGCGTGGAGAAACAACTTTGCAAGGAGCGAGGAACTCAGGATCTCAATCTTGACATCCAGGTTATGAATGACGGCGAACTCGCTGAAATTCATTCCCTAAACATCGATTCCTTAGTGCGCTCTATTCCGATGCTTGATACGATGAATGCTCATAGCAGAGAGATGTTGGCCAGTATCAAAACAATTGTTCTGGATGGAGGTACTGATTCAACGCAGCCAAAGTCCATGACCTGGGTAACACAGTCCGACACCTCGATCGGGCAGCGCAAGGTGGTGCAGCGTCGTATCGAGATCAAGCGAATGGGAACGCATATCACTGCCGATGCCGATATACTGACAAGCCTTGACTCAACATTGCCATCCTGTGCACGGATGTCAACCAAATCACGCGTCATCATCCTCAGACGGGGCGGGTCTCCCAAGGCGATCATTCCTAACGTAGATGGTTCACAACTACAAGAGAACAGGGTTGAATCAGGAGCACTTCGTTTGGAGAATATCTATCCAAATCCAACGATGGATGGCGGTGCAACGGTCTCGTATGAATTGACCGGTGACCGACAGATCTCGATCGACCTCCATGATCTTGCCGGGAATAAGGTTGCTACCCTTGCTACAGGCATTCGCAAACAAGCAGGTGCCGGCCAGATCGCCTTTACGTTGGATGGTGTCATGCCCGGAATGTACCTTGTAACACTAACCACAGACAAGGGTGAGCGTGCTGTACAGAGACTGATCGTACAGTAGTCGCGGTTACGTAAGATCATTCATCTTACCACTACAGCCCCTACAATTCCTCTTTCGGAAGAGATCGACACAGCGTATGCGCCTGGTGCAAAATGCGAAGTGTCGATCTTTTCCGTTGGTCCGGTAATCGACAGTTCCAGAACGGTTCTACCATCAAGCGTAGCAACATAGAGCTGTGCTGCACCGCCATTCCAATTGATCGTTAAATCGATGAGATCCATACTATTGACCGCTTCACTCCAAAGCTCAGGTAACTCTAGCAGTGTCCAAGTGCTTCCATTGTCAGTTGAAGCAATGACCTGTCCACTGAAGTGTTTGGCTGCGTGTATAGACCGAGCCGCAGAGTGAAAACGCAGCTACCCCAATCGCAATAATTCGTACATGCATATTGAACCCCTCAGAACAATGTCATAACAGAAGTGAAAATAGTCATAAGTACGCGAGGTAAGCGTTCCTAGAATGTAGCACCTGACAACGTGATTTTAAACTCGGGCGTTGATCTTTGTGAAAGGCGTGCATTTACATCCAGACGGAAGAAGAGGAGAATGCGATTGATACCAATCCCCACCTCATAATACGTGTTATCATCTGTCAGGTCTGTGGTTGGCAACGTTGTTCGAGTGTATTCAAGAGTCTGAGGCGAAAATGTTGTCCAGCCCACGCCACCAAAGGCCACAAACTCAATACCGAACGAGGCGATGTCTGGGATGCGAAGCAGTCCGGGAATCACTTCACCAAAGTTATGACTAAGGGATACGGTTGCATATCGATCGCCATAGAACTCTTTCACGCTCATTCCGCGGAACACAGATCCAACTACAAGACCGCTTACGCTCGACTCCAAACTGGAGAATTTCTGAGGGGGCACTGCACCCCACGACCAACCGGCAGTTGCAACAACATCGAGTGTCCACAATGGTAGCGTCTTTAAGCGCAACACACCTATCCACGAGGCCTTGGTGAAATCATAGCTCGAAGCGAGGATCCCTGGTCGTGATGTTTCCACGTTCAGCCATGTCCCCGTTCTCGAGATCAAGCGGAT
>DATGWS010000177.1:0-4577 GCA_035299365.1 Candidatus Didemnitutus sp.
GTGGTGTGTTCTTGACCGTTGCGCCCAGCGCGTAGTGAGCTCCATGGACGTGCGCGCCTCGGTATAGGTAGCAGGGTGAGCCGTGCATTCATCGAGCACCATGAATATGTCGCTACCAATTGCCCGCTGTGTGTCGACAACATTTTCGGCCGTAAAGAGGTGTTTCGATCCATCCAGATGTGATCGAAACTCCACGCCCTCCTCGCTCATCTTCCGTAGTTCGCGGAGCGAGAATACCTGAAATCCACCACTGTCAGTAAGAATGGGGCGCTCCCAGGTACTGAACCTGTGGAGTCCACCCATAGCCGTTAACGTCTCCACCCCCGGTCGCAAATACAGGTGATACGTATTTCCCAGAATGATCGGCGTATCCAGCTCACGCAGAGACCGATGATCCATAGCCTTTACAGCCCCTTGCGTACCAACAGGCATAAACACAGGAGTGGGAATATCCCCATGATCTGTATGTACTACGCCGGCTCGAGCTGAGCTTTGTTGATCAGTTGCTGTGAGCGTAAAGAATGGATTTGGAGGAGTCATATACCAACAAAACTACCGTCTTTTCGTCAACCCGTCATCTCGACACAAAAGACAAACCGTCATAGCTTCATAACGACAAAGGAAAACCTCGACAATGGCAGTACTCGTTGGAAAATCAGCACCCCGTTTCAATAGCAAGGCAGTGATCAACGGAGAAGAGATCGTTGACAACTTTTCACTCGACCAATATCTCGGCAAGAAGCATGTGATCCTCTTCTTTTACCCAAAAGACTTCACCTTTGTCTGTCCAACGGAGCTTCATGCATTTCAAGAACGTTTGGCCGATTTCGAGAAAAAGAACGTGGCCATAGTTGCATGCTCTACAGACTCTGAACAATCGCATTGGGGATGGCTTCAACTCACAAAGGCACAGGGTGGCATACAGGGCATCACCTATCCCATCGTTGCAGACACCAACAAGACCATCGCATCAAACTACGACGTGCTCGACGGGAACTATGAATACAATGATGACGGCGAGCTCACGGCTACCGGCGAACTTGTTGCCTACCGTGGACTCTTCCTTATCGACAAACACGGTGTTGTGCAACACCAAGTAGTCAACAACATGCCCCTTGGCCGTAGCGTTGAAGAAGCCATGCGCATGGTAGACGCCCTCCAATTCTTCGAAGAACGCGGCGAAGTCTGCCCAGCCAACTGGCAAGCCGGCAAGGACGGCATGCAAGAATCTCACGCCGGCGTTGCAAGCTATCTGGCATCGCATTGATGACAAATGACAAATGACTGATGACTGATGACTAATGACTAATGACTAATGACTAATGACCGTCGATTCGCCCTGGATCATTAGCACATTAGCACACTAGCACATTAGCACATTAGCACATTAGCAATTTTGCTTCTACATGAAGAAACGCGAGCTCCGTCATCGATGGTGCTCGCGTCTTCATTTATGATACATCACCATTACGTTATGACGCTATGACTCTTCTCTAACACTCCACCAATCTACCATTCTACCAATCTAGCATTCTAACGATCTACCTCTTCACCATCAACACCCCGCTCGCCGTATCCGATACCACATAGTACACGCCCGTAGCAAACCCCGACATGTTCATTGTTACCCTACCATTTTCGACTGTGTAGGATGCTACAAGACGACCTGCAGTATCGAACAACTGGAGTATGGGGCTTCTGTCACCAACGACAATCGAAGCGCTGTTCGTGGCCGGATTGGGAGAGATGGAAAGCAATGACGTTGTGACGGAGTGGCGGAATGACGTGGAGTCTGGGATGGATGATGGGATACCTTCCCTATACCCACGGTACACGATGCCCCGTGTAGCGATCAGAAACTCATTTTCATTGATGAACCGACAATCCGAACGATCGTATCGATTTGAAGGCAGTTCCGATCCAATCGTGAACCATGTGCTACCTCCGTTCTCAGTTATGAAGACCTCACTATTGCCGGTCACAAGCAACCATGACTGGCGATTCAATAGGTGCACACTCATGAACTTGTTCTTGGTATTGATCGCCACATGCTTCCATGTTCTGCCAGCATCTATGGTCTGAATGATCACTCCGCTGTCACCGACACAGATACCGAACGTGCTATCAGCAAACGACATTGCATTTAACGAGACTGACGTTGGAACAACAATTCTCTGAAGAACACTCGACGTATCAAGTGTCCCGCAAAGCGATCCGTTAAAGCCAAAGGCAAAGTATAGGCCACTGGTAACTGCGTAGCACCTGTTGAGTGATGCTTCAGGTCTGGCTCCATCTCGGAAGAAGAATTTAGACTGACTTTGAGACCAGATTCTCGTCGTATACAGGCCATCTCTTTCCAGCGCACAAAAATCGCCATGATACCCTAGGTGTGAATCGTATACTGATCTAGGATAGTTCGGGAAGTATGGATACCCCCACGTTACTCCGGCATCTGTAGTTATGTATTGGTGTTGATAAGTGCGTCGATCATCAGAATCATCATGCGAGCCAACTAACAACCACGTGACAGAATCGACCTCTGCAAATTCTGTCACGTTGTGAAGCCCCGATAGAGACGTTCCTCCAACAGGGTGAACTGTCATTGATTGTCCATGATCAAATGACGCATGAACAGACCCAACTGCATTAAACTGATCGCCATACAGCATGTATTGAACACATGCACCCTTCTGCGTTAACAACGTAACGAAATCGGAGTATCCCCGGCGGGGAAACTCGATTTTGCGCTCTACAGAGAACCAGGATTGTGAAATCAGTCCGAGCCCGCTAGATGTTGTGACCCATTTCTGCCCCTTACTATCAACTTCGACGTCCAATAGCTGACCTACACTATTGTGACGATAGAAGTCTGAATATTTCCATTCAACCAATGAAGTATCTGACTTCCAATATCCATCACCGTCTTTCGCTACCGTTATAGTTCTGTCCTCATTGAGGATTGTCACGATCTTAATAAAACGGGCCGGAAGACTCGGAATTTGGATTCCAGTGCTTTTTACAGGGACGTGTGAAGTCCATGAGGCGCCACCATTCGTTGTAAGTGCAACACCTGCAAACATGCCGACAGCTATGCCACTATCCTGACTTACCATGATAAGTCCTGCTACACGCCACGATGAATCGCGCGATGCCACCGACCAAGACTCGCCTCTATCATCACTATAGATGATCGCTCCGGTTGTATCAAACCCTATTAGTCTCCCCGTGGGAGAGCTCGTCAATGCAGGAATCGCTCCCATAACAGGACTCGCAACTGCTTCCCAAGATTGCCCAGCATCCGTTGATCGCACGATGATACCATTGTCACCTGTTGCAACGACCAGCTGAATCCGATCTGTCCAGATATTATACAGATCTGATTCCGTTGGCGCTTTTTCAAACGACCATGTTACTCCGGCATCGGTAGATCGAGCTACCTTGCCATGATCACCAACGGCAACAATGACTTCCCCCGATAATGCTGATACATCAAACCACTGAGAGTTGGATGGGAAGCTCAAAGACGTCCACGTTGTACCTACATCAGTCGAGCGAATAGCAACGGAATCCATGCCAACAACAATGAAGGTAGTACTGTCTATGATCGCGGTGGCCAGAAGAGCGCCATTCATCATCGGCATGATCTGTTGCATCTGCCACTCCACCTGCGCCTGCCCCTGCGCTAAGGAGATGAGCAGGCACAAAACAACAGCAATGACCTTCATATTCGCCCCTCGATTGTATCAAGACCCTCAGCACCGCTCTTGCCGACGCCCGCCTTCTGAGTCTATTGTGGAGCTATGACGATATGACGCAGTGACTCTTCTCTAACAATCTACCAATCTAGCACTCTAACACTCTACCAATCTAGCACTCTTCCAATCTAGCACTCTAACAATCTAGCACTCTAACAATCTCTGACACACTAGCACATTAGCACATTAACGTATGATCCCACCCCCTACCACATCATCATCTTCGTACATCACCACGCTTTGGCCGCGGGCGATGGCTTTACGTGGTTCGTCGAAGGTGACGTGGAGGATGCCGTTAGCATCGGTGTGACAGGTAGCGGGTGCGCCTTCGTCCTTGTAGCGGACCTTTACAACGAACCTGCGAGGGTCGTTGAGGTCTGCGTACTTCTGGAGGTTAACGTTGTGAGCCGTGAGGGAGATGGCGTCGAGTTTATCAGCAGTGCCAAGTTCAATGATGTTCTCCGATGGTAGGACGTTGAGGACAAAGAGCGGGTCGGGGTTGCTAACACCAAGGCCTTTGCGTTGACCGATGGTGTAGAATGGATATCCGTCGTGCTGACCGATCACTTCACCGTCCATCACGATGTTGCCCTTGCCAATGCGTTGGTCAAGATCAGGTACTGCGTCCTTGAGGAACCGTCGGTAATCGTTGTCGGGGATAAAGCAGATCTCGTACGACTCGGGTTTGTTCTGCAACGAAAGGTTCAACCGCTCACCTTCGCTGCGCGACTGTGGTTTGGTGAACCCGGCTAGTGGGAAGATGGTACGTGCTAAGTGTTCCTGACGTACACTCCACAACATGTAGGATTGGTCTTTCTTTGC
>DATGWS010000178.1:0-4633 GCA_035299365.1 Candidatus Didemnitutus sp.
CTGATGCCGGCAGTACATGGACCAACGTAGCACGAGATCAACCGATCCAAGCTGTTTGGCGTTTGGCTATGTCTGGCGCTACGGTCTATGCAGCTACTGATGCCGGACTCTATGTCTCTGTTGATAAGGGGCTCACCTTCCGCATGATTGATCTCAAGGGGAACGCCGCACTCACAACCGCGGAGAGCATAGATCATTGTGCCGTTGCTCCAACAGATCCACGTCGGGTAGTGATCGCAACTCTTGGAAGAATCTATCTATCCACAAACGGCGGAACAACATGGACCTCGGCCGGTAATCTCCAAGGAACGTGGTGGGACCTAAAGTGGCACGCTACAAGGAATGATATCGTTTATGGTCTTGTACAACGTGGGGCTCACATTTCATTTGTACGATCAACGAATGCCGGTGTAAAGTTTGATGAAGTTGGAGATGGACTTCCATTACCACGACAGAACAGAACCATGGCTCGTGCGCTGCTGGGAGTTACACCGGCAAGTTCGCGATTTGTATCGATCCTCATTGGTGGAGGGATCACAGACAGTGTGAGTGGTGTGTATGGACTCTACGTTTCCAATGACGAAGGAGCCACGTTTTCGCATAGATGTTGTGGTGAGGTAGATGGCCCTGAACCTGCCAATGCAACCACCAACATCAACCTCTTTGAATACGATCCAAAAAACAATGGACTTGGTCAGATCACGTGGGATATGGCATTTGCCGTGTCTACACGCGATACGTCGCTCATGGTAGCAGCAGGAATCTTCCCGTATAGATCAACAAACGGGGGGCGCACGTGGCTTCCAATGCCTGCAATGCACTATGATATCCAGTCAGCCTCGTATCTAGGGGATACAATCTGGTTAACACACGATGGTGGTATCACTCGTAGTGACGACCGAGGCTTGTCCGTAAAGGATCGAAGTGTTGGAATCTCGGCCATGGAGATATGGGGCTTTGATCAGTCGCACGATGGTACGATCATGACGCTTGGAGCATATCACTTACCGATATTCTTGCGAGACAAAACGGTCTATGATCCCCAGATCCCGGTCAATGGATGGTATGCCTGGTCGGGCGCAGATGCAATGGGCGCAAATGTAAATCCTCTTGCCAGTGAGTGGATCTATGCCAAGCCCTGGACAAGTGTAAAGGGCCAGCGCACGCGTACGAAGAGAGTTGCCCCGCGGGCTTCTGAACTTGGAATCGATCTCGGCTACATCTCGCTCTCCAACATTTGTGTGGACCCACATCATATGTATACGCTTGTTGCCTGTGATCACGACAAACAACGTATCGTGATCAGTGATAACAACGCAGCAACATGGTCTACGCTGAAGCAGTTTTCAAATTGGGTATATCGGGTTCGGATGTTCTCTGTAAATGGGCAGCACCTGCTTGCTCTCGCTGACCAGGGTTTATGGAGAAGTACTGACCAAGGCCGGACCTGGTCTGATGTTACGCCTCCCGCGTCCGTGGCAAAGAGTCAAGGCATGCAAGACATGGCCTTTGCGAGCGGTGATCCGGAACACATTGTTGTTGCATTTGGTGGACAACAACAAAAGGCCAAGGTGGCGGAGTCAACCGATGGCGGACGGTCTTGGATAGACATTTCTGCCGGACTCCCATCCTTCGCAATCAAGACACTCATCTCTCGCAGAGCAGCTACCGGAGACCTCTATGTCGGTACGTCATATGGCGTCTATCATAGAGCAGGGTCAAGCGATTGGTCGTTGTTCGGTAAGGGGCTCCCACTATCAGATGTAAATTTCCTCCATATCGATGAACCGAACGGGATTTTGCGTGCAGCTACACTTCGAGGATTGTGGCAGATCGCCCTTCCAACGCCAGAGAAGCCCCTTGCTCTGATATCACGTGATCGAGATACAGTAACGTGCCAGCGAACGCCGGTGAAATTTGGTTGCAGAAGCGCTGCATTAGAAACAGTGGGTTTCACCCGCAGCTGGATCTTTGAAGGAGGCCAACCAACAACGTCAACAGCTCATATCGTTGATGTACGCTACTCCATCCCAGGCACCTATGATGTGACGTTGATTGTGTCAAACGAACATGGAGCAGACACGTCTATCATCCGTGATGCTGTAGTTGTGTTGCCAAGTGAGTGTGATGGTGTGGATAGTCGTGCTGGACGGGCGGCAGATCTGACCGATCCTGATGATCATATCACACTAGCCCGTCTGACAGGTACGCCAAGCTCCTTCACCTTTACGGCATGGGTGCAGCCCGTTGGCTTTCAGCCGGCTTTTTCAGCTATTCTCTGTACAGATGCCGATCAAGGGGCGGAGCAAGAGATCGGGATGCAGTTTGTGAATGATAAGAACGAGATTGGATACTTGTGGAAGGATGGTAGATGGTGGTGGAGTTCCGGGTTGGTCGTTAGGCCCAACGAATGGTCGCACGTAGCCCTCACTGTGGATACAAATGGGGCTACAGTCTACGTTAATGGCGTCGGACGAACAGACGTTGTCAAGCTCACTCCACAGAACCTTGCGCGGCTCGTAATGAAGCTTGGAACGTACCATTCTTGGGCCTCGAGAAATTTCAATGGATATATCGATGAAGTGTGCTTTTATGATAGGAAGTTGTCGGAAGAAGAGATCCGACGGGGAATGCACTGTACAAAGAAGATCGGCGACGCAGGCTTGATAGCGTATTATCAGTTCAATGAAACACATCCGCAACAGATATTTGACAAAGTAGCGGGCCGCGACGGAACCTATGAATCAGGCGCGTCGGTAGCGCCATCACAAGCCTTGGTTGGTCAGGCGGAAAGTGAGCTCGAAGAAATGCGCACCGGAGTACGGCGTATCGTTTTTGATGAGTTGGGAGACGAGATCGATCTACGCAACACCGTAGATGGCGGAAAGGTGTTGCTCACGAGAATGCTCGTCGGCCCTGATTCGCTGCCAACATCAACACAGTTCATTCCGAATCGTACATGGATCATCGACGTATTCCCAACGGATGGTAGATCACATGAAGTAGAGTCTGTCCGGATAGATACGCGGAGTTTCTTCCAAGCGCCAGACGCTGTTGGCCGACAATTCATGGCATACACACGATCGGGGTGGAGTACAGGAAACACATGGACGTCTGCGCTCACCGATGCTCCGAGTACTCTTGATGTTGGTGGAAACACGGTCTCTGCGATTTTCAAGAGAGGTGTATCTGCTCCACACCAGCTTGCAATATCCTACACCGGCAACCCGCTAACTGTGCATGAACCTAACGAAGAACGGACCATTGAGCTCGCGCCACAACCCAGTTCTGATCATGTTGTTGTAACCACGGCCTTCCATCATTCGCGCGTCAGGATATTTGATGCGTTGGGGTCAATGATGCGGGACATAGCAGTACAAGGGTCTACCAACACATATGTGGATGTCCGTGTGTTGCCATCCGGACTCTATCTTGTTGATGTAGATGGCTGCCGAACGTCGCTTAGGATCCTGCGGTAGCAGGGATACCTGGTTTGACCATCACGGTCTGTTCTCGATCAAGGACTACGGCACCAACATTTGCGCCCTTAGGCTTACGAACATATTTCCGCTGGGTATAGACAACAGACACATAGGACGCATTCCGTGCTTGGGAGTAATATGCTGTGATTGCTGCGGCCTTCTCGAGAATTGGTTTCTCGATCTTGTCTCCAACAACACCACGCAATACCGCATGTGAACCAGCAGAACCCCTTGCATGGAACCACCAATCATTCTGCTTCGCAAAACGCATCGTGAGTTCGTCATTATTGGCTGCGTTCTTTCCAACGTATAGAGTGTGGAGGTCATCAATCGCGAAGACTCTGAACTTACCGTTGGATTCATCTCGCGTTGGAAGTGTCTCTATTGTCACTGTTGGACCCTGTTTCTGGAGTTCTGATAGGGAGGGGGCTTGCTTGACCCGTTCGATGGATGCGATAAGGGCATCTCTCTTTGCTCGAAGTCCCGGCAGTCGCTCCTCGCGCGAGCGAGAGGCTGTAGCCGAGGACCTCGCCTTGTCGTAATAGTTCTTCGCGTTCTCGATGATCGAACGATGTTCATTGAGTTGGATCACGTGTGGTGTGCCAGTCTCATCATCAATTGCTATGCTGGTGAGCCCCGTTCTATTGCCATTTGGTTGTGACAAAAGGAGGTCGGCCCAATGTCGATACCTCTCGGACCGTCCTTCTCGCGCTGCGTCACTAGTCATCCCTTCAATGCTACGCTCAACCTTGCGAAGGTCTGCTTCAAGCGATTTACGTGTTGCTCGGCGCCGCTCCTTCAAGACCTGGCTTTTCCTGCGTTCACTGATCGTAACGCGGATTGCTTCAAGAATATCCGAGAACGAATCAGCTTGTTCCCAACCGTGGAGAGGAATGAGTGAGAACAAGACGTCCTCATCTCTTCGGAGGAGGAGATAGGTAGTTGTGACCTGACACTCTGTTCGGAGCTTCTCTGCCTCTTCTAGGACACGTTGTTGTTGCTGTTGAGCTAGTGCTCCAACCAACACGTCGGGATCCAGAGAACACCGTGAACATACCTCATGTGCATAGTAGGGGCCAAGTTGCAAAGTAGACGTTGCCAACATCCGAGAAAGCGTGATGTTGAGTAAAGCACGGGGCTCTTCCGTATCA
>DATGWS010000179.1:0-7487 GCA_035299365.1 Candidatus Didemnitutus sp.
TCTACATCCGTATCCAGGAATTCTTCTCGGACTTCGTTGTGAAGGAAATGGAAGACACCACAAAGGGGCTCCAATGGTCGCGCAACCGCCTGAAGTTCCTCAATGGACTTCGCCTCTACATGGCTCATCACTTCACAGAGAAGTATTCGAATAACGTTACGGGTCTGGCCTACTTCGGCGCCGCTATCCTTATCGTGATCATCGGTATCCGTGGTCTGAAATTCATCCCGGCTACAAAGCCATCCCTCATCCTTGCTGCTATCTCGCTCGAAGGTTCGCTTCTTGCTCTCTTGGCCTTCGGCCTTGTGTACACTGAAGAAGAAGAGCGGATGGACAAGCTCATGAAGAAGATGGAAGACGCAAACAAGAATCAGCTCGAAACCATGAAGGATGTTGCAGAAGACATGCACTCGGTGTCCGATGCCCTTGTTGGTGAAACATCGGAACTGATTAAGAAGAAGGTTGAAGCTGCCATCGCCGAGGCACTCTCGAGCGATGACAATGTGAAGCGTGTGGTTTCCGATAAGGTTGCCGAGAAGATCGTTATTGCTATGCAAAACGCCTTCCCATCGCGCCCACCAAATCAATAGTAACCTCCACACACGAACAGAGTCTTTACGCCGTGGTACCTTTGGTATCACGGCGTTTCTATTTTGGGCCCTTACATGATCCCTCGTATCGCCTTCCTTCTGATGATCTGCGCGTTCTCTGCGGTTGCCCAACAACAGCCGACAGACGCCCATGGGGTTACGCTCCAGCTGGGAGATATTGGCAGGACACAACGATTTGCGCTCTTCGTGCCGGCTCAAGGTGAACTTCGAATCATAGCAACGCCTCAGTCGATGACCTCCCTTTGCTCCGTAGAAAGGTCGGGAGCATATGGTGGTAAGTCTATGGCGGTAATGACGATAGGGCCCGACACTTCACACTTGTTGCGAAGTGGTGCGATGATGACCGTGCGCGTGGAATGGACGGAGCCCCTCATTCGTGGTCCGCGAATGGTTCCGCCCTCGTCTTTTCCCGTATTAAACCCCGAATGGCATCAGCGAACGGGAAGCCCCCTTACCAAATCAACGGATAAAGTTCAAGGCGGGATACAACCATCGGTGTGGTACGATCCTTCGCAGCCACACGTTCGCATTGAAACCGCAAACGATGGGGTAGCAGTGATCTTGGCCGACGAAGTGTTGCCCATTGCCCCATCCCTCGCAGCAACGCCCGCCGCTCAACTTGCGCTGTATTGGCGCGGTAGGCAACAACACTGTAAACTTCTCGACGGGGATGCAAGCGGTACGTTAACCGCAGGAGATTCCATCCTCTTCCTTGGCAGACATGCCCAGGGTGATACAACATGGCTCGATCTGCAGGATACAGTGGCGGTCTTCTTCCTTACCAGACGTGCCCAGGGTGCCTCGGTGCAGATGGATGAAATTCCTTCTGGAGCCGGACCTCGCACGCCTGTACGGTCCTTGTTTGTTCAAGAACGGTTTGAGCTTGATACCGGGTATTACCACCCGGGCAGCAATGGCAACGAAGACTATTCAACCTTTATGACGCCGATGTCGATGTTTGAGGGATTCTATTGGGAAGCCCTCAACGGAAGAGCTCATCAATACGCAACACATACTATTCCTTTTTCGCCAAGTGGTGATGGAATGATAACGGTTGTGACGGATGTTGTGGCCTCAACAGATGCGAAGGACTATGATCCCGATCACGGAATAGATGTTTCCGTGAATGGTGCGCCCGCTACCGGTGTTGTTGGCAACGGCTTTGTGCGGTATATGCTCGAATCCACCATCGACGCCACGTCCATGCCGCCGGGAAGACAATCCATTCGACTCTTTGCAAGCGGCATACCCGGACTCGAGAATACTCCAGATTGGTACAGCGAAGTCCTCCTCGATGCGTTCAGTGTTAAGGGGCTTGCCGCTCCCGTACTAGATGGAGGCCGTCTTCGCGGTCGCCTCAAGAAAACCGATGCATCTACCCTTGTTGTATACAACGCTCCGCCTGGTGCAGCTTACGTTATTGATACTACGAATTGGAGATACAAGGAGCTCACACAAGACCCTCGTGGTATGATGGTGCGTGCAGGCATCACACCTGTTGAGCTGCCTTGGCCTGACTCCCTTGCACCTGCAGGACGGTATCGTACAACAGTAGTGTTTGATGATATGGCACAGACAGAAACCGACCAGCGAGGTTATGTCGTGATGTCGCGTTCGGTAACCTCAAATAGCATTCGCACCGTTGTTACACAAAATGCCGCGGAATGTGCAGCAACCATATCTGCAATCTCTACGGATGAAGTCTGCGTGGTATTCGGCGCCGGAGCCAGTGCCTCAACATCTATTCGCGATGCGCTTCAGATCCATAACGTTACGCTAAGTGAGTCAGACACCCTGTGGATTGCAGCTTTTCATGGAGCATCAGGGAACACCTCGCAAAACACGGCATCTCCTGTTCGTGGACTAACATGGTTTGTCCCATCGTCGCGCGCGCGCGGAGGATCCGTAACTGCTGAGCTACCGGCAGACATGGATGCCGTTCTAGTGATCGGCTCCGGAGGTGGTATCGAAGTAGCTCGAGTGAAGCCGGCATCTCTCGTGAATCTCTCTGCATCAAGCACACGCGCAGACGTGATCACCATCATCCACCCATCAATGAAAGAACAAGCCGAACGGTGGGCAGAACATAGAGCGAAGCAAAGCGGACTCAAGATCCGCATTGTGAACGTGAACGACATTTTTGATGAATACGACGCCGGACGTCATTCGCCGGAAGCACTGCGAGAGTTTCTTGCAGATGCGTTTGATAAAGCCCCCTTACCAAAACCAACACATTGTGTACTTATTGGCAGTGCAACGTGGGATGTGCGTGTTATGATCAAGGGTGGTAATGCTCGGTCCACCAGACCAGATCTTGTACCTACGTATGGCAGACCAAGCAGTGACTATTGGTTTGGTCTCCTCGATGACCCAACAGATATCAAAACGCCGGAACTGATCGTTAGTAGATTCCCTGTGCTTACACCCGAGGAATGTTCTGCTATGATCGAAAAGATCATGGTAGATGATACTATTGCCTATGCACCGTGGCAGCGCACGTTTCTCTATGTAGGTGGGGGAGAGACGGAGGACGAAGGGCTGTGTCAGATCTATGAAGACATGCTATCCGACAAATTTTATACGGGCATACTCTACACCGAACCAACTTTGTGCATAGACACCATTACGATCTGTAAACCAACGGAAGACAATCCTGGACTAGAGATACGCAAGAACCTTAGCGACGGTGTTGGACTGATGAACTATATCGGACACGGCGGTACGGAGATCTTTGACATCAAGGGATGGGACCCGGAAGATCTTACCAATGTTGGTCGATACCCCGTGATGGCAACATTCTCCTGTCTTACCGGAGCATTCTCTAACTCCAGTGCTCTCTGCCGGAATGGTCAATACCTCGTTCAACCCAATGCAGGTTTTGTAGCGGCCATTGGCGCTTCGGGATGGCAGTACAAGTATGTTGTTTCTCAAATACACACTGATCTGCACGAAGCATTGAGAACAACATCGATCCGTGATCTCGGCAGACTCACCTATGCAGCAACACGGGGTCAAGCAATATCAACTCCACAACATTCAATCAATGCCACCCTGCAGTTTAACATCCTCGGCGATCCATTCACCCGCATACACATAGACACAAACGAACAAGTGTCACTAGCCCCTTCTCGAGTAGTGGTAACATCTCCGGTAGGGGGCTCACAGATCCGCGAGGACGATGATTCTGCCAACGTAGATGTAACGATTTGGAGTGAAGGCACAGGATCAAAGCTGCCCTACCTCGTGCGCATGTGGCATACGTTTGATGGCGTTACAGATAGTACGTCGTTCACCGTTGTGAGTGGTCTCTGCAGAGAAGACGTTGTGCGATTTGTTGTGGATGTTGCGAACAAGGTTGGGACACATGTTCTTGATGTAGAGGTTGATCCAAATGGATCGCTCAATGACCGCCGTTCTGATAACAGGGTTCGCACAACATTTACGGTGTTTGCCAAGTCGCTGCTTATTGTAGAGCCCGACCCGTATGGCGTGGTGAACACATCGGACGTACGAGCTCGTGTGATAGACATCCTCTCAACGCCACAGAACACGATGAAGATCGAGATGGTGATATCGGAGTCGCAGGATACCACATCGCCCCTTCTTCGATCCCTTCCTGAAGAGATCATTCGAAGTGGGAGTATTGTGGATTGGGAAACAACGCGTACCGGCCTTGGACTAGTCTACGAAGCAGATGTTTGGCTTGGTGTTTGGGCCACGGATACAGCAACACAAGTACGCACAGCAATTGCCTGGACGCCCGTAAAGGTCTTTGATAGAGATGCTCCGTCACCATCGTGGCATGAGGTTGGTGCTCGGCATGCAACGATCTTGTCGGATAGTCTTGAGTACGACACGGTTTCTCGCACCGTGCGCCTAATCACGTATGATCGCGACGTATTTGTTCGATCAAGTGGAGTGATGACCTCTGACCCTGACAAAGATCCCATACTCGAAGTGCGTATCGGTTCTGCAACAGTTATCAAGAGTGCTTTCCGCACAGGCCTTAACATTGTCGTCATCGGTCAGCGCGATACAGTACCATTGCGAATCCGCAGGTACGATACCTCAAAGGACCCTCTGCCTATAGGAACAGGACATAATGGATTTGCTCGAGAATGTTTGGCGTTTCTCCGCGATTCCATCGCGGAAACCGAACGTATTGTGATAGCTGCCTGTAATGAATCATTCTCGCGGTTTGTGACTGACGGGCTTTTGGATTCCTTGCGTATTGAACTCAAGCGACTTGGTTCAAAGCTCTGCGACTCTATCTCCATATCGTCGTCATTTGCATTTCTGGGTTCTCGCACAACGGCACCCGGCGCAGCATTTGAATCGTGGAAAGGGGCTCCGGAGTACATGGTCACCGTTGAGACGCCGCTTGCATTTCACTATCCGAGTGGTCGTGTGACAAGTCCATTGATAGGCCCCGCTCGTACGTGGACCTCAGTTAGTTTTGGATCATCCGGCGATGTGAAGTCGAAACTATGGGGCTATAGGAGCGACGGTTCCACTCTTCTGCTCGATACCACAGGACGTTGGACGCCGGGTCAGGACCAGCAGGACGTAGTAGCTCTATCGTATGAATGGGAGATCATTGGGACAGAACAATACCCAGATGCATTTGTTGGGGATATTCAAGCGGACTATGAGCCCCTTCCCCAATGGATTGTTGAAGCCGATGGATTGACCTTGGAAACAGATACCGTTCTGCGTGGCATACCTGCCCGTGGTACGGTACGTGTGCGAAATGCACGTACGGAGTTCCGTGCGCCGGCCATGCAATTCACAGTAACCTCATTTGACAGTGCTACCATGTCAACCATTGGTCAGCAGACATTTGAACTATCCGAGATTGACGCCGATGAGTGGAGCGAGCAACCATTTGCCGTCCTCACCGAAGCTTCATCAGCCAAAACACTCTTGGTTGCCAAACTCGAAAACGATCCTGAGGAACCGGAACTCTTCCGCGTACTCGATGAATGTCGTACAATGCTATCTATCGCCAGTGACTCAACACCTCCCGTCATAGAACCCTTCATCGATGATAGGCTCATGCCGGTAGGGGGCTGGGTGTATCAAAAGCCGATGATAGAGGTACGCCTGCGCGACAATTCACCGCTCTATATCTATGACTCCGAGCGGATGATCGTTTTCGTGAACGGTGTTCGAATCCGGCAGACAACGTCAGAGGACTATGAATTCCTCAACACACCGGCGGCACAGGCGGAATGGCCCGGGACGGATGTAAGGGCAGCAATGCGTTTCAGATTCCCGCTGGAGCTGGGCGAGAATCTTTTGATTGTGCGTGCCTCTGATGCCTGGAACAATACGGACACCCTGGAGATACCCCTCCTAACCTCAAACGAGACCCGACTTGATGCTGTAACCGTGGTCCCCAACCCATCCACAGGCCCTGTGAGCTTTGTGGTGTCCTTGGTGTCTGCCAATGCAACATCCGAAGCCAACATGGACATCTTTGACGTGCAGGGACGTCATATCCGGTCACTTCCCACACAGATCTCTGTTGGGGAGGGCCGCGTGAATTGGGACGGAAGAGGGGACGCCGGTGAGGTTTTAGCTGCCGGAGTCTATGCCTGGAAGTTGAGTGTGAAGGATGCCAATGGGGGCGTTGCAAGCACTACCAACGGAACCTTGATTTTGGTCCGGTAATAGCCCCTTCTAACACCTGATGATTTCGTAAATTTGTGGCTTCACGGCGACTGCCTGCAGCACGCATCGCCACGTTACGGAACCCATCGGTTTTCAAGGGGATATGGCTCTTTACAACGAAAAAATCCTGCCCGTCCTGATGGAGGACGAGATGCGGGATTCGTACCTCGATTATTCCATGTCGGTGATCGTTTCTCGTGCACTTCCTGATGCACGGGACGGAATGAAACCGGTTCACCGCCGGATCCTGTATGCCATGTACGAGTTGGGTATGGCACCCAATCGACCATACAAGAAAAGTGCCCGTATCGTAGGGGAAGTGCTGGGTAAGTACCACCCACACGGAGACTCAGCCGTGTATGACGCCATGGTGCGCCTTGCGCAGCCATGGTCGATGCGCTACCAACTGGTAGACGGTCAGGGCAACTTTGGATCGGTTGACGGAGACTCTCCGGCAGCTATGCGTTATACGGAAGCCCGTATGACAGGCCTGGCCATGGAAGTCTTACGTGATATCGATAAGAACACAGTTGACTTCCGTTCAAACTTCGATGACTCGTTGCAAGAACCTACCGTATTGCCGGCGGTTCTTCCAACGTTGCTCGTAAATGGCGCAAACGGTATCGCCGTTGGTATGGCCACGAACATCCCGCCGCATAACCTGCGCGAGATCATCAACGGAATTCA
Organism: Candidatus Didemnitutus sp.; assembly: GCA_035299365.1. Lineage (GTDB taxonomy): Bacteria > Bacteroidota > Ignavibacteria > Kapaibacteriales > Kapaibacteriaceae > UBA10438. The sequence continues at coordinate 6,972 of DATGWS010000179.1, forward strand.
GGCCGTGATTGCAGATCCTGCAATCGCTAACGAAGAACTGTTGAAGTATGTAACCGCACCAGACTTCCCAACGGGTGGTATCATCTACGGCTACGAAGGTGTGCGTAACGCCTACACTACAGGCCGTGGCAAGATCTTGGTACGTGCAAAGGCTATCACGGAGACCAATAAGCAAGGACGTGAGGCAATCATTATCAATGAGTTGCCATATCAGGTCAGCAAGGCCGGACTCATTGAAAAGATCGCAGACCTGGTGAAGGCAAAGTCACTCGAGGATATCTCCGATATCCGTGATGAATCTGACCGCGACGGAATGCGCATTGTGATCGAACTCAAGCGCGATGGCGTTCCGATGGTGGTGCTCAATAACCTGTACAAGCACACACAAATGCAGGTGACGTTTGGCGTCATCATGCTTGCCCTTGTTAATGGTCGCCCACGCATCCTTACGCTCAAGGAACTCATGGAAGAGTTCCTCAAGCACCGCAATGATGTGATCGTCCGTCGTACACAATA
>DATGWS010000180.1:0-8301 GCA_035299365.1 Candidatus Didemnitutus sp.
GTGACCAATCCGGCACTACGCTTTGTTGTATACGCCGTGGTTGCGCTGTTGTTGAATGTGGTTCACGTGGTGTTCTTGCGATTTGTTGCTGTTAGCTCGGTTACGCCCGATCTCTTGTTGATCCTTACTGTGTGGATCGCGATTGTTGAAGGACAGTTCACCGGCATGATCGCTGGGTTCCTGGCTGGGTTGTTGTTTGACGTGGTTTCAGCGGACGTACTAGGCTCAAATGCTCTGGCAAAGACGGCTGCCGGATTTGTAGCAGGGTACTTTTGGAGAGAAGGATACGCTATGCAGACAATCGGTAGTTACCGATTCCTGCTCGTTGTTGCCCTTGCAGGGGGTGTGCATAACCTTCTGTATTACTTCTTCTACGTCCGCCCCATGCAGATCTCTTTTGGGATGTTTTTCCTCAAGTATGGGGTTGCAACAACGCTCTATACTACAGTGGCTGCCGTCTTTCCAATGCTCTATGTGAATAGGCGTAAGGACCAATAGGCCCTGGATGTCGATGTGAATACTGTGGATAACTCCAACAGTTGGCCTCACGCCCGGCTGTCGCAATTTGGGCGGTTATAGAACGACTCATTACCGGAATTCAACGAAATGTATCTGTCGAAACTCGAGATGGTGGGCTTTAAGAGTTTTGGTCTAAAGACCGACCTCGAGTTCACTGATGGCGTAACAGCGATCGTAGGCCCCAATGGTTGTGGCAAGACGAACGTTGTGGACGCTATACGTTGGGTGCTTGGCGAGCAAAAGACGTCTATGTTGCGAGCCGACTCCATGGACCAGGTGATCTTTAATGGATCACGAGCCAGGAAGCCCCTTGGCATGGCAGAAGTATCGTTGACGATCGAGAACAACAAGCAGATCCTGCCAACAGAATATTCACAGGTAGTGATCACCCGTAGGCTCTTCCGCAATGGAGAGAGTCAATATCTTCTCAATAAAACGCAGTGCCGTCTACGGGACATCGTGGATCTCTTCATGGATACCGGTATGGGCTCTGATGCCTACTCCGTGATCGAATTAAAGATGATCGAGACCATCCTTAGCGACAAAGCTGATGAACGTAGGCATTTGTTTGAAGAGGCTGCCGGCGTTACGAAGTACAAGGCTCGAAGAAAAGAAGCACAGCGTAAGCTTGACGCAGCACAGCGGGACATCGCACGTGTGCAGGATATCGTTCGTGAAGTTCAGAAGACGGTCAATTCACTCGCACGGCAGGCAGAAAAGGCGCGTCAGCATCAGGATTTGTCCACGAGACTGCGCGACCTAGACCGAACGTTGTTTGCATTTGAATATGCCGAGGAGTTCATCGCTCTCACACAACTGCTCGAACGCATCACCGGCATCCGTCAGAAGCGCGAGGCAGAGGAGTCTGCGCTTGCAGCAGCCGAGCAACACGTTGTTGCAGCAGAGAAGACACACGAACAGATGGAGCAAGAACTTCGCACGGCCATCACGTTTGAGAATGACGTGCGCACGGCCTTGAGTGAAGTACAGCAGCGCATATCCCTTGTTGATGAGCGGAAGGCTTCTGCGCAGCGTGCGCTTGAGCGGCTCGATCGAGAACAGAACGAATCGCAGTCACAGCAGTCTTCAACCTCGCAGGAACTGCAACAGGTGCGCGAACGCATGGTGACGGGTAAGGTAGAGCACGAAGAGGCAGTAAAGGAACTTGAAGCGCAACGTTCGCTTGTAGAAGAAGCACAAGCTACGCTGGTTCAGATGCGTCAGGACCTCCATGGTCAACGAGAAGGCCTTACAGCTGCGCGACAGATCCTGAACGAACAGCGGAACCAGGCAGACAGATTTCGCATACAGGGAGAAGGGCAACAGCGACGTCTCGCAGAGAATGAAGCACAACACCGTCAGGCAGCTGAACGCTTGGCACAGGTGGAAGACCAGATCACTCGGGAGAGCGCGGACCTACCAGCACTCGACCAACAATTGGCGGAATCGGAACAACGTCTTCATGCTGCTGAAGCACGGCAGAGAGATCTTCAAACTGAGCAAGAGGGATTGCAGAAAGACTCCGAAGATCTGCGGTCAAAGCTTGGGCATAGCACCGCTTCCCTCGAGTTCTTGGTGGGACTTGTAGATACAACCGAGAGTAGCAAGTTTCTCCTTAATACTCCGGAGTGGACTCCATCCGGAGAGAAGCTCACGCTTGCCGAGGTGATCAACACTGGTGAAGAGTTTCGCGTTGCCATTGAAGCCGCACTCGGTGATGCAGCTCGCTATTTTGTGGTGGCACACCGTACAGAAGCCCAACAGGCCATCAGTGCATTGTCAAAGAATAGTGTTGGCAAGGCTACATTCTTGTGTCGAGACGCAATACCGGCGATTGATCAGCCCCCTTCACTTGGTTCGATCGACGGAGTGATCGGATGGGCATCTGAACTTGTGCAGGCTGATGATCAGCTGCGCGGTGCCGTGCGTGGCATCCTTGGACACACGGTGATCGTGCGATCGATGGATGATGCATGGAAGGCAATCAACGAAACACCTGCAACTTCAGCCGTGACCCTCGCAGGTGAGATCGTTCATCGTGCCGGAGCGGTTCGTGGTGGCTCAACATCGAAGACAGAAGGGGTGCGCGTTGGACGTCGTGAGCGGATCGACCAGCTGAGAGGCGAGATCGATATGCTTGAACAGCGCATATCAGACGTAGATGGTAGACTGCGTGCAGTGAAACAAGAACTTGGAACAATCGATCTGCGACGGCTTGGAGATGAGGTGCGAAAGGTAGCCCTCATTCGCAACGATCGGCAGCAACGATTGGATTCGTTGCGAGGCAGGATAGACGACGTACAAGCGCAACAACAGCTCCTACGTGAGGAAGCACAACGCATTGCCGGGGAGCTCGAATCTCTCCGTGGTGATGCTGCTGCGGCAGAACATGCGATCACAGAAACAAGCGAAGGTGTTGCCAAACTCGAGGCCGAACTGGCGTCTGCAACGGAGGCGTTGCAAAATGTAGAACAACTTGTGAATCAACGGATCGGCGAAATGCGCGGCGTTGAGATCAGAGTGGTTCGTCTTAGTGGTGAATTGCAGACGTTGGTTAGCAACGAAGGTCGACTCACGAATCAAAGCCTGACCATTGATCAGCGTCGTGAACAACGTGAGACAGAGCGCAATGACCTCCAAAAGCAGATCGCAACGTACGAGTCGGAGCGCACGGAGTCTGACACCAGTGCCTCCACAATCGTTGCACGTTTAGCAGAGGCGAAGTCCAAGAGAGAAGGACTTGAGCTTTCTGTACGTGAACACTCGGCCGCATTCCACCAAGCCGGCGAGGATGTGCGACGTAAGCGGAAGGAACTCGATGCAATCGTTAACGAACAACACGAAGCCGATCTAAAGCATAACGAAGTGCGCTTGCGCATGGAGTCCTTGGCTCGTCGTGCAAGTGAAGAGCTAGACCTAGACGTTCCTGAACAACCTGCAATGCCTGAGACGGACGCAGAGCCCGAAGAGGTCCGCACGCAAGTGCAAGAGTTGCGCCGTAAGCTCACGTCAATGGGGAATGTGAACTTTCTTGCCCTTGAAGAGCACGAGCGTGAGAACGAGCGATTCCTCTTCCTCACGCAGCAGCTCTCTGATCTCACTGAGAGTGAACGTGCACTGAACGAGACCATTGCCGAGATCAATCTCACAGCCCGCGAGAAGTTCACTTCAACATTTGTGCGAATCCGCGAGAATTTCTCAACTCTTTTCAAAATGCTCTTCAGTGAAGATGATGAGGCCGATCTTCAAATGATCGAGTCGGCCGATAACGATCCTCTCGAATGCACCATTGAGATCACCGCTAAACCTCGCGGAAAGCGACCACACAGCATTGAAATGTTGTCAGGAGGCGAAAAGACCCTCACGGCGATTGCCCTGCTGTTTGCGATCTACCTGGTCAAACCAAGCCCCTTCTGTATTCTCGATGAAGTGGATGCACCGCTTGATGATGCCAATATCGACCGATATCTGAAGATCATTCGGAAATTTGCTGAGAACACGCAATTTTTGATGATTACCCACAATAAGAAGACGATGGAAGCGGCTGATACACTATACGGCGTTACCATGGAAGAGCCGGCAGTGTCAAAGGTTGTCTCTGTTCATCTTGCCGGTAAGTCTGCTGCCTGATCACGTTTTTCACTTTCGACCCCCCAGATCATGAAGATCCTCCTATCTGCGATCGCTCTTGCTGTTGTAACCGCTTCGCCTGCAGCGTATGCCCAAGACGAAGCTCAACAAGTTGTTCTCACAGAGTCCATCAAGGGGTCGTTTGGTAAGGTGTGGCGCTCAGTAAAGAGAGCCATGGAGCAATCCGGTTGCCCAAAACCTCAAACGGAAAAGATCATTGAACCGGCAGAAGAGGGTGGTCTGTATAAGGGGCAATACATTTCCGACTATTGTCTCCTGGCAGAAGGCGAAGACAGCACAAAGGACGTCATAGAAAAGTACTCTGTTGCCCCACGCATCCGTGGCGGTATTTGGGTCACCTGCCGCGTGCAGTACAAGATCAACGTCAAGGAAGAAGAAGGCGGCCAAACCAAGATCATTCTTCGTGCAGAAATGTCGGGCTTTGAAGAATTCATCACCGCCGCAAACCACTTCTGGGTCTCCAACGGCGACCTTGAACGCAAAATGATGGCCACCATTCTTGCGTACACGAATGAAGAGTTGCAGAAAGCAGCAGAGTAGTTAATCAGTTACTAGTTACTCAGTTACGAGTTACCCAGTTACTCGTATCTAGTAACTAGTCACTGCGTAACTAGTAACTGCGTAACTAGTAACTGCGTAACTCATACTCCGCAACCTTGATATCAAACTCCGTTCCAGGAGTATACATCTGGGCAACTTCGTCACTGAGGGGTTTTGTAACCCTTACAGTAGCCCAGCAACCGCCGTGGAATTTGACCACTTCTGCTGAATAGAGCGGCTTGCCGCGAAGCGACACGTTATAGGTGTTGCCGATCACGAATTCTTCCTTGGCAACCTTGTCGTGTATGGGTTTCATAGGGTTGTATTTCGAAGTGAGAGTTCTTGGTGCAGGATGCGAGCAACGTCTGAGGCCATGTGTGCGGGCACGCGCAGTACGGCCGTGCGATCTGCATGCGACGTATGAACGTCACATGGCGTGTTCGTCGGCAGGTTCTGCACCACCGATGATACTGCCTGCAGCCATTCGGCGCAATCGATAAAGACCGTTGTTATCTCAGCATCATCCATACCGTGCTGTACGATAACAATCGGCAAACAGTCGCCATTAGCGCCGTCGATGACCGTTGTACCGCCATTGGGGTTTTCTGCGCTGGCAATACGAATGGGAAGTCCTGCTTCTGCAGCTGGATCGATCATGGTTGGATACAAGAGCTTCAATCCGTGATGTGCTGCAACACGTGCCTGTTGATACGTCAGGTGAGGCCGTAACAACGTGTTCTCCGTCAAATGGGGGTCTGCACTGCGCACTCCCTCAACATCTGTGAAGATCACAACCTCTTGGGCATCGAGGAGGGAACCAAGAAGAGTTGCAGTGAGGTTGGACGATTCCTTGCCCATGGTGGTTGTGGCACCATCTTCAGAGCGTCCAACAAATCCTTGGACTAATACAATCTGATGTTTCAAAAGTGCAGGGAGGAGCTCATGCTGAACTCGTATCAGCGTTTTTTCTGGTAGGGGGCTAGCCATACCATGGTCTGATGAGGTGACGATCACAGACTGGGCGTCAACACCGACCACGTCCAAACCGGCTTCTTGGAGGACATGCCGGGCAATATGGAGTGCAAAAAACTCGCCGTATGCCAAGATCCGGTCAAGGGTCCTTGGAGTCAACTGTCTGGTCGTGGATACTCCGTCCAAAACAGAGTGAAGCTCGTCACGAGCCACTGCGAGTAGTGCTTCCATGCCCTCGCGGGCAGACGCCGAGGGCAGAAGTGCTCGTACGAGCGTTTCGTGGTCGGCAATCACTTGATCCAGACGTTCGCGAGCCTCCGCACCTAGGCCCTTCTGAGCGAGGCGAGATGCGAATTCGAGGTCACGCGTGGCAGTAGCAAAGGCCGAAACAACAATAAGCGTACCCCGTCCGGGCTGTGCCTGGACGATCCGCACCATTCGCCGAAACCCGTCCGGCTCTCGGAGCACAGCTCCGCCAAATTTCATCACGATCATGCGGCAAATCTAGCACTCGCCAAGTGACCATTCAGCAAGTACTTGCATAGAATTGTGGTCTGCCGTATGTTTGTCGTTCCCACGGAAACGAACTACTCAACCTCAGGCTATTGAGGACGACATGGCTAAGCAGCAAACATTCGGCGACAAGACCAAGAAAAAAGCCGGCGATTCGAAGATCAGCGTCAAGGTCATCAAGGCCTTCCGCTCCGAGAAGGGCACCATCAAGTACATGGAGCGCTTCGTTAAGGTCGACGACGTTGGACAAATCGACAAGATGGAATTCACGAGGTAATTTCGATGAAGAAGGGCATTCACCCCGCATACAAGACCATCGACATCGTAATGACAGATGGTTCAACCTACAAGACCCGTTCGTGCTACAAGGGCGATCGTATGGTGCTTGAAATCGATTCAAAGTCACATCCGTTCTATACGGGCAAACAAATGCTCGTTGATACAGCCGGACGTGTGGATCGCTTCAAGAAGCGCCTCGAGAAGACCCAAGCTGTGCGCGATGCTAAGGGACAAGGAAAGTAAACAGGAGACAATCACGTGGCAATGCCAACCTCACCAAATCCGAATACGATCAATTCGCCGTTCCGCCAAAAGCGGAATCAGCCAAAGAAGCGTACCAACCCACTGAAGAAGTCGCGTCTGATCGATTATCTCGATCCGAAGTTCTTGGGCCGCTTTACAAACGACCAAGGCAAGATCCTGCCCCGTCGTATCACAGGCGTTACAGCTCTCCAACAACGTCGCCTCTGCAGCGCGATTAAGTATGCACGCCACCTGGCTCTGCTCCCGTTTGTAGCGCAAGACACTCGTTAAGAGAATGACGTTATGACGTTATGACGTTATGACGAAATGACAAACGATGATTCCGAAACTCAAAAAAGCCTCGCACTGCGAGGCTTTTTTCGTTAGTGCTTTTCGGCATCCACTGCATGGCGGGGGACGGGTCCTCTAGTACGATCACGATGGACGAGTGGGTATTCATGTCGATAGTGTGGTTCAACAGAATCGCATACATCGGGAGGATCGTGCATCACAACAGTGGGGAAGATCTTTGTTGGTACGCCGTCAAAATCTTTAGCCCAGTCCTTGTGATTGTATACGCAGACTGGTAGGCATGCAGAGCAGTAGTTGTGTTTTGCAAAGTAGGGAAAACATTTTCCGGTGTCTACCATGTAGCGGTTGTTTCCAAGATGGTCTTTGCCAGCTTCGGGGCTGCGTTCGTCCGGAATAGCATCAGCCGGGCAGTAGATCCGACATGCCTTACACGTATCACAGAATGCCGCAATTCCGGCATCTATTGGTGCGTCGCACAACAATGGGATCGACGTAAGAACGCTACCCATTCGAAAGAGTGGTCCAAGCTCCGGATTGATGATGCTCCCATGTCGACCAAGCTCGCCAAAGCCAGCCTTGAGTCCGATGGGAATGTGGAGCACATTGCTATCTCCAAGTGGATGTTCTACACGGCATGCATAGCCCCTTGATCGTAAGGCCTTTGCCAAACCAATCACTACCTCACCGAGGTCGTGATAGATGCGCATACATTCTATCGCGCTCCGTTGGTCAGGCACGTTTTGAAACTCAGCATAACGCATTCGTTTACCAACGGCGATAGCAAATCGCTCGTGCACTTCACGTCCACGGTAGATGTCTGTTGGTTCGATCTCGCAAACCCCTACGATGTCTGCACCGAGTGAGCGCGCTGTGGACTTCACCCATTCCGATGCTTCGCCCGGTGATGTGAACGGCACGATGGATTCTGCCACAGGGCCGGTGAATCGTGGTGCTTGCTCATCGTGAATGAGATGAAGGTAGTCTTGCACCTCAGAGATAACAATCGACCGTCCACCTACACCTTCATACCACTCGGTCCAAGCGAACGCAGGTACAGCATCCGACGAGGCTTTTATGGGCTCTTGAAGGTTGTTGTGGTTGGATGAAAATGTTTCCATGAATGCCAATACTCCCGATACGATTGGATAACAACTCCTGACGAGAGTGAATCACGAAAAACCGTGATAGGAGACGTGAACGACGTTGGGCGTTGAAACACGATCGTGGTGGCGTTGATCGTGTCCGTGATCACTGAATCGGTCGATCGTGTTA
>DATGWS010000181.1:0-4586 GCA_035299365.1 Candidatus Didemnitutus sp.
TGACCCGGAGTGTCGATGATATTGATCATGTGGTCGTGCCACGTACACGTGACTGCGGCCGATGTGATCGTGATCCCTCGCTCCTTCTCCTGCTCCATATAGTCTGTGAACGCCGTGCCTTCGTGCACTTCGCCCATCCTATGGAGCACTCCTGTGTAATACAGGATCCGTTCCGTTGTCGTGGTCTTCCCAGCATCAATGTGTGCCATGATGCCGATGTTACGCACGAGGTCTATAGCCACGGAACGCGTCATGTCGTCAAATTCTCACGAAAATTCAGTGTTTCAAGGAACGGTGCCCGCCCCTTACCAACGGAAGTGGGCGAATGCTCGGTTGGCGTCTGCCATACGGTGCATTTCATCGCGACGCTTGATAGCGCCACCTTCGCCATTGGCAGCAGCCAACAGCTCGCTCGCAAGCTTCGCAGCCATTGAACGGTCTCTACGGTCCGAAGCGAACTTCTTCAGCCAACGAATGGCCAAAGCAGCCCTACGCTCTTCGCGCACTTCCATCGGCACTTGATACGTAGCACCACCAACGCGGCGCGGACGGATCTCGATGGCTGGCGAAGCGTTCTGGATAGCCTTGCGGAAAACTTCAAGCGGGTCTTGCTCGGTCTTCTTCGCTACGATATCCATTGCCTCATACACGATCTTCCGGGCAGCATTCTTCTTGCCCTGGATCATGATGTTGTTGACGAACTTAGCGACCATCACGTCGTTGAAACGTGGGTCTACTGCAGTGCGACGCTTTTCTGAACGTTTTTTACGCATGGGTTCTCCTTACTTCTTTCCTGCAGGTGCTGCACCTGGCTTTGGCCTCTTGGCTCCATACTTCGAACGAGATTGCTTACGATTGGCTACACCCTGCGTGTCAGCAGAGCCGCGCACGATATGGTACCGCACACCCGGAAGGTCCTTGATACGACCACCACGGATGAGCACGATCGAGTGCTCCTGAAGGTTGTGACCTTCACCCGGGATATATGCCGTTACTTCTAGTCCGTTCGATAGGCGCACACGGGCAACCTTACGAAGAGCGGAGTTCGGCTTCTTTGGCGTTGTGGTGTATACACGCGTGCACACGCCACGCTTCTGCGGGCATGATTGAAGAGCCGGGGACTTGCTCTTCACGGTTACAACTGGACGTCCTTTACGGACAAGTTGGCTGATCGTAGGCATTTCGTTCTGCCGTTTTGTGAGAATCGTGTCTAGACAGGTACGGGCGCATCGGGGAACCCTTTGCGCCAGTAGAGCCTGCAAAAGTAGGTGGTAATCCTGTGAAAACCAAATGAGCGTAGCCCGATTGTCAATGAAGGACAAGGAAGGGGGCTGATTCTACGGAACCGTCCTGCAAATAGACCATAAGCTGGTATACACCGCTTGAAAGGGACTGAACATTGATCTCTGCCCGCGATTGGCCTGCTGGATCTGACCGGAGCCACAACGCGCCAGATGTAGTACGGACTTCGACTCGCTCGATGGCACCTTCCTCGCTGGCTCTTATCACTAGTTGATTGTCTGCGGGCACCGGATAGGCCACAATCCTATGCATTTCCGTAGGGTCCTCAACCGATGTAGGCGCTTCTACGATGGCGCGCAACACCATTCGCTTGGTAAAGGCGAACTCCCCGTCAGCACTCTCCCATCGCACTCGCATAGCAGTGACGTACTTGCCCTTCTCGCTGCTGCGCAGCCGAGCTCGAACACGTAATGATTGATATGCGTCAAGTGTGGCTGGTAACGAAGGGATGGTTTCAACGATCTCAAACGGTGCCACTACATCATCGATCGACTTCACGATAAGGGGCGTCTCGTAGATGTGATGGAACTCAAGGACAGTGTCCCGGGTAGCCCCCTGCAGACTTGTAAGACTGACGACGAATGGATCGGCCCAGGTTCCACCTACGCCGAGAATGGGGATTGTTGTAGTTCGGCCACCTCTTCTCACCACAATCTGTGCACCGTGGAAACCATTTTCGCCGGGTAGGTAGTGAAGAGTAAGCGGGAGCGTTTCGCCCGAACGAAGGATGAACGGGAAGGATGGAGTGTTCTCCAGGTACATGTAGAAGCTGTAATCGCCGGTGATGTACATGGTGTCGATGGTCATGTCTACGAAACCGACGTTTGCAAGTGCATGATAGAGTGGAAACTCCAAACCAGTACCGAGTTCGATGTTCCCTAAGAAGACCGGCTCTATCACCGAAAGTCCATTGTCCGGCTCTGCATATGCTCCCGCCGCAATGAGATTGATACTCGGATCGAAGTCAGAGTCGGTAAACACCTTCACAGATGCCCACGCCGGCAGGACGTCTTGAGGTCGGACCCGGATCCCTACGTTGATCGATTCGCCCGGACGAAGCGTGACGGAATTCCGTGGGGACGTGACCGTGAACTGTTGCTGTCCGCCGAGGATCTTTACTTCGAAGATCTGCACAGGCCGATCGCTTTCGTTGGTAAAGGCGCGCTCAATGAGCGTGTCTCGCGTCTGACCAACTCGCACAGCTCCAAGATCAACGTAAGGCAGCTGGGCAATGAGGATCCCAGCCTGGTTGTTGACCTGTTTGGGGTCTGATGGAAGGGAAAAGGCTTGGGCAAGGGCAAGCAGAAAACCGAGGAGAATAAGAAAGAGTCGCATTGTTGATCCTTGAACATGAGTTTTGTTATGAGGTAAAGGCATTGACGCAATGATGTTCGGTCTGTTAAGACCATTTTTGCAGCATTCTCCTACGTCGAAACAAGCCCCCTCCCTGACCATGCCAAAACGCGGATCGGATGCACTTTACAAACTGATCACGTCCCTCGACCGAAATGAAAAGGGCTACGTGAAGCGCTACTGCTCTCGCCATATGATCGGCGAAGAGATCGAATACCTGCGTCTTTTTGACGCTCTTGAGTCTATGGATCGCTATAGCGACGAGGTGCTCAAGGAGAAGCTCGCTGGAACCGACATACTTCGACGGCTCTCTGCAGTAAAGAATCATCTCTATCAACAGATTCTCGAGGCAATGCGCGCGTATCATGCATCAAAGTCCACTGAGCGCGAGATCATGGAACTCTTTCTCGACGCAGATTTTCTGTGGGAAAAGGCGCTCTATGATCAGGCCATGAAACGCATCACAAAGGCCAAAGAACTCGCCCGTTCACACGATGAATACACGTTCTGGCTTAAGGCGATCTCGTGGGAGAAAAACTATCGCGGCATTGTGATGCAACGTCCAGATGGCTCTGCCACACAGGACACTCTGAGCGATGAACAAACACACGTTCTTTCCTTGGCTCGCAACACCGTGGACTACGAGGAACTGGGAAATCTCCTCCAATTCAACCTGATCCGCAGATCGGCCGGCGATCATTCAGGCGATGAATGGCTTCGCAATCTTCCACAGCACCCCCTACTACAAAGCCCTTCTACGGCAATTGCTCGTCCGGCACAATTCAACTTCCACCTCATTCTGTCCAACTGGTATGGATTTGCAGGGGGCGATCCACAGCGCTCGTTCGAACATGCACAGCACCTCCTGGAGCTAGTAGACCGAGACACGGAACTATCTCGTGCTCGCCCGGACCTCGAACTCGGTATTCTTCACACCTTTATGCAGCGCGCCATCGATGCAGGTCGGATAGATCAGTACCTCCTGCATGCTGACAGACTTTGGGATCCTGAAGGGGGCAAGCCAACTCGGAACATCGACGTGAAACGATTCTATCGCGCCATGACAACGGAGTTGGGATTCGCAGTGGTAACGGGCGATCGAACACGCGTAATGGAACGACTCTCCTACCTCAAGGAGCGATTCAAGGCTCTTTACGATCAGATACCCGACCAGTCACGAATCTCTGCATCGTTTCTCGCTGCTCGCATCTGCGTTGATGGAGGCCAACTGCGCGAAGCCGGCGTATGGTTACGCCATGTGTTCTCTGAAGATGATGCAGTTCGCACGGATCTTCACATTGCCGCACGCCTGCTTCAGTTACGCATGGCTGCTGATGACGGGGATAATGCTGCTATCCGTTCCACGGTTCGTTCACTTACCAGACTTGCGTCTAACCGAACAATGCGCAGTGCTCGGCTTGATGCAACGTTGAGCTATTTCCGCAGGCTGGCTGATGCTCGGCTTCCACGCGAACGCACCAAGCTTCGCGAGGAACTCATCGCGAAGCTTGGTGCTCATATCGCTCCTTCGCCATTCGATGCCGTACGATCTGCCGGGATTGAAGCCTGGCTTGGAGCGGCATCGCCAACAAAGGCTACAGCTGTTGAATCGTCATTGAACTACTAACACGTCTCAGCGCTTTACAACCGGTACTGCCACGCTCTTCATCGGTGCCTTTACTACCAAGATGTATGCACCGGAAGGCACCGTGCTCAGGTCGAGAACACTATCGAGACCATTGCCGGAGACGGGCACCATGCTTGTGAAGACAGAAGCCCCTTGCATATCAACGAGTTCTACAGTGGCGTCGGTAGTAATAAGGGCGTTTTGCACGCGCACCTGGTCACCTGCCGGCTGCGGAGAGACAAGCATCGACGTGAGGGTTGGATCTTCTTCAACGTCAGACGTTTGGTCGGTAACGTTCATAACA
>DATGWS010000182.1:0-5877 GCA_035299365.1 Candidatus Didemnitutus sp.
TCGTGCCGGTCTCCCCGTGCAGTATGTCCTCCAAGCTGCTGAGTTAGAAGAGTTGCGAGAAGTGCTTCCAACCTTCCTTGACCGAGCATCCAAGGACCCAACGTTCTCCGTAGTAGATGTGAATCTCAAGTTCACCAAACCCGAGGTGGCAATCGAGATCGATCGTGCTCGTGCTCGTGAGCTTGGTGTGAGTGTGCTCGATATTGCCAATGCACTGCAGTCAGGATTCTCTGGTCAACGTTTTGGCTATCTCATCCGTGACGGGAAACAATACCAGATCATCGGTGAGTTAGAGCGTGCCTCTCGCAGCACACCCGACGCATTGCGAATGGTTCAGGTTCGTACGTCAGGGGGCGAGCTGGTTCCGCTAGCGGACCTTGTGCTCTTACGCGAGCAGAGTATTCCTCCACAACTCTACCGCAACAATCGTTCAGCAAGCGCAACCGTAAGCGCCGGACTTGCACCAGGAAAGACCATTGCCGATGGTATCGCTGCCATGGACGCCATTGCAAAGGAGACGCTTGATGCACGCTTTGGCACATCGCTCACCGGTGCCTCGCGCGACTTCGCAGAAAGCTCATCGAGCCTTCTCTTTGCCTTTATGCTTGCGCTCGTCTTGGTGTATCTCATTCTTGCCGCGCAATTCGAGAGTTGGGTAGATCCCGTGACCATTATGCTCACCGTGCCCCTTGCTCTCTCCGGCGCTGTGTTGTCCTTGTGGATCACAGGAGACACACTCAACATCTTCTCGCAAATCGGCGGTATTGTTCTCATCGGTCTGGTTACGAAGAACGGCATCCTCATCGTAGAGTTCGCCAATCAACGTCGGGCCGATGGACTTTCATGGCGAGAAGCAGCTCTTGAAGCCGCAGCCCTCCGTTTCCGTCCAATCCTCATGACGTCGCTCGCCACGATCCTTGGTTCTGTGCCGATAGCCTTCTCCCTCGGCGCCGCATCGGAGAGCAGAGTAGGCATGGGTGTGGTAGTAGTTGGCGGCATGTTCCTTGCAACGTTCCTCACACTCTACATCATCCCCGCCCTCTACGTTGTGTTCTCCCGCATCAAACGTACACGATTGGCAAAAGTCATAACCGTCATATCGGTCATAACCGTCATATCCGTCATACCGTCATATTCGGCAAAAGGACAGCCCCTTACTCTCGACCAAGCCATCAGTCTCGCTCTCTCCAAGAGTTATGATGTTGCATTGATACGTCAGGACTCACTTCAAGCACGAACAACGGGCAAGCAGTCGATCACGGGTTTTCTTCCTACAGCAGGAATTGCCGGCACCTACACAAACGGCGCAAACACTCTTACTCAGGTGTTGTCGAGCGGCAGCACGATCTCGCGTGACGCCGCAGGGTATTCGAACATGAACGCTGCGGTGATCGTAAACTGGACGGTGTTTGATGGGTTGAAGATGTTTGCGCAGGCAGATCGATTGAATGCGAGTGAGAAGCGCGGACTTTCCATCGTCCAGAGCAAGATGGCCTTTATCATTGCCGATGTGATCACGGCCTACAGTGCCATCGTTGCGAACAAACAGTTTCTCGTAACGGCGGACTCTGCCTACAAGCTTGCCGTTGAGCGATATGCCATTGAGAAGAACCGGTATGATGCAGGGTCGATAAGCGGAGTAGAGTTGGGTCAGGCAGAGATCGATCGAAACAATGCTCAGTCGGTTGTGATCCGCACACGCATCGAATTCGAAAACGCAAAGGTCACGCTCAACACGTTGTTGGGTCGCGACGCAGAGACCGCATTCGACGTCGACCCCGTGATCTCCATGCCAGCCGTTCCAACTCGCAACGAGGTCTACGCATCCATTGATGCAACAAACCCCGACGTCCTGGCCACGCAATACGCACTTGCATCTGCATCGGCTCACGTTTCAGAGATCACCTCAACGTTCTATCCTCGTATCGGTGTTTTGGGTGCGTATCAGATCACGCGCAATACCTCCGAAGCCGGCTTTCTTCTTGAGAACCGTTCGAATGGTGCCTATTTCGGCGCAACGTTCCAATGGAACATCTTCAATGGCATGAGTGATGCCTACGATCGGGAACTTGCCCGTATAGACGAAGAGCGTGCACGTATTTCTATTGATGCTGTAAAGAACGATCTCAGGGGGCAAGCAGATCGTGTCCTGCGCACCTATCGTGGGATCGAAGAGCTCCTTGTGATCCAACGTCAGACATTGATTGCCGCTGAGAAGAATGCTAGTGTTGCCATAGAAAAGCTCCGCATCGGCACCGTCACCCCATTAGAGGTTCGTCAGTCACTTCTCTCTCTCCTAGAAAATGGCCAGAACGTTGCCCGACTCGAGTACGAGAAACGATTGGCGATCACTGAGATCCTTCGATTACAGGGCGTGTTGGTTCGGTAGGCTTACTCGCTGTACGGAAACAGTTCCGACTTCTGCACCACTCGCACCGGACCATACTTCTCCAGTGCCTTCATATCGATCTTGGATGTATCGGCGAGGATGGCGATCACCTTGCACCTGTCCTTTACGGACTTGCTATAGAAGGCCTGCAGATCGTCCATGGTAAAGGAATCGATGGATGTATAGGTGCCCCTTCTCTGATCGGTTTTGTAGCCGTAGTATCGGGCAGATACATCGTTCCACAGAATGTCATCACGCACGATACGGTCTGATGCAATGGACTGCTTCACAGAACTCCGCGCATTCTCCATGCTGGATGGTATGGAAGGTAGCGTGTGAAGTAACTCGCGCAGACCATCAATAGCTTCGATGAGTTTGTCCGACTGTGTGCCGATATAACCCGTCATAACGTAGGGCTGTGTTGTGTCTACCGGAGTCTGAAGGTATGAACCGGTACTGTAGGCAAGTGCCTTTGATTCTCGCAATGTTTGAAACACAATGGTCCCCATGCCACCGTCAAAGTAGGCGCCAAACAACTGAGAGATGGCCAGTGATGTTGTATCATATCGTGGGAGTGATCGACCATACAGAAAAACTTCTGCCTGTACCATGTCGTGATGAACAACAATTACCTCCGGTCTGTCTAGTGGCATTGTTGGCCATGCGGTAAGGGGCGGTTCTTGACGCAATGTTGTTGGAGCAGTGTGTCTCTCGCGTACGATTCGGGCTGCATCTCCTGCTGTGCGTGGACCATAATAGAGGATCTCATGGGGGTAGGAGAGTAGATCCTTGATACGGCGGATGAGATCAGCTGACGTTACTGCGTCGATCTCTGCATCTGTAAGTGCATTGGTCGTTGAATTCAACTTCCCATTGAGTACATAAGGCATAAGCCCCCTGTACAGAATGGTGCTCTTGTCTTTGAGGGCATCACGACGACTCTTCTTTGTTCGCTCCTTGAATGATGCAAGAGCTTCTTCGTTGGCAACACATTCTGATATGATGGACTCCATCAATGACACACTTTCATCAAATGTCTCATCAAGACCCGTCAACGTTATGTAGGCCATGCGGTCGGTGCAGAAGGGTGCAAAGGACATTCCTAGTTTGAACTGGTCCTTAGCGAGTTGTTCATTGGACCGTGTTGGCGTAGAGAGATAGCGGAGGTAGTCCAACGCAAATCTGAGATAGCGGTCGTTCTTGGTGCCGTTCTTGATGAGAAAGGTAAGATCATAGAGCTGGTTCTCTGTGTTACGCACAGCAAGGAGCGGTATATCCTTTCGTACAGACGCACGATCGATATCGCGCTGAAGGTCAAAGAACACTGGTGTAAGATCTTGAAAAGGCATGGACAAGACCGACTCGGCAAACGCGGTTGTAGTGTCGCGGTTGAGATCAACAGGCGTGATCTCCGGCTTCACCACCGACTCAATGTCTGTTCGTTCACCTGTCCGTTTGAATACAGTAACGTAGTTGTTACCGTAATACGTGTTGGCAACTCTGATCACCTCTTCTTTTGTGACAGCTGCAAGTTGATCGAGGTCCTTGATGTACTCCTCGTACGGTAAGTTATACGATAGAGCACCGAGGATATAGAATGCCTTTCCTTGATACGTCTCGAGTTCTCGTATGCGCCTCATACGCATATCCCGAACACAGGCATCGATGAGCCAATCCTCGAACGCCCCCTTTTTAACGAGATCTATTTGCGACAGTAAGAGTGATCGTACTTCCTCGAGAGTTTGTCCGGGCAGTGGCTTACCTGAGAGATCGTTGTAGCAATGATCTGCCATGAGATCTTGTGTGGACGTAGCTGACAGTACCTTTTGTGCCTGACGAAGATTGATATCGATGAGTCCGGCCTTGCTATTGGAGAGAATCATATCCATCATCTGCAACGCTGGGATATCGGGGTGACCCATTCCCGGCCAACGAAATGCGATCTGCACCCACTCAGCATCCGGACCCATTACCGTTTTCTCTATCGGCTTGTTGATAGGGGGCAAGGAGCCCTTCTTGAATGCCGGAGCAGGCTTTGACGGGAGGCTGCCAAATGTTCTTTCTACCAATCGTTGCGCGGCCACTGGATCAACATCTCCGGCGAGGATGATGACCATGTTTGACGGTTGATAATACGCGTCGTAATACTCTCGTATACGCTTCATCGACGGATTCTTCAGGTGCTGCGTTGTCCCCAGCGTGCTTTGCGTTCCATACGGATGGGTAGGGAACAATGCAGCTAACAACGTATCGTACGCTAGTGAGTAGTCCTCATCAAGCGAACCGTTCTTCTCTTCGTAAACAGCTTCAAGTTCCGTATGGAAGAGTCGGAGGACAGGAGCACGGAAGCGCTCAACTTCAAGAGTATAATACGCGTCGAGTCGGTTGGACGGCACATCATTGAGATAGGCCGTTACGTCAGTGGTTGTAAACGCATTCGTGCCTTCACAACCTAGGGACTGACAAAGTTTATCGTACTCATTCGGCACAGCCAGACGAGCGGCTACGCCGCTGATGGAATCGATCATCCGGTACATCATCGCTCGCTGTACCGTGTCGGAAGTGGCCCGATACCTCTCAAACAACTCCTCGATCTTGGCGATCAACGGAAGTTCCGCCTTGGGATCAACCGTGCCCAAACGATCCGTCCCCTTGAAGAGCATATGCTCCAGGTAATGGGCCAGCCCCGTTGCATCCGACGGATCGTTCTTGCTACCTGCATGAACGGCGATGATGCTCTGCACACGCGGTTTAGTCTTGTCCACGGCCACGTAGAGCTTCAGTCCATTAGGATAGGTGAAGATCTGAGTTTCCGAGGAGGCGAGAAGGCGAAAGGACGAAAAGACAAAGAGGAGGCACAGGACGAGTATCGCGAGTGGACGTGCAGGAGATGACAGCATGAGACTACTTCCGATGAACAACTTATGTGGATTGATTGCCATACGAATACCAATCGATGTTGCGCGTAGTGAACATCAACGTGGCTATGGCAACGAACATACCAATGGAACCGATGAGAAGGGAATACGTCTCGGCCTGTAGCATCACGTAGATGAAGACATAGAGCGTGGCCAGCAAGCCCCCTACGATGGCTGTGTGAACGAGGGTTTTGGTTACGGACCGCATGTAGACGGTTACGAGTGCGGTAACTGCGGCAGCCGCACAAACATAGGCCGTATCAAAGCGGATGACCTCGCTGAAGGCTGTGAGCAGGAGATAGAAGACCAACAATGCTAACCCAACGAGCAAGTATTGCATTGGATGGATTCTACGCCTGCTTACCACCTCGAGGGTAAAGAAGAGGGCAAAGGTGAGCAGCACCACAACGATGACGTATTTCATCGAGCGCTGCAATTGGTGATAGAGATTTGCCGGGTCAACAAACGAGACGCCAAATGCTGAGGAGCGGATGCGGGAGCGAGAAACGTCGGCAGCAACAAACGTCTGCGGATAGGATCGTGCAAAATGTCCGGATCTCCATTCCGCCA
>DATGWS010000183.1:0-3494 GCA_035299365.1 Candidatus Didemnitutus sp.
GGACTTGCCTTTTCACTTACGGCAGGAACCAATGGCAGAAATCTCAATCAAACAAGCCCGGCGAACCAGTCATACTTGGCACTTCCGGGAGATGATGGACAGAGTGCGTTTGGGTATAGTGTTCCGGAGAACATCGGTTCAGTTCCTCCTCTTGATGTGCAGGCACCGCGCGACACCGTTGTGTGTCCTGGTACGCCATTGACGTTTACGGCCGTTGTAACCGGAACTCCAACTCGACTTGAGTGGCGTACACGAGGTGGAATATTGCTCAGCACGCAACCAGTTCTCTCGATCATTGCAACAGTCTCCGAGTCCTACATCGTTTCCGTTCGTAATGATCTTGGATGTGTGGAATTCGACACCGTCGTAGTAGCAGTGTCGACAGGGTGGAAGTTCGGCTTCCCTGACGTGACCCTTACGGCACCGTCCTGTACGTCAATGATGGACACGGCTCTATGGCTCTTCAACAATTCCAATACTGACGCCACCATTCGGTCCATTACCTCACCGTCCTCAAATGCTACCATTACCTTCCCCGGCATGGTAGTACTAAAACCAGGCGAGCGATATCGGATCCCCGTTGCCGTAAATCTTCCTACGAACAGTCCGGTTACGTCAGTCCGCATCGATGTTGGGATAACTCCATGCGACACCGCTATAACAGCATTCATCGTTGTGGAACGTAATGATCGGATCATCACAATAACGCCATCGCGGATAGACATGCCGGAGCAAACCGGATGCTCCTTTGTTGCGCGAGATTCCACGATCAACGTTCGTTTTTTGTCAACGGGATGGGATGCTTTTGACGTTGTGGATATCATCGAACAAGGTGCCGTGCGTTTGAACTTTGCAAAACAATTCATAACCCGACCGAACATAGACATCATGCTCCCCATTCAGTGGATCCCCTCGTCAACAACGTCTTCCGGGAGGTTAGGGTTTGTAGTACGAGATGGGGCATGTGTTGATACTCAATGGGTAGAAATTGATGGGAAGATTAGTTCTCCCAGGATCTCCGCAACACCATTTGTTGATGTGAACACGTTGATCCTTTGTCAGAATTCTCGGGCAGAAGTTGACGTTGAGCTTACGTCTGCAGACACCACAACGTGGGAAGTTTCAGGCGTGTCGGTCACCGGTTCGGCAACTACAGACGTTACACCGGGCACACAATTCGTTGGGCGCAGAACAATTCGCGTAAACGTAACACCAACTCAGGTGGGCCCTTATGAGATTGTTTTGACCATTCGCCTGCAGCCATGCGATACAAGCGTTGTGATTCGTATTCGAGGCAATGCGGTAAATGTCTCGGCGGACGGTACACCTACGCTGGCCTTTACCGAAGGAACCATCGGCCGGCGCCAGACCATGAGGTCCGTCTATAGCAATACAGGAACAACCGACATACATATTAGTTCGGTTGCAGCACCGCAAGCCCCCTTTACAATCCTAGCAATCGTTCCTCCAGTTCCGTGTACACTCATGCCCGGACAACAACTCCTCGTTGATGTAGAGGTACTGCAGAAGTATGGGACACATATGGATAGTGTGGTCGTAACTGTTGATGCTCCGTGTCTTGGCACACTTACTACGGTGTTACAGGCCGAAGCAACAGCAATCACTGGAATTGCGATGCCAGATATCACATCGGGCATTGGCGTTCTGGACACGGTTCCCGTCCTGCTTGTACGGCGTCCACAGATCGACAGCATTCTCTTAGATGAGTTTCGCAT
This sequence comes from Candidatus Didemnitutus sp., assembly GCA_035299365.1. Taxonomy (GTDB): domain Bacteria; phylum Bacteroidota; class Ignavibacteria; order Kapaibacteriales; family Kapaibacteriaceae; genus UBA10438. The sequence goes on from DATGWS010000183.1 coordinate 1,737, forward strand.
TTCCATTTCATGGAACGCAAAAGATCTTGCCGTTTCCTCAGGACAAGATGCGCGAGCTTCGTGGGATGTACAATACGTAAACGACCAAGCAGTTACAAACATCGTTGGGCGCTGGGATGGTTCTGATACACTTGCGTTGATCCCCGTCACAACACTACTCTCTCAGTCTACCCGCACGGATCTCCTCTTTAGCCGCACACCCGGCTTTATCTGGACAGGTCAGGAAAGCCTTGTGGAGTACGACGACGGCTCACTTACGATCGACGATGTATGCGCTACTCGCAACATCCGCTCCGTTGTATTCAATGGGATCGGCGCTCTTACTGTTACACCACATCCTGCTAGTGAATTTCTCACCCTCCGTCTCGATGACAGTCGCTCGCACATCACAACCATCGAGATCTACAATGTTATGGGGCAGTCTATTCTCACTGCCACCACCACCATCGATCGTGAGTGTACAATCGATGTCCACCATCTCGCGCCCGGTTCGTACATCCTGCGTGCCCTAATCGGCACCGTAGAACGTACTATGCCATTGCTCATTCACTGAGACGCTTTTATAGCCCCACCCACGACTACGTCGTGGGCTACTCCACATTCTCTGTTCGCTGTTCTTTGTTCTCTGTTCGCTGTTCGCTATTCGCTATTCACTCAACGTCCCCATCTTCCCACCCGCATAATCTCTGAAGGCCGCGCGGAGTTCATCGTCCGTGTTCATAACAAACGGACCGTACATGGCAACGGGTTCATTCAACGGATCTCCTGCAAGGAACAGCAGGGAGCCGTCTGTAATCGTTTCAATCTCGATCGAGTCCCCTTCGCTACCGAACGCAACAAGGTGATGACGGTCTACAGTGTGTTCCCCATTGATCTTTACCGACCCATTGAGCACATACAGCAGGACTTGCTCGTGTGATGATGATGGGATGGAGCCGCTGGCACCTGCGGAAAAGTGACCCATTGCCGTGATAAGGGGGCTATGGGTGGATGCTGGACCAGATACGGACTCATAGTTACCCGCTACCACGTTGAGCGTGAGCGCACCGTTGAGAAGCGTTACTCGAGGAATGTCCTCTGTATGCAGCTCTTGGTACGCTGGATCGATCAGTTTCTTTGCAGCGGGGAGATTCACCCAGAGTTGTATGAGTTCTAGTTCGCCCCCTGACTCTTGGAGATCTGCTGTAGGACCTTCACTATGGACAATTCCGCTGCCGCTGGTGATCCACTGCACTTCGCCCGCGCCTATCGTGCCTTCGTTGCCGAGGGAGTCGCGGTGCAGCACGCTCCCTCGGTAGACGAATGTTACGGGCTCAAATCCGCGATGTGGATGCGGATCGATACGATGCGCTGTGGCGCCCGCCTCAAATGTTTGCGGTCCTGCGTGGTGAAGAAGCAAGAATGGATCCGCGATGCGCAGCGCAGCTGTTGGAAGTGGTTGAGCCACCACCAGCGGGCCAACGCCGGTCATGTGCGAGTTCGTGATGAGGCGGACTGAGCGTTTCATGGTGTGTGATCCGTAGTTGTTAGGCGACGATGTTTTCTGCAACAAGCTTTTGAAGTTGAACGTTGAGAATGAGCTTCACGTTGTCTGATACAACGATACCACCAGCTTCAGTAACACCGTTCCAGGACAGACCGAAATCTTTGCGGTTTAGTGAGCCTGTGAGTTCGAATCCTGCCTTCACGTTTCCATAGAAGTCAACCATCTGTCCGCCATACTCGGCATTCAACGTTACTGGCTTTGTAACGTCCCGG
>DATGWS010000184.1:0-17684 GCA_035299365.1 Candidatus Didemnitutus sp.
GTTGCAATGTTTCGTGTTTGGTGTTCGCCACAAAGATCTGTTGTGTAGTATCTGCGGTCAGCATCATTTGTAACACTTACCGTCATCGTCAGATCCGGATGAATGGAGTCCATCTCCACATAGATCGTGTCTTCGGCAAAAGAAGCGGATGTGTGTACGGCCTCAGCCTTGCGAGTGAAAACGTCCCGAATGTCCGGAAGTGGTCTGCCAGACATATCAGAGCCCGAACGATGCCCAACAACAACAGGAGCCCCGTTCTTGATGATGCCGGCCTTTTCGCCGGCAATTTGTGGAAGGCTGGTGCCCAGAAATTCCGTGTGGTCAATATCGATCTGCGTGATGATGCTCAAGAACGGCTGAACGATGTTTGTTGCATCTAGCCGTCCACCTAGTCCGGTTTCGATGATGGCAACTTCAACTCTGTGTTCCGCAAAGTATTGGAAGGCCATCGCCGTGGTCACTTCAAAGAACGTGCCCCCTATCGACTTAGCTCTATCCATGAGGGGGCGAGCCAAACGCACCACATCGTTGTCTGAGATCATCGCACCATTGATGCGGATACGTTCATTGAATGTGCGAATGTGCGGAGATGTATAGAGGCCTACCTTGTACCCGGCATGTGTGAGTATAGATGCCAACATGGAGCACGTAGAACCCTTGCCGTTTGTCCCTGCTACGTGGATGACGGGGTAGCGAAGATGTGGTTCGTTGAGGTGTGTGCAAAGGTCTGCGATGCGTTCCAGACCGGGTTTGATGCCGGCATGGAACGTCATAGCGAACAACTCGTCGAGAATCGGTTTTAGATCCATAGTGGTAACATAAAAAAAGGCCCGCCAATGGCGGGCCTTCGTTTGACTGCACATTTGTGCATGGTGTGTGTGGTTATTCGGCGATCGGTTCGCTGTCTTCCAGATCTTCGATCGTTGTGTTAGCGTTTGCCGAACCATCTGCGTTGTACTTATCTGCGTTCGGGACGGGGTGGTTGGCGTTGTATTTCGCCACTTCTTCGTCGCCGCGGGCGCGCAGGTATTCAACAACAGAAAGAACGATCTTCTTCTGTTCCTTGTCAAACTCAACAACCTTCAGCGGGAGATTGTCTCCAACATTGAAGAAGTCTGCGATGACGCGGACAGGGGCGAATGAGAGTTGGGAAACAGGGACGAAGCCATCAACGCCTTGCGGCATTTCCACGATCACGCCCTTATCGATAAGGCGAACGATCTTGCCTTCTGTTTCTGTGCCAACACCGAATTCGCCTTCGAAGACATCCCATGGATTTTCGCTGATCTGCTTGTGACCAAGGGAGATGCGGCGATGTTCGTTATCAACGGCAAGTACAACAACTTGAATGTTGTCGCCCTTCTTCACGAACTCACCTGGGTGACGGATCTTCTTTGTCCACGAGAGATCGCTGATGTGTACGAGACCATCAACACCTGGTTCGAGTTCGATGAAGACGCCAAAGTTTGTCAGGTTGCGTACGTCGCCCTTATGGACAGATCCGATAGGATACTTGGCCATCAGGTCATTCCATGGATCAGGCTCGAGTTGCTTCATGCCAAGGGCAAGCTTGCGATCGCCCTTATCGATATTGAGAACAACAGCGTCAACCATTTGACCAAGCGAAACCACTTGCGAAGGATGCTTGACGTGTTGCGTCCAGCTCATTTCGCTGATGTGGATGAGTCCTTCTACACCCTTTTCGATCTCGATGAATGCACCGTAGTCTGTAAGGGACACAACCTTGCCGCGAACCTTTGTTCCCGGCTCGTATTTCTCGCCGATCTGATCCCATGGGTGCGATGTGAGTTGCTTCATGCCCAGGGAGATACGCTTGCGGTTCTCGTCGAAATCGAGAACTACAACCTTGACCTGTTGATCGAGCTGTACGATCTCGCTTGGGTGAGCTACGCGGCCCCACGAAAGGTCTGTGATGTGAACAAGACCGTCTACACCGCCAAGGTCTACGAACACACCGAAGTCTGAGATTGCCTTAACAGTGCCTTCGAGAACGAGACCCTTTTCGAGCAATTCGAGGATCTTGCCGCGTTGTTCCGTGAGTTGCTCTTCGAGCAGGACCTTGTGGGAGACAACAACGTTTTCGCTTGGATGATTGACCTTTACAACGCGTACGTCGATCGTGCGACCAACCCATGCGTCGAAGTCGCGAACAGGGCGAACATCGATCTGTGAGCCGGGAAGAAACGCTTCAATGCCAAGAAGATCTACAACCATACCGCCCTTGATGCGACGAAGGATGCGAACCGGTGTGACAGTTTGTGTTTCAGCAAGCTTGAGGATCTCATCCCATGTCTTCATGAAGTCTGCTCGACGACGGCTGAGCATCAATCTGCCTTCGCCATCTTCGATCTTCTCAACAAAGACGTCTACTGTTTCGCCCGGTGCGAGAAGCTCGGCACCTACGAATTCAGCACGGGGTACTACGCCCAAAGATTTGAAGCCGATGTCTACGAGGATCTCGTCCTTCGTTACAGAGACAACGGTACCGTGAACGAGATCGTCAGCCTTGAGCGTAGACACCTTTGTGTCAAACAGCTGCAGGAAAGCTGCGTCATTCATTGCAGACCCGTCGAGTTCTCCGCCGAGGAGCGCGGCAATTGCCGAGCGCTTGGTTGAGCGTTCTCCGATGACTGTTGGTGCTGGTTGTTCCGATGCAGCGGCGACCGTCTCCATGGAGATGTCTTCAGCTGTTCCGGATGTTTGTTCCGACATAATGTGAACTCCTTGTCAACCCGTTGGCGCGGCCCTCCGCCATCGTGTTGACCCTATTAGGGATAGTGCAACAAAGTTGGGGCCCGTGGAAGACAGCCAAAATACGGAATAATATTTATCCCCAACTGTAACTTTGGCACGACTTTTCCTGTTATCAAAGGAAACGGACAGACCCTGAAAGTGAGGCTCATATGGAATGGTTTGATGCTTTCGAGGAGCTGATGACCTCCATCGAACGATATGTAGATGAACACGGCCAGGCACCCCACGAGGTTGCCGTGTCCGCGGACCTCTATGCATGGCTGTCCGATATCCGCCGGGAGTCCCAATTCCTCTCCGGTGGCGAGTTTGGAGACCCAGATCTCCTTCCAACCCCTCACGGCCCTGTGCGCCTGGTTATTGATGAAGCTCTGAGCTCGTTTGAGATAGTGCCGAGTTAGACAGTTAGAGTGTTAGAATGTTAGAATGTTAGAGAAGAGCGTAACTCTGTAACTGAGTATCTAGTAACTGAGTAACTGAGTAACTCTGTAACTGGTAACTAGTAACTGGTAACTAGTAACTGGTAACTAGTAACTCATTAACTTCGTGGCGTTGCGCCCATAGCTCAGTTGGATAGAGCAGCAGCCTTCTAAGCTGCGGGCCGCAGGTTCGAATCCTGCTGGGCGCGCGGATTTTTCGTTGTTGTTCATCAGTGAGGTCTGGAATGGGCTACATGAGTGGCTTCGGCAATGACGTAGCAACGGAGGCCGTAAAAGGGGCGCTTCCGGAAGGTCAGAACTCTCCGCAGAAGCCGCCATTGGGGTTATATGTGGAGCAGATCAACGGTACGGCGTTTACTGCACCGCGTTCTGCCAATAAGCGCTCGTGGATGTACCGTATACGTCCGAGCGTTGTGCATCGGCCGTATGAGCGTATCGACAACGGTCTGATCCGTTCCACACCATTTAACGAAGTAGAGACAACACCCAATCAATTGCGGTGGAGCCCCTTACCCCTTCCTACAAAACCAACAACGTGGTTGGAGGGTATAGCAACAATGGCCGGTGGTGGAGACCTAACAACACACACAGGGTCGGCCATCCACGTGTATGCGGCAAACACGTCCATGACGGATACGTTCTTCTACAATGCCGATGGTGAGCTGCTTATCGTTCCGCAGTTGGGGTCGCTCCATATTCTCACTGAAATGGGGATCGTTGATGTGGATCCACAGGAGATCTGCGTGATCCCGCGTGGTGTGAAGTTCCGTGTTGAAGTACAAGGTCCGGTCCGTGGGTACATGATCGAGAACTATGGAGCCCCTTTCCGACTCCCTGATCTTGGCCCGATTGGAGCCAATGGGCTTGCCTATCCACGTGATTTCCTGATCCCTGAGGCATGGTATGAGGAAAAAACCGGGGAGTTCGCGGTTATCACAAAGTTCCAGGGAAATCTCTGGAAGGGGACCTACGACCATTCTCCCCTGAACGTCGTGGCGTGGCATGGTAACTACGCGCCGTACAAATACGACCTGCGAAAATTTCAATGTATCAACACGGTCACGTTCGATCATCCGGATCCGTCGATCTATACGGTTCTTACGTCTCCAACCGATACTCCGGGAACAGCCAACATCGATTTTGTGATCTTCCCGCCACGGTGGATGGTTGCCGAGAATACCTTTAGACCGCCATGGTTCCACCGAAACTTCATGAATGAGTTTATGGGGCTTATCAATGGTATCTATGATGCCAAAGAGGGTGGTGGCTTTGTACCCGGCGGATCATCCCTCCATAACTGCATGAGCGGTCACGGGCCAGATGCTGATACCTATAAGCGGATGACTGAGATCGAGCTCAAGCCCGTGAAATTGGAGGAGACGATGGCATTTATGTTTGAAACGAGATTTGTGTCTCGTCCAACAGCATTTGCCATGACAACGAGTGAACTGCAAAACGATTATTGGGAATGCTGGCAAGGTTTAGTGCCGGAATTCAAAAAACCCTAGTATATTTGTGGTTCAAGCAATGAGAACAACACGGCCAAGTCCCGTGCGATTGTACCAAGCCCAATCCCGCCAGGTCCGGAAGGAAGCAACGGTCAGCATGCGTACAAGGCGCCACGGTCAACTTGGCTGTATTTTTTAATGGTACGTCGAATTCTCATTAGTGCCTCGGCCTCACACCTCCGGATTGCGATCACGGAGGACGGTAAGCTCGTTGAGCTTTTTACCGAGACGCCGGATACGGAACATCATGTAGGTAATATCTACCTTGGACGGGTCACAAAGATCATCCAGGGGATGAATGCCGCCTTTGTCGACATTGGCCTAGAGCAGGATGCATTCCTGCATTTTAGTGATGTTGACTCTACGATGGAAGACATGTCTACGGATGATGACGAGGACGACCGTCCGGTCTCGCATGCCGTAGAAACGGCAGCTGTAGCGCTCCGCACGTCAAAGGCCGGTTCCAACAAGCGGCTTCCAACGTTCAATACAAAACGCAGTGGCCAGGTTACGATCAATCTGCAAGCAAAGCAGATGGTGGTAGTGCAGGTCACACGCGAAGCATACCACCAAAAGGGTGTGCGAGTGACAACAAAGGTCGGACTTACTGGTCGAAACGTTGTTCTCCTCCCGTTCGAAGAAAATGTTGGCGTGTCTCGCAAGATTTTCTCCGTAAAGGAGCGCAAACGCCTTCGTGCCATCGCCCGTGAGATCCTTCCTGAAGGTATCGGCTGCATCATTCGTACTGCAGCTGCGGGCCTAACCAATGATGATGTTGGAAGGGACTTTGCCTCGCTCCTCGAAGATTGGCGCGAGATGGAAAAGGAGATCAGGGATGCGAAGGGACCTATGTTATTGCTGCAAGAAGCAAGCGTTGCACATAGCGTGATTCGCGACCTTTTTAAGGATGATGTTGCTCAGGTTGTAGTGGATGACAGAAAGCTGTTCCGAGACCTCAAGACATATGTGCAGCGCACAGCGCCACATCTAGACGGGAAGCTTGAATTTTTTGCCGATACCAAACCAATGTTCGATGTCTATGGCATCGAACGAGAGGTCCATCTTACGCATTCACGCAGAGTTCCACTGCCAAGTGGCGGCTCTCTCATCATCGACCACACAGAAGCAATGGTGGTTGTTGATGTGAACTCCGGGCGTGCATCTAACGAGCGCACGCAAGAAGCAAATGCCGTGAAGTCGAACTTTGAAGCAATGAAGGAAGTTGCCAAGCAGCTGCGCTTGCGCGATATCGGCGGGATGGTGTTGGTTGACTTTATCGACATGCAGCAAGAAGAAAACCGCAGAAAACTTTTTGCGGAAATGAAGAAAGAAACGTCTCGGGATAGAGCAAAGACCATCGTCTATCCGATCACGCAACTCGGCATCATGCAGATCACTCGCCAGCGGATCCGTCAGAGTATGGCCGAGCGCACGAGTGAGGAATGCCCATTCTGTATGGGCACCGGCCGCGTTCTTTCTGCGGCTAGCACGGTGGCCGGAATAGATCGTTGGCTACGGAATTATCGTGCGAAGACCTGGGGGCTGCGCGTTACCGTTGCTACACATCCGTATATCATTCATTACATCGAGCGCAACAAGGCGTCTACCTTGCGCCGTTGGCTCCGCACGTATTTCCTGTCCGTTTCACTTCGTGAAGACGATACCATTGAAGCAGGGGAGTTCCGCTGCTATGCAGGGTCGAACACGAAGGACATCACACGTCAATTCCTGTGATGTCAATTGATGCATGCCGTAACGTAACGATCCTTGGGTCGACCGGTTCCATCGGAACACAGGGGCTTGATATCGTTGCGCGAGCCCCCTCTCGATTCTCGCTCCGTTGGATTACCTGTAATACACGATGGCAGGATCTGGTTGAGCAGGCGAAACGTTATAAGCCCTATGGTGTAGCTCTTCGCGAAGAATTGGCATGGCGGAGCTTCCGTGAAGCCTACCCAACGTTTAGCGGACCCGTGTTATGCGGAGACGAAGGGATCTGTGCAGCGGCGGCTGACCCTGACAACGACGTGGTCCTCTCTGCAATGGTGGGATTTAGTGGTGTTCAGCCAACAATGGCCGCCATTCGAGCCGGGCATGTCATAGGGCTTGCCAACAAAGAATCGCTCGTGAGTGCAGGTGCGGTACTCGTTCCCGCGGCAGTACTTCATGGCGCTACGTTGATCGCCGTAGATTCTGAGCATAGCGCAGTATTGCAATGTCTTGTTGGAGAACGCGCAGAGGATGTTTCGAGGCTTATCATTACTGCTTCAGGTGGACCGTTTCGCTCGATGAGTCGAGATGAAATGACCTCGGTTACTCCTGCCATGGCGTTGAAACATCCCAATTGGACGATGGGCGCAAAGATCACGATCGATTCGGCTACGCTCATGAACAAGGGCTTTGAGGTGATCGAAGCGCGCTGGCTCTTTGACCTGCCGGGCGAAAAGATCGACGTAGTGGTTCATCCGCAATCGATCGTTCACTCAATGGTGGAATTCATAGATGGGTCTGTAAAGGCGCAGATGGGACTCCCAACCATGTTGGTCCCGATTCAATATGCGTTAACCTACCCGAACCGCATGCCCCTTAGCCTACCTCGCTTGGACCTTGCGTCAATCAAGGATCTAACGTTCGAAGCACCGGACCTTGACCGATTTCCGTGTCTTCGTATAGCCTATACGGCCCTAGCAGCAGGGGGCTCTGCAGGGGCGGTAATTAACGCCGCAAATGAGGTTGCCGTGGCATCCTTCTTGGCGGGAGAACTGTCGTATCTCGGCATTGCAAGAACGATTGAATGGACGCTCAATTACATAGAACACGTGTCTCATCCGTCATTGGACGACGTTGTCTCTATTGATGCGGAATCGCGTCGCAGAGCCTCCGAATACATCATTGGTACTCAATGGAAAAACTGATCGACATGGAATTTTTACAGCCAACAATCGCCTTCATTATCGTTATCGGTGTACTCGTTTTTGTGCACGAGCTTGGACACTTCCTTGCCGCACGATGGACGGGAATGCGTGCTGATGTTTTTGCCATCGGTATGGGGCCGCGTGTGATGGGATGGAATCCCAAAACGGGTTTCTCGTTCGGCAAGATTCCCGAAGACTTGGAACTAGATGGTGGCACAGACTACAGACTCTGTGCGTTGCCGATTGGTGGATATGTGAAGATCTTGGGTATGGTGGATGAATCCATGGATACGGACTTTGCCGGACGTCCACCAGAGCCGTATGAATTCCGCTCCAAGAAGAACTGGCAGAAGGCCTTTGTCTTGAGCGCAGGGGTGATCATGAACTTCCTGTTGGCAATCGCCGTGTTCTGGCTTCTGCCATTGTTCTACGGTCACGAAGAAATGGCGACAACAACGATCTCATGGGTAGATCCCAACACCTCGATTGCCTCGGCTGGATTTGTTGCGGGTGACCAAGTGGTTTCTGTTGACGGAGTTGCCGTAGCAACCTGGGAAGACTGCGCCGAACAGCTTGGTCTCTCCACCAACACCGGCATGAGGTCGGTTGTAGTGCAGCGTAACGGCGCAACACGCACCGTGCAACTCTCGAGCTCAGATCTTGTTCGATCCATGGCAGGGGGTACCGGACTTGGGCTCTATCCATCAGACATGAAGATCATCTTTGGCGGTGTTGTAACACTTTCACCGGCCGGGCGTGCCGGGCTAAAGCAGGGCGATGTTGTCTTGGCAGTGGACTCCATGCCTGTACGCGCCCTGCCACAATTCCAACGGTACGTTCGTGCGCATGCTGCACGGCCTATCACATTGCATGTTGAGCGCAATGGAACACCTATGCCGATAGCACTAACGGTTGGTTCCGACTCTACGATCGGTGTTCAATTGGAAGGTTCCTATGTTGGACCTCGCAAGACCGAAACCTTTGCAGTATTCGAGTCGTTGGGAATGGCCGTTCAAGAGACCGGCAATACCATCGCCATGATAGGCACCTCGGTGACGCACGTTTTCCGTGGTACAGTATCCGTGAAGCAGAGTTTTGGTGGGCCGATTCAGATCGCAAAGATGGCCTCTCGCAGTTCCGATCTTGGACTCGAAGCGTTCCTTCGATTCATGGCTCTTATCTCCATCTCCCTTGGTGTGATGAATCTTCTGCCCCTTCCTGGACTTGATGGCGGTCACCTTGTATTTGTTGGTATCGAAGCAGTGATACGCCGCGAGATTCCCACCAACATCAAGATCCGTTTCCAACAAGTAGGCATCGCCCTCTTGTTGATGCTTATGGCCTTTGTGTTCTACCTCGATCTTACGCGATAAGGGGCTTCTGCATGCGCATTCTTGTCACGAATGATGACGGTATCGAATCGAGAGGTATACACGCATTAGTACATGCTATGCGTCGGCTCGGAGATGTTATTGTGATAGCTCCGGACAGACAGCAAAGTGCCGTTGGGCATGCACTAACCGTGGCAAGCCCCTTACGAGCAACACCATTCTCTAGGGATGGCGAAGTGATCGGGTGGGCAATCAACGGCACGCCGGCTGACTGTGTGAAGCTGGGTGTGAGTACACTTTTGGAACAACGTCCGGACATGATCATTAGTGGGATCAATCACGGGTCGAACACCAGCGTCAACGCCATCTATTCCGGCACCGTGAGTGCTGCAACAGAAGGCACGTTGATGGGCATTCCATCGATGGCCGTATCACTAGCAACGTTTGATGAATCGGCTGATATGTCGCTTGCGGCAGAAGTGGCCTATGACGTTGCGTCCCGACTCCTCAGCCTCGACCTCCCGCTTGGCACATTGTTGAATGTAAACGTTCCACCCATACCACGAGAAGATTACAAGGGGCTCCGAGTAACACGTCAAGGACACAGTGAATGGAAGGACCGATACGATGTACGTTTGGACCCTCACGGTAAACCGTATTACTGGCTCACGGGAGATTTCGTTACGGTAACGGAGCTTGAGGATGCAGATGATATCGTAGTGGCAAACGGATGGGCGTCGATCACACCACTACATTATGAGCTCACGAATTTCAACATCCTTGAGACACTGCGCGATCAATTCGCTTGAATGTTTATGGTGATTATCCAGAGGTCGATGTGAAAAGATCCATCAATGCCGAGCTACTTCGCAGCATCGATGCCCATGCAAAGCGACTGCGATTTCTGTATCGGATCAAGGGTTTCGGCTACGAGCGCGCCATTGAACTGCCATTGCTGGCAGAAAAGTTGCAGCCGTTGTTCGATAAGCCCCTTCGATACCTCGACATCGGCACCGGTCCGTCCATCTTCCCATCGTGGGTAGCCAGTAAAACCAACTGGGACGTTACCTGTCTCGACAAGTTCAATTGGGTGGAGAAGCAGAACGAATACGCGCGGAAATTGGGTCTCGACCCGAAACGGTTTCATGTGGTTGTCCGCGACTTCCTCGAAGCTGAACTCGAGCCCGAATCATTCGACGTAATCACCAACATCAGTGTGATCGAACATTTTGAAGGGGCTCTTGATTCCGTCGCTATGGAGAAGAGCGCCCGACTGCTCAAGCCAGGCGGCATCTATCTGCTCACAACTCCCTTGAACGAAGGTCACGCCCGCGATTGGTTTCTCCAACAGGACGTCTACGGCGAGAAGTTCACATCAAAGCCCGTCTTCTTCCAACGTCACTACGACGTGGCTTCGTTTAACGAGCGTATCGTAAAGGCGTCTGGTCTCGTTGAACGTGAGCGAGTCTACTTCGGTGATTACGAAGAGCCATTCTTCAACAACCGCATCGTAGAGAAGAAAGGGCTTGGAAAGATATCTCGCACACTACTGCAGATGAATACGGTCAAGCACGCCCTTGCACACGGCAGTTACAGCGACCAGCCGATATCAATGTCCGGCATGAAGATCTATACCTCAGCCGGTGTGTGTGTAGTGTTGACGAAGAACTGAATGACGTCGGGCTTTAGCCCGATGAGACTTAACGTCCTTCTTTCGCGAGTGCAGAAATTTCAGACCTAGATAGAACTCGATCATAGATGCGAACATCATCGATTGCTCCCGGGAAGGATCCAACAGGCTCGTTGGTATTTGTCCCAGTGTAAGCGAATCCACCAATTTCAAGGGCCTCGCCACTGTGACGGCCGTCATAACGGCAGTTTTCTTGTACCTCTCTTAGCATCCCGTCAACATACAGTTCCATGCGAGCACGCTCTTTTGACCATGTGAAAAGTAAGTGATGCCAAGCGCCGGTGAACTCGGAGTTAGGTAAGCCAACTACATCCCAAGGAGTCGTGGTGCCTTGGGCGCCCGTCACTAGATATAGTGCAGCCATTCCCTCCCCATTGTGGTTCCATTTCATATAGTACCCGTTGCCGAAAGGAGCGGCCTTTGTCAGTATGTATGACCAAGAGTATTTGCCTTGTTTGCGGAACCCCTTCACCCAAACGGACTGTGTGAAAGCCTCCTTCATTTCAAGTCGTGAGTCAGCTGCGTTTGCCACACGGATATAGGCCGAGTTACCATCGAAAATCGCTGCTCTGCCAGCCCACTCGTTCCGTGCTTCACCATACGTTACGTTGTTCCTTTCTTCGCCATGGAACCCATTGCCACTCGCGTCTTTCGCGTTACCATCCAACGGGAAATAGGCAACCAAGCCAACGGTGGTAATGGTGTCGGAAGTTGGAGAGTCAGGTGTTGGATCTACAGGTGAAAACCGCCAGCACGACGACAGGAAAAAGGCGGCGAAAAATAGCGACGACGCCACTATGGCTGAGGAACGGTTCATATACATTGACCCCTAAACTATTCAGTGCATGATGTAAGTACTACGAATATATCGTCTTATTCCCAATCCTATTGTATGCCGTTGCTCTTTTGCCAAGATTTGCTATTGAAATCGCCGATATATGTTCATAATGCGGTCAATTGTGTCATTGCTTATGTGAACAAAAGGGGGTTTAACTTGACCCCGAACGTCTAGAATGCACTTGCTCAAGGCCCTTCTCAGATCAACGACATCGTCATTGCGAAAAAGTACAACGCCGCTTGGCCTTTGAACTGAATCCGATCCGATCGCCCATTTCCCCAATTCCAGGGCTTCACTCAAGGTTAGGGAAGGACCACCCTCTGTTCGAGTCGGTCGTGCAACAATGTGGGTATGTTTCACAAACGGTGTGAGCGGCATTTCTAGACCATGTAGTACTGTAACTCGCTTATCAAGGTCGGCTTTCAATTTTATGCTGTTCCAAAGATTCTCATCTGCGATCCCACCAATTGCCAGGCATAAGGCAACGTCAGTGTCAGAAATTCCTGCGAACGCCTCAAGAAGAATGTCCAGCCCATACAGGTCCTTGCCGTTGTAGGACACAATACGACCAGCATTTGCAAGTATCCGAATTGGCGATCTTTGCCAATCAAAGCCAATGGACTCTTTAAGCTGCGCATCGCGCTCCCAAATGCTTAGTGGTAAAGCAGATGGTATTACCCTAGAGTGATTGTGCCGAAACGAAAGTCTCCTCTCTAGTTCAAGAGAGGTTTCGTTGCTGATCGTTATCACCGCTTTTGCGTGTTTGAAGGCTCGAACGAGTTGTCGTAGTATTCGGGGATTGGCAAACTCTTTACGGTCTCTGAATGAGTGAACCGTGACAATGTATGGCGTTCGTGTCATTCTCCAGAAAAACGAAAACAATCTCAGCCAGCGATGATTCCCTTCGTCTGTGTGGTAATGCACCAGAGTGCGTGATAGAAAGAACTGAGCTGACAGCTTCCTGACGCAATCAATGCCGGCTGGTAAACCGCCTAATGAGTACCCTTGCGCATTTACTCCACGTGAGCGCAGACCTTCGAGTAGACGAATTACATGTAAGGCTACACCGCCAAATGGAGGAGGAAAGGGCCCAAGAATTCTTACGGCTACTTTCATTATGGGGCAACAAAGCTCGCCATGCAACTGTACTGACTGTCATGAATGAACACAACATTGTCCATAGCGTGGTGGGCATTTACGTCCGAAGGACAGAGAGAACCATTATCATTGATAGTGTATGACCGGTATCCTTCGGCCCCGAGCAACTTCTTGAATTCAGGCGTAGAGAATTCTCTCGCCTCCTGAAGAGCGTCGCTGAGTTCCATGACAATGACGGGGCGAAGGTCGCGTAGCACTCGTGTGGCTCCCTTTATCACCTCTAGCTCTCCACCTTCAACGTCGATTTTAATGATACGAAGACTTGTGATCCCATTCGCTTCAACATACGTGTCAAGTGTAACAGACGGAATCTCGACAAACTCGTCCGAGACGTTGAATCCGTTTTGGATCGTACTGTGGGTGCCTGAGTTGTGATCTTGACTGAGATAGAGACGCAACATGCCATTTACGTTAGAAGCAGCCTTCTCGATAACAGTGACATTAACTCCTGAGTTAAGCCCGATGTTCTTGCGTAGCTTCTCAATATTATGCGATTCTGGTTCAAATGAGTGCACTTCTATCGAACCCCTCTTGGCCGTTGCCATTGCTAGTGTCAGGTATCCAATTTGGGCGCCGACATCGAATGCCACATCTCCTGGAGAAAGTACATTGCGAATGAATCTCACAGTAGGAAGCTCATAGCTCCCAAACAGATACAGGTGCGCTTGTAAGAACTCGCTAATGTCAAGTTGCATCCGTATTCCGTACGTGAGAGTCGAAAGGACGTTCGTTGGCAACTTCGGAGCAATTTTTTGAAAATATATCTCGGAAAGAATTCTGAACTTACCACGTTCAATCGGGTACAATCGAGTTGCGAGCTGTAGGAGTTTGGGAAATGTAGTGGTGCTCATTTTTTGAGGGGCGTTCTATATGAAACTATCGTGGAAAAGAGTCTCTTTGCTTTGCCTGCAGACGCTCCTTGTCTTTTCTTTAACTCAAGGAGTTTCGCAGTCGCAAACGAAGTGGAGAATCTTTGCCGAGCTTGCACAAGGAAGACACCACCACGCTGCAAGATATCTTAATGGCGACAAAATTATTGTGATTGGTGGGTACGTAAACTCCGAAGGAATTCTTGGTGGGTCACCCACTACCACTACTGAGCTCGTTGATCTCACGAGTGCGAACGTAACGCCTGGTCCGGAAATGACCTATGCCAGATGCGAGTTCCCAACGCTAGTTCTACCTGATGGAGACATCTTAGTTTTTGGAGGACACTCTAATAATGGTGGCGATAACGTTATTGAACGATTTGATGTTGGCACGAATACTTGGTCGGTCGTAGGGATAATGCAGTCCTCCAGACGCCAACATTGTGCAGACTTTTTATCAAGTGATGAAGTTCTAATTTTCGGTGGCTACGGCAACTCCACGGCAGAGATTTACACAATCTCAACACGTCAGACGGCTTCCATTGCAGAATTGCCAGGCCCTGCAAATTCCGCTGTGAGTATCAACCCAGACGGGCGCAGTCCCTCCTTTTGGGGATATAGATCGGGTGGGCAGGGATCAGATCGGCCATATGAATCAATCCGATACGATAAGCCCACGAATACTTGGAGGAAGGATCTTCTATTTGATGACAAACCAGTGGCGCCAAAGCTTGTAACTCTTGCAGATGGATCTGTGTTGGTTATTAGCGGCGCTCTTGCTGAAAGCCCATTCGAGACGTCGAAAATGACGTGGGTGGTTAGTCCATTCGGTCTTGTATCACGAGGACCAACCCTAATCGAAGGCAGACAATGGCATGTAGCCGGCACATGGGACAATGAACGAATCCTCGTTGCAGCAGGGCTAGTGGATGATCCCAACTCTGATGATGCTAACATAACAGCATCGTGCGAGTGGCTAGAGCTTTCCAACAATAGGTCAATCAAGGCTCCAACGCTGAATGTTTCGCGCTGTTTCGGCCAGATGATTCTCACGCGTTCAAAGGAGGGGCGCATGCGTGCCTTCGCTATCTCGGGGCTAACTGATACAAAGAACACGCCAACTATCGAGTTGCTTGAAGACACTGTTTGCATTTCAGGTACAACGATGTTGGACCTGTCAGACTTCCGACTGATAGGAAGTGCAAAACACGTAGGTACACGTATCGAACTTACGTCTACAGAGCAATTCAAGTCTGGCGCCGCCTGGTTGCGCAATAAGCTTCCTGTTAAGGCTGGCTTTGATATTCGATTTAGATTCAGGCTCATTAATGGCAACGACAATGGACAGGTCGACAACGGATCACCTGGCGCAGATGGCATAGCACTCGTGTTCCAAAACTCTGCCCCTGTTGTGCTTGGTAAGCCTGGTGATGGTATTGGATACAACGAGTTGCCTCATGGGGTTGCTGTTGAGTTCGATTCATACTTCAACGCGGCATTCTCTGACTCGTCAACTAGTCATATTGCAGTTCAGCAGGGTGATGGCCGAATTTTGAGACCTTGGCATGTAGCTCCATACTTTCTAGGAGGAAACTTTAAAACATCACCAAGTTTCAAGGCAGATGGAACGGTGTATCATGCTCGTGTAGCTCTCGATGGAACTACGTTGCGCGTTTATTGTGATACAACTGGTGTTCTTGCAGAGCCCATTGTTACTGTTCCTGATGTTGGAATCGAAAGTTTGCTGCGACTGGATCCATTCGGTGCTTGCTATGTAGGTTTTACCTCTTCAACAGGGAAGTCCTCGGAAGTTCACGAGATTTATGACGTTGTGATTGACGGTTGTCAACCACTTGTTTCCGCAGTTAATGAGAACAATGATAGAAGTCTGCCCACAATGTATGTGGTTCCTGTGCCGACTGATGATGCAGCGACATTGCGACTTACGAACCCAGTTGCTCAAGACCTAGACTGCTCGATTATTGATGCCAGCGGTCGGGTTGTTGCACGGGTAGCATTTCCACATGATGAGATTGAAGTCCAATTGCCGATCGCAAGCATGCCTGTCGGTGCCTACCGGGTAATTGTGCGCGGTGGCACGCTCATTCACACCCTCCCTCTCGTGATTTCTCGCTAGCGCCTATTCCTCCGACCACACAAGCCGCTTTTTTAACGGGTCCCACTGCCAGTGCGGGCCCGTTGTTCGTTGTGTAACGCCGCCGATGTGGATTGGTGCATTGCCGCTTCGCATTGTCTCAATGGAGCGGCGTTCTCTCAGGATCTGTGCGTCGCCCCATCCGTATACATTGTCGTCGAGGGCTATAAAGGCCTGGACGAGGTCTTCGGGTTCGGTAAGCCCCCTTGCCAAGAGTTCTTCGATGAGTTCTTGTGGTCTGCCCATCTTTGTACGAACGTTGGGGAAGCGCTCGAGATGGGCCCGAAGGGCAACTGCTATATGGGAGAGTTTCGACGGGGTGTGTTTGAGGAGATCTTCGATGATCGTTGGGTCGGGGCCGGCATAGGCTCGCCAACACGATGCGAGAAAGGCACGGTCCATGGTGCTTAGATCAATGGCCGACGTACGGAGGTCCCATACAATCCGAGGTACAGCGCCAAGCTGAGAGAGTAGGAAGACGCAGTTCACACAGCAAAAGAGGTCTGTGTCGAAATGAAGGATTACTTCATCCCACCGGCCGTTGATGATGCTGTGGAACTCTGATTCAATAACACGCTGATATTCGTCTTCAGAGGAGCTGTAGGCTGTGGTTACAAAGGACCGACGGAGTGGGAAGAGCTCTGCCGGACGGGGACTGACGGGACCGTCTGCAAGTGCCTCGCGCCAGACGAGGATGTGCTCATACCCCATCGAACGGAGTCGAGGTGCATCTGCATCACCATTTGCGATATGTAGGGTGGTCAGTACGGCCATTGTGCAACGATAGGAAGTGTACCTATGGATATGATCGTAGTTACGAGAATGGCCTGTGCAAGGACCGATTCATCAAGTCCGTACCGATCGGCAAAAACCATGGTGAGCATCATCGTTGGCATTGCGGCCTCCAACATCGTGGCACGTAATACATCGCGGTCGGGCGTAATGAATGTTGCTAACCACATAACACTGATCGGTACGAGCACACATCGAATCAGTACAACCGGAATCAACATCGGCACCATCTCTACCCTTGGAAGTCGCAGTGCAAGTCCGATGCTAAACAACATCAATGGAGCAACTACCCTGCCTGCCGTTGAACATGCGTCGAGAAGGAAGGGGGCTAGCGGAATTTGAAGAAGATTCACTGCCAAACCGGCGATCACTGCCAGGGTTGGCGGCATCCGTAATGCTTGCAACAACCCCTCGCCAATTGTATGGCGCACACCGCGTGTGCCATACTCTACGCATACAATGGTGCCGAGCGTAAAGAGGAGCGGCGTCATCCCGAGATAGTCAAACAGGATAGGAACCCGTCCTACATGATCACCGATCACGGCCGTAGTGATTGGAAGCCCGAGATACATGGCGTTACACCATGTTGAAGCTACGATGAGCGAGCCGATTGCCGGAGGACTGAGGCGACCGCGAAAGAGCACAGCGAACGTGCACCAGGAGAGGCCAAAGCCTACGGCAACTGATGTGATTGATACCAAGGGCACTGACCAAATGTCACTGCCGATTGGAGCGGTTGATAAAACACCAAAGGTGAGCAGAGGAACAAAGATGTTCAACACCATCGACCCAATTGTGGTGCGTACCACGGTATGATCTGGTACTCCGGGAATCAACCGGTAGATCATGCCGCAGCCGACGAGTATGCCCAACGTTGCAAAAACATTGCCCATGGCGCACAAACTACGATGTAAACCTACTGATAAGAGTGTAATGGTACTCTGACATCTACAGTCATAGCTTGGACCATCGCTTAACACGAAAGCAGTAAAAGGAGGTTCTCATGCAGGTTCGAACATTGTGTGTTCTACGTCAGGCAGACGCAGAACAGGCACGTACCCTGGCTCTTACCTATACAGCCCATACGGTGGTGATGGTCGGTTCAACGGAGCAAATACATGAGGTGGGGCAACTTATCCGATCTACACGCCCCGATCTCGTCTTGTATGATCCATCGCTCGATGAAGGAGAAATGCTGGTTCGATGGCAGAATGAA
>DATGWS010000185.1:0-4189 GCA_035299365.1 Candidatus Didemnitutus sp.
CGCTCGTCGCCCCTCTCATCCTGAGAGGGGCTATATATCGTAACGAACGAGAGGAGCAGCGTCATCCCGAGGAGCGGAGCGACGAGGGACCTTGTTGCAATGACGAAATGACTACACTCGCTTCGCTCGCAATGACGTTATGACATTGGAACTTTGACTAATGACGAAATGCACGAACATGCACCCCTTCTCAGAATGAGAAGGGGCCGGGGGATGAGCCATAGAACATTCTGCCCCCCTACCCTTTACAACGGCACGATCTCATCCGCCAAGGCCAGCAACTCTGTGAGATCCGGAAGAAGGGGCGAATCAGGATCTACTTCTTGTACGGTGCCATTGATCGTGACAATGATTGCTGTTCCACAGTTACGTGCTGTATCACGTGCATCGTGGGCCGCACGGATGGCGGCAGCACCAATTCGTTGTAGTCCAATGTCACTACTCAGCAGTGCTTCACGTATGTCCAATTGTGGAATCTTTTCATCGTGTTGCTGAACCATACGTACTCCAATCGTAGAGATGGCACTCATCGACGAGACCTCGGTAAAGTTCGTGAAAATTCTGTTTGCTGCGTTTAATCCGACGACGAAGAACGTCTGTGTCGATGCTGTGTCCGCCTTCTCGAATACGCATCTGCACGCGAGCAATCGACGTGTTGACATCTTGGATCCAGAGGTAGATCATTGCAAGGTAGTAGCCCCTTGATCTGTACATCAAAAGTCTCTGTGCAAGACTCCTACCCGATAGAGTTGTCTCGATCGCAAATGACCGTCGCTGCCTCACCAAGTCATCCATTGTCTTGATCGTAATTCTTCCGGCTCGAACGTCACGTTCGTCTGCGGGAATGTCGATCAATGATTCTGCAATGTCATCGGCATTCACGAACACATCGCATTCCGGAATCGACGCCAGATACCGTCGTGCAAACGTCGTCTTCCCAACTCCATTGGGTCCGGCAATGATGATGATGAAGGGTGCACGCACATATCATACGTGCGATTGAACGCGCAAAACGTGACGTTCGTTTTGTTCTCGGCTCACCCCACTCGCTACGCTCGTCGCATTTGTTCTCGGCTCACCCCACTCGCTACGCTCGTCGCCCCTCTCATCCTGAGAGGGGCTATATATCGTAACGAACGAGCGGAGCAGCGTTATCCCGAGGAGCGGAGCGACGAGGGACCTCGTTGCTATGACGGAATGACTAATGACCGATGACCAATGACGAATTATACGACCCCCCCCTACACAATACCAAAGAAAAAATAGTCTAACGCCGTATATTCGTATGAAAAATCATTCATAACAGTCTAGAAAGTCTATTAGTGACTGGTAAATCATACAGTGAATGGCTTGCCATGAGTGATGATGCGCTGGCTGAACTTATTGGACAGTTCATCCGACATCATAGGCTTGAGCAGAATACAACGCAAGATGAGGTTGCAGCAGCAGCGGGTATCAGTCGCTCAACGTTGAGTTTATTGGAAAGGGGCGAATCAGTTACGCTCTCCACACTCATACGTGTACTGCGAGTGTTGAATCAGCTGCAATTGATGGAATCGTTCGTGGTGAGACAGCAAGTAAGTCCGTTGGCTCTTGCAAAGGCGGAGAGGGAACAGCGCAGTCGCGCACGTAAACCGAACGCCCCCTCATCGTCAAAGTGGTGATCTATGAACACAGCATTTGTGAAGATCTGGGGTGAATTGGCCGGCGCCGTTGCATGGGACGAACAGGTAGGTTATGCACGTTTTGAATATGATCCGTCTTTCATCCGCAAGGGGTGGGATATTGCGCCGTTGCAGATGTCGATCAGAGAGGGACGAAGGAGCTTTGAGTTTCCATCGATGCAGAAGAAGCCTGACCCGACATTCGACACATTCAAGGGGCTTCCCGGACTCCTCGCCGATGTCTTGCCGGACCGTTATGGTAACACGCTTATCAATCTTTGGCTTGCACAACAAGGACGTCCAATCGATAGTTTAAACCCGGTAGAGATGCTCTGCTTCATCGGTACACGAGGCATGGGCGCATTGGAGTTTGAACCGGCAACGCTGAAGGAAAGTAAGAGAACGTTCTCTGTTGAGATCGATGGTCTGGTGGATCTGTCTCGACAGTTGTTGTCTGCCAAGGAGACATTCGTTGCAGACATCCATACTGAAGACGAACAGGCCATTCGTGAGATCTTGCAGATCGGTACTTCAGCCGGTGGCGCTAGACCAAAGGCTGTGATAGCCTACAATGAAAAGACCGGAGAAGTACGCTCGGGTCAAACCAATGCACCCAAGGGTTTTGAACATTGGCTCATCAAGCTCGATGGTGTAAGCAACGTCCAGCTTGGTGCCAGCAAAGGATATGGTCGCGTTGAAATGGCATACTACAACATGGCCACTGCATGTGGCATCACCATGATGCCGTCAAAAGTTTTCGAAGAGAACGGACGAGCGCACTTTATGACAAAACGTTTCGATCGCGAAGGGGGCTCCACAAAACACCACGTACAGACGTTCTGCGCAATGAAACATGTCGACTTCAATCTTGTTGCCAACTTCAGCTATGAGCAACTCTTTCAAACTATGCGCGAGCTGAGTCTATCGTATCTCGACGCTGAACAGATGTTCCGCAGAATGGTCTTCAATGTTGTAGCTCGCAACTGCGATGATCATACCAAGAACTTTGCCTTTCTCCTACGCAAAGACAACGCGTGGGAACTAGCACCCGCCTACGACGTTTGCCATGCCTATCAGCCCAAACACCAATGGGTAAGTCAACACGCCCTGAGCGTGAATGGCAAACGAACGAACATCACCAAGCAAGACCTCCTGATCGTTGGACGATCAATCGGACTCAAGAAATCGGCAGAGATCATTGATATGATCCATCTCACCGTGTCCAAATGGAAGTCCTTTGCAAACGAAACAGGGGTGGGCTCAAAGCTAAGAGATGAGATACACTCAACTCTCTTAACATCGCTATAGATGCGCTATTCCATGTCCCATGACTTCGTCATGGGCTACAGAATTTTTCTCTGTTCTCTCCCCTCGACTCCGCTCGGGGTGACGAACGCTACTCGCTATTCTGAATTCTGAATTTCGAATACCATATCTCCACCACCGCCTTCTGCGGTCCGCTCTTGGGTTTGGTGTCGCGAGAGGATTCGTTGAAGTCGCCCGACATCGACTTTGGGATCTCAAACGATCCGATCTCCATCATGATCTTGGTGTAACTCGGTAGGCCGTATTCACGGGCACTTGCATCATCATAGACAAGTTCGGCGGTGATGGTACCGGCCTTCTTGGTGGTTGAAACAACCTTGCGTGCAATCATCAATGTGGTGTCTATCCAGAGAGTGGCAACAACTACGTCCGACTCTTCATCAGCCGGAAGAACCTTGATCTTGCGCAGCACAACACCCTGCCATTGCTCAGTTCCCATATCCACCGCGGCAAAGTCCTTGCTGAGGAGTTTCAATGCGCTCATATCAGCCCCTTGCTTAGGGATCATTGCAAATCCCGGAGCGTCGATCGTTGTTTTGTCGGGTGCAACATGGGTGAGTGTTGCTGTTGAGACAGGCACCTTCATGAAGGGCACATCAACCTTGATCGAGAGTTCGGCCGTGTAGCGCTTTACCCGCTGCATCTTTGCCTTAAGCTCGTTCAGAAGCTCTGTTGCTGTACGAGCTTGGACGAGGGAAGGGGCTAGCAGCACCGTTATGACGAGAAGGAAACGGGTCACGTAAGAACGTCCTTTCTGCGCATGATGATCTGCGTTGCCGTGTAACAGCCGATGATGTGCGTGAGCAGGACGCCGGCTGAGATGCTCACCTTGGTCCAGTTGACGGGATCGTCGAAGAGGAATTTCCACCCGTTCATATGATTGGTGAAGAAGAGTGGACGGAGGTAGTCGAAGATCGGGATGTCGATGGCAGAGATGATGGTCATCACGATGATGATGGCCATTGTGGTCATGATCGGTCCAATGGCGTTCTCAACGAGCGACGAAAACAGGAACGCAACACTAGCAACGGTGGTCATGGCCATTGCTGCAAAGCCGTAGGCAAGAATGAAGCGCCACCAGAGATCGTTTTTGGCGATGATGGTAATCTGTGATCGGATAACAACTACTTCACCAGTGCCGAGCAGGGCAATGCCAAGTCCAAGTGACATCAGGGCCATGAAGACCACGAGGAGATTGG
>DATGWS010000186.1:0-3666 GCA_035299365.1 Candidatus Didemnitutus sp.
GAAAAGCTCCTGCTTCCACCTCGGCTACCGCCAAACGAACCACCACCCCGGCGCTGCGCCAAGGAGTCGAGTGGCAAAACCATCGTAAACATGGCCACTACAAGAGCAAGAACAGCAAGGGTACGACGTGGTTTCATCAAAATAGTCCTTCCGTGGTGAGATCACCATTGTCTTCGCGGTAGACGATCTCCGCCTTGAATTCCGGGTGGTCGGGGATCTCTTTTTGTCCGCCAAAAAACGCCCGCAAGCCCCCTCCCTGGGGGACATTCGGTGCCTTGATATGCACATAGACGCTTACCACTCCAAATTGTTCTTCGTTGTTCCGAAGAATAGTGGTCTGTGCCAGATCGCCTTCACTGATTACCGTGAAGAGTGACAGGGACCTCGCCTCATCGTCCGTAAAACCCGGGGGTTCGGTGCGGACGTTTTCAAGGTAGTCCACAAAGATGTTCTTGGTATATGGCTTGTCATCCGTGCCCATATACATGATGATGGCGTCAAAAGCCCCATTTTCATCGAGGTTAAGGAAGATCTCCTTCACCCCGTCGAGCTGTTCGCCGTTGTAGTAGATCGCCGTCTTTTCGAGGCGACCATTGCCTTCGATGCTGAATTCTGCCATAGACAATATTACAACGAAACACTGGTGAGGAGGTTGCACTGGGGAGGCCGTCTCCCTATCTTGGCTTCACACGTACTACGAGGCTAGCATGGCTGTTGAAGACGGCGGAGTCAACTTCGATCCTGCAAATCCCTACGAACGCCCGAGCTTTACGCTTGGTATCGAAGAAGAGTACATGGTGCTCGACCCAACCACCTACGACCTCAAGTCGCACGTCAATCTTGAGCTCTTAAGTAAGGGGCGAGTGTTGCTCCATGAACACATCAAACCGGAAATGCATGGTTCGATGTTGGAGATCGGCACAGGGATTTGCAACAACACAACAGAAGCAAAGTTTGAAGTAACGAAGATCCGCTCCATTGTTGCCCACCTTGCACAACAGAACGGACTTCGTATAGGCGCTGCGAGTACGCACCCGTTCGCACGTTGGCAGGACCAAGAGATCTACCCTGACGAGCGATACAAGGTGATGGTAGAAGACATGCAGATGCTTGCGCGTTCACTCCTGATCTTTGGCATGCACATTCACATTGGCATTGCAAATCGAGAAACGCAGATCCAATTGATGAATGAGATGCGGTACTTCATGCCTCACGTGCTTGCGATCTCCAGCAACTCACCGTTTTGGATGGGCATGAACAGCGGACTGAAGAGTTATCGCTCGAAGGTATTTGAGAGATTCCCTCGGACTGCACTTCCTGACTCCTTTACGAGTTGGAGAGAATACGAGAGCTACGTTCAGCTACTGATTCAGACCGGCTCCATAGACAACGCCAAGAAGATCTGGTGGGACATCCGTCCGCACCCACACTTCCCAACTCTTGAAGTTCGCATCTGTGATCTTCCGATGCGCGTTGAAGAAACCATTGCCATTGCTGCGTTGTGTCAGGCCATTGCAGCAAAGCTCTTCTCCCTCTACGAAAAGAATCTCTCCTTCCGGTCCTACCGCAGAAGTCTCCTCATGGAGAACAAGTGGCGCGCCGTGCGTTACGGCTTAGACGGCAAACTCATCGACTTCGGACGTCAGCGCGAGATGCCTGCGCGCGAACTCATCCTTGAGCTCCTCGCCTTTGTTGATGACGTAGTGGACGATCTTGGCTCGCGCAAAGACCTTGAGTACGTCTATCACATTCTCGAGAATGGTTCCGGCGCAGACCGTCAGCTCCGCGTATACAACGAAACAGGCAGCATGGAAGAAGTGGCCAAGTACATCCACAACGAAACAATGACGGGCCTGTTCACAGACATCACTCCATTCATGGACGAATTCAAAGCCCCTTCCCAAGATCTCATTGACGAGAAGATGAGTTCATTGAGAAGCGAGAATAGTGCGGAGTAGGGGGGACGTTTGCAGTTCGCTGTTCACTGTTCGCTGTTCACCTCAGCTCTCCCCGATGGCTTCGCCATCTGCCCCTCTCTCACGCTTCGCTAGAGAGGGGCCCGACATCATTCATATGAATTCTTGACATCATGAAGCCCCTCTCTAGCCGTAGGCGTGAGAGAGGGGCAACGACATTGAGCGCAGCGAGATGGAGTGGGGTGAGCTAAGGGGAAGGACGGCGTCCCTCGACTCCGCTCGGGATGACGCTAATGCGTTGCCACAAGAACTCTCGACGTTCTGGTGCCTTCAGCACATGTGACAACAACGGTATACGCCCCTTGAGGAATGTTCTGTCCCGCTAGTTGGACAGGGATCTGGTTAGCCCCCTTCGCCAATGGTATCTGCGATCGCTCTAGAACGGTACGACCGTCATCGCTGATGAGTTTAATTGAGGCTGTTGTAGTAGAGGCACACTGCAAGAAGACTGTAAACGATTCACGTGCAGGGATCGGGCCAACGCCATCTATACGAAGCGTGGTGTCTCCAATCGAGCAAAGGCCGAAGGCGGAGGGTTTGTCGAGGAGGGCGCAGAGTTCAGCGGCGGAGAGATGATCTTCTAGGATTCGAGCGATAGCCGCGTATTCTTCCTCTACGAAATGACGCACACCGTCCGGCAGCGACGAGAAGAATCGATCGGACGGGGTGTACCAGTACACCACATCGGCACGAACTAGACTTGTGTCTCCTTTCGTCCGGTGCCCGTACGGTCCCACTACGCGAACAGGAACTAAGATCTTGGTTACTGGTATACGAAGGCCGCCCACAACAACTTCGTAGCGTAGCAAACTGTCGATGCTAGTGAAGGTGGTGCTAAGTTCATAGGCCACGCGGAAGGCTAAGGTAGAGAAGAAAGGATATCGACGTCTCCAAGTGGTATCCAGCGACTGCAAGGTAGTTCCCGAAGAACCTATGGAACCAAGGCGTAGCTGCCCGTCCACTCCCGCAACCCGGTAGCTGCTTGCCTCGGGGATTTCAAAGTTCCAAGTTTGACCGGATGTGCCGGATTGCACGAATCGCACGGTATCGGAGTAGGTGTACGCAGCTGTGGGATTGATCGAGTCAACAACGAACGGTCGGTACGAGGTGCTGACCATAGTGATGGTGTCCCCGATACTCACGAGTTCTCCTCGACGGTAGTGTGGATCAAGCGATGCCGACGCGATCGCGATTGAGTCCGCACCTACGGCAATGCCTAGACGCCACAGTTCGGAGTTTGCGGGCTCAATTGCTGTCAGTCCTGCCTGTTCGGCTGCAAGGACCAAGTTGGGACGTTGCCATTCGGGTTTCCAGATGTCTGGTGCTCGGATCATAGCGGGAAGCCGTGGTACGTATCGTTCGTACAATCTGTCGAAGTCAGTTCGATATCGTGCAGGCAAAGTTGATCGCACTCCATGAGTTGGCAAGAAGAAGACAAGAAGCATGCGGTCGCTACCCGGGAACCGATGTGTCCAAATCACGGGGCGTCGCGTGCGATCCGCCCAGATGCCTGCGCTGGTCTTCACGACTCCATCCGTTACGGTTGGCACAATGCGATCCATTACGGAATCCATAGACCAGTAAACGAATGTACTCATGAGCGAGTCATCAAGAATCGCGCTAAAGAACGCATCGAACTCGGATCCATGGCTCACGATGTTTCGACGGCAGGCGAGAACGGACAGGTGTT
>DATGWS010000187.1:0-7530 GCA_035299365.1 Candidatus Didemnitutus sp.
CGAGGTCAACTGTCATCGAAAAGAACATGCGGACACTGGCAATGCTTTGTGGTATTGTGCTCGCAACGATCTCACTTCACGCGCAAGATCTCTTTGAATTTGGTGTAAAGGCCGGTGTAAATCACGCCTTCCCAAACAGTCTTGCTGATGGAATAGAAAGTGAAGACAACTTTGGATGGCAGGCCGGGGCTTTCGTCCAACTTGGCGTATTCGATATGCTGGCTCTTGCTGCAGAACTAACGGTTGACAAACGTTCATTCACCATGATTCAAGGCGAAGACCGCCTCGACGTAAACACGACGTCGCTCAACATTCCTGTCCTCTTACGCATTGGACTTCCACTGAAGCTCATGCTGGAACTTGGACCTCAATACACACACTTCTTGAGCACAGATAACTCTACTAGCACTGATGGACAAGGGTTCGCAGCACTTGGTCTGATATGGAAACCCGCGTTTGGATTGCAATTCGATATTCGTTTTCTTCGTGGACTCACATCCATTTCAACACCGATGGATGGAGATGTTAACGTAAACGTCTCTCAGTTCTCAATTGGCTATCAGTTTTAGGATAGGGGGCTTATCATGGCATCAGATGATGAACCGATGAAGGTGTCGATACAACCGCGTAGCTCGTATATCCTAACGTGGCAATACTTTGTTTTCATCCTTACAATGGCCGTTGGGAACGCTGCTATCGTACTAGGTGTGCATCATCTGACAATGCTGGATCCAAGTTCAGCGAAGAACCCCATGTTCTTGACCATGTTCCTTGTATCAACGAGCGCTTTGGTAGGACCTAGGCTCAAGTCCATATCCACCTTCCTATCAATGGTCGGCCTACATCTTTTGGCTGGGCTGGTGTGTTACACGATCGTCCAGGTAATGTTCATTGCACTTGGTGATGTAGAGCCTTGGTTCCTGAGCCGTTTTCTCATCTACCTTCCTGTTGCTCCTTTGTTGATTTTTGCTTTGCCATACATTTTATCAAGGTTGTACAACGACATCTCTGTTACTAGAAGCACACTTAAACCACTAGCGATCGTTTCTGGCCTGATCGTGATGGCCGGAATCTTAGCTAGTGGCGATTGGATCTTTGAAGTTCTGACCCAAGCGAGTCGCTAGGTTCTCTTTAAATACTGCGTAGCAGATTCCACGAGCAGAGCCGCACCGGTAATCATGGCTTCTTCTTCCGGTGCGAATCGCGGATTGTGAAGGCCGGGCATTGTTTCGAGGGATGCAGGTCTTCCGCCAAGCATCCAAAAACAAGCGGGCATATGTTCTGTATAGAACGAGAAGTCTTCGGCCCACATCTTCGGTTCGAAGTCCGAGATCTTAGAAGCGTCGAGAATCGTAGAGGCAACAGATCGCGCAAACTCAACAGCGCCGGCGTCATTTACGAGGGGCGGATATCCCTTATGGATCTCAATGGATCCTTCGCATCCGTGAAGCGCGCAATACAGTCGGGTTTGTTCTTCGAGGTATGTCCATGCGTCCCTGCGCCATTGTGCATCGAAGGATCGAAGCGTTCCCTTCATCTCTACAACGTCTGGAATGATGTTTGTAGCAGATCCGCCATGAATGCTTGTAATGGTCATCACACCGGGCAGGAGGGGATTGCGATTCTTGGTGACGAGTGATTGAAGATGCTGCACCAGACCAGTTGCCGCCATAATCGGGTCCTTGCCCTTATGAGGTTGGGCAGCATGGGCACCAAACCCTTTGATCGTCCAATACAGCTCATCAGCTGACGCCATCATTGGTCCGGCAACAAACGATACCTCTCCAAAGGGGGCGTCAGGGTTGATATGCTGACCAAAAATGATCTCCGGTGTTGGGTTCTGCAGAGCCCCTTGTTCAATCATGATGCTTGCACCACCGGGCGTCTTTTCCTCACCAGGTTGGAAGAGGAGCTTGACAACGCCGTTGAGGTTGGATTCGTTGGCCTTGAGGATGCGAGCTGCGGTGAGCAGCATGGTAGTGTGGGTATCGTGACCACAGGCATGCATCACGCCGGGGTTTTGAGACGCGTACGCTAGGCCTGTTTCCTCGGTGATAGGCAGTGCGTCGATATCGGCTCGCAGGGCAACACAGCGTTCTCCGCTTCCGATATGGGCAACAACACCCGTTGCAGCGATGATGCTGTTTTCAACGCCCATGTCGGTGAGTTGCTGGGAGATGAACTTTGATGTTTCGAACTCTTGGAACGACAGTTCGGGGTGCTGATGAATGTGACGGCGCATCTCCACCATCTGAGGGTAGAGTGTTCGAACGTGTTCAAGCGTTGTCATATCGTGCGTCTCCTTCTAGCGTAAGACCAGTAATCGTTGTGCCGTTGTGTTCGATGTGTACCATCAGTGGACGTCCGCTCGGTGGCATGAAGTGAACGGAATCGCTCACCCTGCGTTGCATCCATAGTGCTACGGCAGCACTGAGTGCACCTGTGCCGCACGCACCTGTGATAGCCTCCACCCCACGTTCAAATGTAGAAATGCCGGCTGTTCCGTCTCGACGGAGGTCTACCATGTTCACATTAACGCCGCGTGGGAATGCTGCATGATAACGAAGGGCGTGAACGATAGGCCGTGACTCGTCGCGCGGTCCATCAATCACCACATGATCGGAGTTCACATCAACATACGTCACGGCCTGATCCACTCCTTGCAGTTCACCACGTGTAAATGTTCGTATCTCATTTGGTGCGGAGAAGTGAATGCGTATGAGGTCAGGGCCAAGGACATCGGCTGTGTATGGGGCTCCATTCAATGTAAAGGATATGGTAGAGGTGGCATCAACGCCATGATCAACGGCAAAGCGGACGATGCAACGTGACCCATTGCCACACATCATGCCATGAGATCCGTCAGGATTGTAATAGTCTGCCGCAAATGTATGTGCATCTGAGGATCGAAGAACGAGGACTCCTTCAATGTCGATACCGTCGCTGCGTGGATTGTTCGCTAGGGCATTGAGTACATCATCAGGCGAGAGGTCAGGTTGTACGTGAGCTCTCCCATCAGCAACAAGGAAGGTGTTACCCGCACCGCTCATGTGGTGGTAGATCATGAGGTCACCGTGGCAAGAATGTCCACAAGTTCATTGTGAATACGTCCATTTGTAGCAACGATGCTATTGTGACCAAGGTGGAATGATTCGCCATCATAGTGCGACACCGTTCCGCCGGCCTCTTGAACCATCAATACGCCAGCTGCCATATCCCAGGCGTGCAGTGCCACTTCCCAATATCCGTCAAACCTACCGGCAGCGGTGTAGGCAAGGTCGAGTGCCGCACTGCCGAGTCGGCGAACAGGGAGCCCCTTGCGAATGATCGTTGAAAATTGTTCGATGCACTGACGGGGATTATCGTTGACGTTGTAGGGAAAGCCCGTGACGAGGATGGAGTCGGCCACCGACGATGTTGTAGATACTTGAAGCTTTGTTCCGTTAAGAAAGGCGCCACCACCTGCAATTGCTGTAAATGTCTCGTTGAGCAAAGGATTGTGGATCACGCCGCACACAGGAACGCCATTGAACGTTGCGGCGATCGAAACACAGAAGATCGGAATGCCATGAGCAAAATTCACCGTGCCATCAAGAGGGTCGATCACCCATGTAAGCGTGCCATCGGAATCAGAGAGGCCGCTCTCTTCTGCAAGGAAGCCGGCATCGGGAGTTGCTAGTCGAAGCATCGAAATGATCGTTTCTTCGCAGCGAAGGTCGAATTCGGTTACAAGGTTGTGTCTGCCTTCTTTGGATCTCGATGTAAAAGAAGAGCCAAAACCGGTGCGGAGAATGTCTCCAGCAGCACGTGCTGCTTCCGTCGCAGATCGAAGGAGAAATGTTGTGTCCATGTGGAGATTTCCTATCCGAGGAAGGTGTTGGCTTCCGAGCGAATAGCGGACGCGAGGTAGTGGAGCCGAACGTTGGAGGTAGCATCTGCAAGGGGCAGATAACGATCGAGGGTATTTGAGATGTAGACGATAGGATTACGCTTTAGATTGAACGACAGACACCGAATGTTGTCGAGCCGAGCAGAGAGTTTAATTAGCAAACAATCTTCACTAGCAACGCGTAATCTATTGGCATGGGCAACATCAACGGCATCCGGGTCAATGCGTGCCTTGGCGAGGTCCTTGGTTAGCATGTCCACTACATAGGCCACGTA
Organism: Candidatus Didemnitutus sp.; assembly: GCA_035299365.1. Lineage (GTDB taxonomy): Bacteria > Bacteroidota > Ignavibacteria > Kapaibacteriales > Kapaibacteriaceae > UBA10438. The sequence goes on from DATGWS010000187.1 coordinate 4,165, forward strand.
GGATCCAAAGTTATACTCGAGTACACCCTTGGTGATCGTGTCTGAATCTTCAAGTACGTCATGAAGCAACGCCGAGATGATCAGATCGGTGTCAAATGCATGGAGTTCTTCCATGATGATCCGCGCCGTGCGAGCGCTGTGGTAGAAATAGGGAGTGCCATCGTTACGAACTTGGTGTGCATGGACACTTTGCGCCATCTCATAGGCATCCAGCACCTTGGGGATCGAGATTGGATCACCCTGACGATGCAAGCGTTCCTCCAGCTCCTCTACACTAAGGAACCGTTGGTTGTATTGCGGATTGGATGGGTCTCTGAAGTTCTCCATGAGGCATCAAGTTACATCAACGTCGGTTGCGAGGGCGAGTTTGAACAGGCGTCCGCATGAGTTCTTTTGCGCCGGAAATGGACGCGTCGGTAACCTCAGCGCCACTCAAGAGCCGTGCAATCTCTACAAGTGCCTGTTCTTTCTCAATGGTTTCTGCCGTTACGGTTGTGGACCCGTCTGCCTCAGACTTCGTTACCTTTACAAAATGATCCGCCAACGAGGCGATCTGGGCTAAATGGGTAATGCAAAGGATTTGCTGTTCGCGTGCAAGATCGGTCATTACCTCGCCAACCGTGCGGGCAACGCGACCACTAATCCCCGTGTCGATCTCATCAAAGACCATGGTCCCCATCCTACCATGTTGGGCCAACGCACGTTTGATACCCAACATCACCCGCGAGAGTTCTCCTCCTGAAGCCACTTTAGAAAGGGGGCGAAGTGGTTCGCCGGCATTACTGGTGAAGGTGAACTCAATGCGGTCTGCTCCGTGTGGACCAAGCTCGTCGGCATCAATCTGAATGTGAAATGAGGCTGACGCCATTCCCATCTCAGCGAGAGCAGCAGTAATCGAGGCAGAAAGAGCCGGTGCGGCCTTCAATCTGAGCTTGCGAATACGTTTGGCTACCTCGTCAGCTAGTGTGCGAGAGGCTGACACTTGTGCATCAGCGTCCAACACTACAGCATCAAGATTCTCCAACAGATCCAACTCTGCCGACGTTCGCTCCTGTTCTTGAATTGCAGCATCGAGAGAACCGTATTTGCGAACCAGCCTTTGAAGGAGGACCTGACGTTGACGTAGCTCTTCGAGCCGTTCAGGGGAAAAGTCCTCATGCTCGGCCATCGGAGCGACCGTGGCGGCTGCTTCTTTACACGTGACCAGAGCCCCCTCAATATCGTCGAGGGTGGAATGCAAGTCAGTGTTGAATGGTAGAAGATTGCGCAGTGCTTCGCGTGCCTGTTGAAGGAGGTCGTAGGCCGACGTATCACCTGCGTAGAGGACATCGCGTACGGTGGATGCAAGTACGATGACCTGTTCGCTTGACTCAGCGCGCAAAAGGTCGGCAGCGATCTGAACATCTTCATCGAGAGCCGGGTCAATGGCTGCGATCTCATCATGAATGAATACGAGCCTAGCACGGTCTGCATCGGCTGTACGCGCGCGTGCGGAGACATCGGCTAGCCGAGTCTTTGCGGCCGAGAAAAGGTCCCATGCCCGGGCCATTTCTCCAGCTATTTCTTGAGTTAGTGCAAATGCATCCAAGACGTCGCGGTGGCGTGTGGCATTGAGAAGGCCATGTGTGTCGTGCTGGCCGTGGAAGTCAATCAAGTGTGAGGCCAATTCACGAACAGTTGCTACCTGGGCTGGGGTGTCGTTCACAAAACACCGTGATGTACCCGATGCTGAGAGCTCGCGTCGCAAGACCAAATCTTCAGAGTCCCATAAAAGGTCGTTCTCTACCAATAATGCTCGCACGGCAGGAAGAGCCGAGGTGTCAAAGGTTGCTTCAACAATGGCCTTCTTGGCTCCTATCCGCAGCGAGTCCGCAGACATCCGTTCGCCGAGAGCAGCAGCCAGAGCATCGATGATGATCGATTTCCCGGCGCCAGTCTCGCCAAGAAGCACCGTCATTCCCGCGTCGATCTCAAGATCGATCGCATCAATGAGGGCAAAGGAGCGGATAGTTAAACGACGCAGCATGGTCAGCGCGGACGGAGGTAGATCACAATCGCGTCAATCGCGCTTGAAAGAGTTTGTACGCACCATAAACCGTCGCAGCAAAAGCTACGAGGGCAAGCAGTGGGTGCACTTCCTGACCGATCACCACGATACTGATCGTGATGAGATAGGTACAGACAACAAGCACAACGATCCAGATGGCCGCCATAGATTTTACGATGGAGAGGAGGTGGGTGGTGCGTCGGCGGTCATGAATTTCTGATACCGCGACATGAACAAGGGCAATTTATCGGAAGCTACTCGCACGGACAAGCGAATATCGGTGTCGGTGTCTTCGCGATGGAGAACTTCAACGTCTTCATAGATCCGTGCAACAGCCTTCATGTCTTCATACGGTATGTGCACGGTACGCATAATGGCAGACTCTTCGAACGTTTCTTGCATACGCTGGAGAAGTCTGCTGATATTCAACCCTCGTTCTGCAGAGACAAACACACAGTTCGGCACGTCAGCCTCAGCATCATTGATCATGTGTGGGTCATCGATAAGGTCGATCTTATTGAAGACCACGATCTGCGGCGTATCCGCTGCGCCCAAGGTCTTCAACGTTTCATCAACCACAGCCATATGATCTCGATAGTGCGGATTAGAGAGATCAACAACATGAAGCAACACATCTGCTTCAAGTGTTTCTGCCAAGGTGGACCGGAATGATGCCACGAGTTGAGGGGGCAACTTTCTGATGAAGCCAACCGTGTCGGAGATCAAGGCACGTTGTCCGGACGGCATTTCAATGCTGCGGACCGTAGTGTCCAGTGTAGCAAACAATCGGTCTTGTACGAAAACATCGGCCTGCGTGATCTGTCGCATAAGCGAAGACTTGCCAGCATTTGTGTAGCCCACCAGGGCATAGCGCGGTAGACCTTCTCTGCCCTTGCGTTGCACGAGACGCTGCGTATCTATCTCGCGAAGTTTTTCTCGCAGGCGTTGCATGCGTGTGCGATACATTCGTCGGTCGGTCTCGATCTGCGTTTCGCCCGGACCCTTCGTGCCTATGCCACCAAATTGTTTCGACAGGTGCGTCCACATGCGGGTAAGGCGTGGCAGAAGGTATTCGAGTTGTGCCAGTTCAACCTGTGTGCGCGCTTCAACAGAACGTGCATGTGCTGCAAAGATGTCCAGGATCACGCCACTTCGGTCGAGCACCTTTACACCAAGTTCTTCCTCCAAATTGCGAACCTGAGCAGGGGAGAGCTCGTCATCAAAGACTACCATCTCAACAGGCGATTCAGTGATGATCTCCTTGAGTTCCTGTACCTTGCCCTTGCCAAGAGCTGTTGAAAGATCCGGTCGGTCACGCT
>DATGWS010000188.1:0-2557 GCA_035299365.1 Candidatus Didemnitutus sp.
GCAAACCGTCCTTGCCCTATTCACCACGATTTTGCCGTTCTGCGTGACGCCCTACTTGACAGGTACACGCGAACCTCAATCCACCAGCTTGCTGTATCTGTCAACGACGGTACTGCGGTGCTTCATCGGTGATTACCGAGAGCTTTCTCAAGTCACCTAGGTTCTACACCCCAAATTGCCGTAGGTGGTGGTCGAGATGTTTCCAATACAGGTTACTCCACTCCTTGGACGTTAGAACGCCCAGGGTTACCTGTTTACGTCCATCCCATGCGGATTCGCCTTCATCATAGATGCGCTGCATGTAGTTCTTCAGGCGTTTCATCTCTACAGCAAAGTCTTTTGCGTCCTTCATCACCATAGAGGGTGCCGTGCGCGAGTTTCTGGCATACGGTTTTTCCCCTACCAAGAGCGATCGCATAAAAATCTTGAGCATCATGCGCATGATCCACGGTGGCGTGTCGGTGCGTTCACCGAACGTGTATTCGTACGACACGTTTACGTGGGCCAGCATCTGTGCGGGGGTCATGGAGCCCCATAGTCGGGGTGTTGAGGGGGCAAGCGTATCGAGACGAGCCATCATTGCGGCGTGGGTCTCGGGCAGGAAGATCGATGGAAATGTCATAGCGTTTTCCTCGTATGAAAAAGCCCATCACACAGTGACGGGCTTTGTATCTTTGCCTTTTCTGGGGGCAGACGTGGACGCTACTGGATTCGAACCAGTGACCTTTACGATGTCAACGTAACGCTCTAACCAACTGAGCTAAGCGTCCAGAGGGGCACAAATTTAGAAAATATTGATCATTACTCGATGTTTCACGGGAAAGGGACTGCATGTCAATCATTTCATTGATCCTGGGCTTGGGCGTCTTGGCCCTGATCGTGGCCGTATTCTTCCGTCAGCGTGTTTTGGCCGTAAAGGTCGAGGACGGCGCTGCATCGGCAGAAGAACTTAGCCGCCTAACGGAGATCTCCACAGCAATTGCTGAAGGAGCTATGGCATTTCTCAAGCGCGAGTACCGCGTATTGGGACTCTTCATGGCCTTGTTTGCAGTGGTCATCTTTGCAGCCGTCGATCACGGTATGCATACTGCAGCGGCCTTTGTTATCGGAGCTGCTACGAGTGTAGCTGCAGGTTACATCGGCATGCGCATTGCAACAAAGGGAAATGTCCGCACTGCTTCGGCAGCTCGCGTTTCTCTTCAAAAGTCATTTGCTGTAGCCTTTGAAACCGGCTCCGTGATGGGGTTTGGTCTCACAGGTCTTGCCGTGGTTGGATTGATCCTTGTATGGTTAGGGATCGACTTCCTTCTTCCCGTAGCCGGTGAGATGACACGTGAGATTCAGATGGAGATCCTTTCCGGATTTGGATTAGGGGGCTCTGCTGTTGCGTTGTTTGCACGTGTCGGCGGTGGTATCTATACCAAGGCTGCGGACGTTGGTGCAGACCTTGTAGGTAAGGTAGAAGCGGGCATTCCTGAAGATGATCCTCGCAATCCGGCAGTTATTGCGGATAACGTTGGTGATAACGTAGGCGACATTGCAGGTATGGGCGCAGACCTCTTTGGGTCGGTTGCAGAATCCACATGTGCCGCCCTTGTAATTGGTGCAGCAAGCTATGCCGTGATGCCAGCCGAAAACCAGAACATGAATGTTGTGCTCTTCCCGATGCTCGTCAACGGTGTTGGTATCGTAGCATCTATTCTCGCCCTTCCATTCGTTCGTGCGAAGTCGGAAGAAAAAGTAGAAGGGGCTTTGAAGAGCGCCCTCATCATCTCCACCCTCCTGATGCTTGCCGCCCTCTATCCTGTAACGATGTGGGCCTTTGGCAGCACCACCTTCATGGTTGGTACCGTGAGTGTGAATGCTATGGGTGTGTATACGGCGTTGGCTGTTGGACTTGTTGCCGGACTCCTCATTGGTCTGGTTACGGAGTTCTATACCTCGCACCGTTTCAAGCCCGTGCGTGAAGTTGCCGATGCTTCCAAGACCGGTGCTGCAACAGGCATCATCTACGGTCTGGCACTTGGCTACAATTCCGCAGTGATCCCGATGCTTCTCATCGCCATCAGCGTTGTAATCGGCTACATCAGTGCAGGTATGTACGGCATCGCGCTTACCGCCATCGGTATGCTTGGAACCATTGCTGTTGGTCTTACCATTGACGCCTATGGTCCTACCTCTGACAATGCCGGCGGTATTGCCGAGATGGCCCACATGGGCAAGGACATCCGCAAGCGCACCGACGCACTTGATGCAGCCGGCAACACCACTGCCGCAATCGGCAAAGGATTTGCAATTGGTTCTGCAGCTCTTACATCACTAGCACTTACGAGTGCCTTCTTGACCCGTGCACAAGGCGTGTTGGCCAAGGAAGGCAAGGTCTTAGACCTTACGATCACCGATCCGCACGTACTTGCCGGACTCCTTGTTGGTGGTGCATTGCCATTTGCGTTCAGTGCCATGACCATGAAGAGCGTGGGCAAGGCCGCCTTTGACATGATCGAAGAAGTGCGACGTCAATTCCGCACCATTCCCGGTCTTATGGAAGGCACCGGAC
>DATGWS010000189.1:0-4590 GCA_035299365.1 Candidatus Didemnitutus sp.
GGGTCTATCGTAATGAGGCAGTGAGCGCACGATCGTTAGCAGAGTTCCACCAGATAGAGGGACTGTATATCGATAAGGGTGTGAGCATGGCCGATTTAAAGGGTACGATCATGGCCTTTGCCCGTCGATTCTACGATGAAAACGCCGAGTTCCGTTTCCGCACCTCCTACTTCCCATTCACTGAACCGAGTTGCGAGATCGACATGTCGTGTTTCCTCTGTAAGGGAGACGGGTGTCGCATCTGCAAACATTCCGGGTGGTTGGAGATCTGCGGTGCCGGTATGGTTCATCCCAATGTTCTCTCGGCATGCGGAATCGATCCAAATGAATATTCAGGCTTTGCCTTTGGCTTTGGTGTTGAGCGAGTTGTGTTGATGCTCACGGGGATCGATGATATTCGACTCCTGTATGATAATGACATTCGTGTCCTATCGCAGTTCTGATCATGCCCCTTTTAACGGCAACAGATATCCACAAGTCGTATCGCAGAACGGGTCAGGCAGACACCGAAGTGCTGCGAGGCGCATCCCTCATAGTGGAAGCCGGCGAGGTGGTGGCATTGGTTGGTCCAAGTGGGGCAGGCAAGAGTACGATGTTGCATATCATGGCGTCGTTGGATTCTGCCGATAGTGGAACGGTCCTTCTCAAAATCGAAGGTCAAGACACCAACCTTGCCAAACTCTCACCGTCGGCTCTTGCTATCATCCGTGCGAAGGGCATCGGCATGGTCTTTCAGTTTCATCATTTGCTGCCGGAATTCACTGCTCTTGAAAATGTTGCCATGCCTGCCTTGGTTGCCGGACTGTCAAGTAAGGCTGCCAATGCAAAAGCCAATGCCTTGCTTGAACAAGTAGGGATGTTGCATCGTGCCGGACATATGCCAATGGAAATGTCTGGGGGTGAACAGCAACGTGTGGCCATTGCCCGAGCGTTAATCAACGAACCGTCCATCGTGTTCGCAGATGAACCAACAGGCAATCTGGATACTGATAATGCTTCCTCTGTTGCAGAACTATTGCTGGGACTACGAGCAACACGCAACGTAGCCTGTGTTATCGCAACACATAGTCTCGAGTTGGCGCATAGAGCACATCGCGTTGTGCAGATGGTTGATGGCAGATGTATTGGGCCGGGCAATGCATAGGCGACTCGGAATGTTACTCATTGGCTACGGAGTGTTCCTTGTAACCGCCGGCGTTTTGGGATTCGTCCTTACACGAGAAACAAGTGTATCGTCGCTATTTAACGGTGGAATATTTGGTACTCTCCTCATTGTGCTTGGAGTAATGCACCAACAGGGGAGAATGTGGACACATCCTGCTAGCCTGTCTGCTTCCGCGATCTTCACACTTACGTTTCTGTGGAGAGCTACACTTCAATGGTATGAAATAGCGAACGGCGATGTCACACGAGTGAACATCGCCGTTCTGTTGTCTATTATGTCTCTGGTGAGCCTCGCCGTTGTTCTCGTGCTTTTCAAGCACTACAGACACTAAGGAGCCCCTTATAGCTTGAAGACCAATCCGCCACCAAGACTGAATTGGAAGAGCTGGATCATCGTTGATACGCCGTAGCCACTACCACCCGTTCCGAGGTAGAAACCGGCACCTCCAAAGATCATGGGCATGTTAAGATTCGCATTGAGTCGAACACCGATCTTTTCATTCAGCCAGATCTTTGCACCACCAGTGACGGAACCAAGGAAACGTGTCTCTGAATCATAGGCAGAGTTTGCAGGTGCAAAGATCTCCATGCCGAACAACAGGCCTCCAAACATCGTCACCTTGTCGTTGACATCCTTGTTGTAGAGACCACCAATCTGAATGAAGTGATTGTTGATCTCACTTCCATTGTCTCCAGGCATTCCCGTATACCCCTCAATGCGAACGGTGGTAGGTTGAAATGCATACTGGAGTTCAAGCATCACATTGTTTCGCAGATCAACATCAATGGCTCCACCATAAACGATAGAAGGCTCAAAGTACAGATTGCCATTGTAGGTGTTGTAATAGTAGTCATTCGATGCACCGAACATGTAGTTCGCAAATGCATTGAGTTCTACTTTTTGAGCGCTCAGGGTAGAAGCAGCAAGAACAAGGGCCAGGCACATTGTTACAAGGTGTTTCATCGAAGTCTTTCGCGTGTGGATATTGAATGATCTATTGTGAATCTACTCTACTTGACCGAAGAGGTCGAATTCTGCTGCATCATCGATAATTATGTCAACAAATGAGCCAAGGGTAAGGGGGCTGACTGATCGAACATAGACGTCATTGTCTACTTCGGGAGCATCGGCCTCGGTTCTTCCGCGGTACTCGCCGTTGAGGTCTTCTTCGATGAGAACACGCTGCCTTGTGCCAACCTTTGCAAGGTTCTTGGCAAGCGAGATACCTCCTTGCAGGTCCATAACGCGTTGAACGCGGGCGTCCTTTACGTCATCGGGGATTGGATCTCCCAGTATGTAGGCATAGGTGTCGTCTTCCTGCGAATACTTGAACACACCAACGCGGTCGAGTTGTTGTTGCTCCAAGAACTCAACAAGTTCATCAACATCTGATTCGGTCTCGCTAGGATAGCCGATGATAAACGTGCTACGGAGCGTGATGTCCGGAACTTGTTGGCGAATGGCGTCGAGTAGTTCTTCTGTGGTTTTGCGTGTGATGCCCCTTCTCATATTCTTCAACACATTGGTAGATGCATGTTGAAGTGGCATATCGAGATAATTGCAGATATTCTTTTGATCACGGATGACCGGAAGAATGTCGTGGGGGAATTTGGACGGATAGGCATACATGCAGCGGATCCACTCAGCACCACTTTCGTCTGAGAGAGCCATGAGTAAATCAGCAAGACTACGTTTGTCATAGATATCCAGACCATAATACGTTAGGTCTTGGGCCACAAGTACGATCTCTTTAACGCCTTGCGAAACAAGATTCTGTGCATTCTTCACGACTGTCTCAATGGGCGTACTACGATGTGTTCCGCGCATGATCGGGATGGCGCAGAACGAACACGGATTGTCGCAACCTTCGGAGATCTTGAGATAGGCGTAGTGTTGCGGAGTTGAGAGAATGCGGTCTCCCAGCAAGGAATACTTGAGGTCGGGAGAAATGGCCTTGATGATCTGCTCATAGGCCTCCGTACCGAAGAAGTGGTCTACCTCCGGAATCTCTTTGCGCAGGTCATCTCCGTAGCGTTCAGAAAGGCAGCCGGCCACAACAAGCTGACGAAGCGAACCATCCTTTCGGAGCTGAGCGGCTTCGAGGATCATGTTAACGCTTTCTTCCTTTGCGGTATCGATAAAGCCACACGTATTGATCACGAGTGTATCGGCATCTTCAACAGAATCTGCCAACTCCATGTGATTGGCCGTGAGATGTCCAGCCAGCGTTTCACTGTCCACAGTGTTCTTGCTGCAACCCAGGGTGATAATGTGGACCTTCATGCGAATCTATTCTTCATACGTTCTGCCACGATTTCGGGCACGAACTCGGTGATGTTCTGATCATATCTCCCCAGCTCTCGAATGATACTGGAGTTGAGATAGGTGAAACGTTCGTGGGGCATCATGAAGATGGTCGTCACGTCTGGCTGGAGTTTGCGGTTCATAAGGGCGATCTGGAACTCATATTCGAAGTCGCTTACAGCACGGAGTCCACGCACAATAACGTCCACGCCGTTCTCGCGGGCAAAGTCCACAACGAGTCCAGCATAGACCGTAACTCGCACGTTGGGAAGATGAACGAGTGAGGCCGCAGCCATCTCCAAACGTTCGGTCTCGTCAAAAAGAGGAGTCTTTTTACTGTTCTTGGCAACAACTACGGTAACCGTCTCGAACATCTGGGCTGCACGTTCGATCACGTCTACGTGACCGTTGGTGATGGGATCGAACGATCCCGGATACATGGCGTGTTTGGACATAGGTCGCAAATTACGGCAAGGGGCGTTCATAGCGCAGTACATCGATTACCGTAGAGCCCCTTTCCTTATGCCAAAGGAGGGAAACACCGTCTGGTACGATCACTGCTTCTTGATCACCGTGTTCGAGGACAACTATGGCACTCGGAGCAAGGATAGGACTTGTTGTGAGTATCTCGGCGATATGATTGCACAACTTGAGTGCATATGGTGGGTCGGCAACGATCACGTCAAAGGGTCCGGCAAAGCCATTGCGCAAGAAACCAAGGACGTCGGCCTTGATAATGGAAACCTGTGGATCGAAGCCAAATTCTTTCGACACTGACCGGAGGTGCCTACATACGAGGGCAGAGGCATCAACCATGGTGGCATGTGCCGATCCTCTGCTGAGCATCTCAAAACTGAGCTGTCCGCTACCTGCGCAGAGGTCCAAAACACGTCTACCGGCGAAATCAATGTGGTGGGTAAGGACACTGAAGAGACTCTCTTTCAGCACGTCTGTTGTTGGTCTGGTATCAGACCCCGGGGGCTGGGGGACCAGCCTGCCTTTCAACGTACCACCGATGATCCTCATGGAGGGAGGAGTTCGCTTGTTACTGAGGACAATGCTGGTGCAACAAGTGGTCCGAGCAGATGTGCCTTAGCCAATAATGATGACTTTGTGCTCTG
>DATGWS010000190.1:0-3801 GCA_035299365.1 Candidatus Didemnitutus sp.
AGCTCAATTTCATTGACAACAATTGCGACGTCATTGCCGACATGGCACTTGTAGACCGACTCTCCACACGGCTGGAGATGCATAGAAAGCGCACGGTCGCTCCCCGGTTGCCGCATGTGCACCAACACCTCTGCGTCTACCAACTTTGCATCAGCATTCCGAATGCCAAACATGCGGATCAGTGTATTGACGCTTTCAAGCAGCATTTGGACATTCATCAAAAGGCCTTCTTGAGATCCGTCCATGTTAAGTTTGGAAGGCCGTTGCGTTTGGCTGCGGAGTATGCCATTGTACTCACATGTTCTATGACATAGTCCTCTGCGTTTGAGTATATCCTCACCCACACATGACCATGCTCTCTGTGAAGAGCCAAGGGCAACCGCTCGCGCATAACAAACACGTTGAGCAGGTCGTCATGCTCGTCAAATATCCGAGGAAGATCTACGTTCTCGGCGGTGCACAGCACCTGAAACGTCTCATCAACGACACCGAGGACGTTGTAAGCGAAGTGAACGATTGAATTAAAGTCCATGGTAGTAAACAGTTGGGGCAACATGATTCATATTCTACACTCATCCGCCAAGTGAGTCCATTTCATCTAGAAGCGTTCCTACCTCCTTTAGCAACATCTCAACACGACCACGACTTTCTCCGATTCGAGTTTCAAACTCGAATAGATCAATTCCGTTAAGAACCTCATTCAGAGCATTATTCATAATCGAGAGCTCGTCTCGATCATATCTGACGAGCGAATGACTGCCAGTCTTTTCAAAGATCTCCATGTCTATCACCTCAGATTGTTTAAGAGCATTAAAGTAAGACCGAACGTGCATTGGCCGAAATGTTGTGCAGCCATATGCAGCAAGCGATTAATCAGTAACTACTGCACCAGTCACATTGATCTTCCCCCACTTTCATTGTCAACTAAATTAATGCTCGTTACATGTCGACATACATTCTGCTTGAATCTAATGTACAATTCATTTTGGCCTGATATACTAGTAATACCACAGGTTGCCATTGCCATGAGGATCTTGACGGTCAAGACGGGTAGAATCACGAGTCACTTTGTCACTACGTCACTGCGTCATTACGAGCGAAGCGAGCGAGGTCATTTCGTCACTCCGTCATTTCGTAGCTTCTTCAGATCTGCCTTCATCTGCTCCCACGCGGGTTTACCCTGCGGTGAGAAGCCGTCCTTGCCTTCGTTGTTCTTGCGGGGGTCGGTGAACATCTTCCACCAGAAGATTCCGCCGTACCAGTGTTGACCATAACAGGCTTGGGCGAGTGAGGCGTAGGCTAAACGTTGGTGTTCGTTGTTGACCTTGCGCGGACGGTGCTCGGGCCACTCCCATGGTTTGTCATAGGCGCGCTCTACACTGCGGAAGCCGGCTTCGGTGAGGATCACCTTGCGATGGTGCTTCTTCGAAAGTGCGCGCATTCTGTCTACAACCGGACGCCATCCGTTGCCAAGATCGTTGTCGGTTGGGTGATCGTCTCGGCTGAGTGTTGGATAGATGTTCACTCCAACAACATCGAGGTCTTTCCAGAAGGTGATCGACTCTGCTTCATCAAGTCCATGTGATGCGTAGGTGAGACTTCCGGGGAAGATCTTCCGCACTGTATCGATGAGTGTCTTCCATTGCTCTGCATAGACCGACATATGCGGCAACTCCAATCCAATACAGAGAAGCTCGGCTCCCCCATCACGAGCATATTCAGCACACTGAATCATCCACGTTGTGTAAGAACGGAACCATGCGTCACGTTGCGTGGAATCGTCAAATCGTATATCGCCGGTCCATCGCTTCTTTGTCCAGAAATCCATCGACCATAAATAGGGTTTGATCATCACCTTCAAACCGTGCGCACGTGCATTCCGAATGCCTGCCGGATAATCACGCCTCGACCATTGGGTCCAACCGATGTCTGTATCGAACGTGCTATCTATGAACCCACATGGTGTTATGGCTACCCACTCTATCCCCACTCCACGCAATGAGTCATAGAGTCGCGCAGCATCGTCGGATGTATAGTCGGGAAAATCATCGGCAACAGTAGCCCCCTGCAATGGATATGGCAAGGACGGTCGAACCGACTTTGCCACAGGTGCCTCACTCCCCCGCACATCACGTGTACAGGAGATGATGAAGGGGGCTAGGCATATCATTCCAAGCCAAAGGAACCGGAACTTCAAAGTGTGCCGACGCCTGTGACGGTGGTGTACTTGATCACGTGTTTCTTCTCGGGGTGCTGACGTTGGAACTCGTAGTTCAAGGCAACGGCGGCTTCGTGGAATCCGCAGAGAATGAGCTTGAGTTTGTTGGGATATTCAGAGATATCACCAACGGCATAGATACCCTCAACACTTGTTTGGAAGGTCAACGGGTCTACGGTGACGGCGTTCTTGTCAAGAGCGAGTCCCCATTGCGCGATGGGTCCAAGTTTTGGCGAGAGTCCGAAGAGTGGGATGAAGTGATCAACGTTGATGTCTCTCGATGCTCCATCATTATCGGTGATGGTTACGTGGTGCAAAGCCCCTTCTCCATGGAGTCCGGTCACTTGCGCATCAGTGATGAGCGTGATCTTCCCTGCCTCCGCCAATGCATGAGCCTTGGACACGGAATCGGGTGCTGCACGGAATTGTGCGCTGCGATGGATCATGGTCACTTCCTTGGCGATATCGGCCAAAACGATGGTCCAATCCAATGCTGAGTCTCCCCCACCACCAATGATCACTCGTTTGCCACGATAGAATTCTGGATCCTTGATGATGTATTCCACGCCGTTGTCTTCATATGCCGACAGACCTTCTATCATTGGCTTGCGTGGTTCAAAACAACCAAGTCCACCAGCAAGAAACACGGTCCTGCCCGTGATTACGGTTCCGCGCGATGTGGTTAGCCTGAACGTTCCGTCCTCGAGCTTTTCCAATTGTTCTGCACGTTCACCGAGAGTGAACTGTGGATGGAAAGGGGCTCCCTGCTTCACAAGATTGTCCACGAGTTCACCGGCTAGGACAGATGGAAAACCCGGTATGTCGTAGATGGGTTTCTTGGGATAGATCTCGGTGCATTGTCCGCCTGGTGTTGGGAGATAGTCAACGAGGTGACATTTCCATTTCAATAACCCTGCTTCAAAGACTGTGAAAAGTCCACATGGACCCGCGCCGATGACGATGACGTCTGTTGAGAAGTGATTCATGTTAATGTGCTAGTGTGCTAATGTGCTAGTGTGCTAACTGTTTGAAGAGAGGGAGCGGAAGGTGATGCCGTGGCGCGATTCAATGAGCCAGCAGATGGCACCAACAACAAATGCAAGGCCATAGTTCACCACCCAGGCGAGCATACCAAAGGCGAGGCCTTCGGTGGGGGTTGCTCCGGCAAGGACAACAAGGGCGGTTTGTGCAAATGACTGGTAGACGCCGAGTGCTCCGGGAGTTGGCGCAATTGTTACACCTACGGAGATAATCACAAGCATGATGGCAGCATCCACCATGGTGATGGTGTGTGCAGATGGAAACGGCAGGGACATTGTGATGATCCACAGCGGCAATGCGTAGAGAATCCAGATGATCACCGTCTCAATTACCAACCGTGCATAAAGTCGGGGTTGACCAATGATGCTCATACCTTCGCGAACGGTTGTTAGGATCTTCTCGAGCTTCGATGCAAGACCTTCAAACATTGGACGGACGAGCCGGTGAACGATAGCAACTCCGAGTGGCGTGAAAACAATGATCGCGAGTACAACCACCAAGAGACCGATGGGCAATGCCAGACGTGTGGCAACCATCTGCGG
>DATGWS010000191.1:0-1601 GCA_035299365.1 Candidatus Didemnitutus sp.
AACTTTGAATCGCGCTTGCAGATCCTTGCAGGTGCGCAACATCTTGTCCTGGGGAAGGCCGAGTTCTCGCTTGAGTGTTTCAGTAAGGCCCTCTCCTTTGCCACGGATAATGGCGACCTCCTGATGTCGGCCATCGCTGCGGAGTGGAGTGTTCATACAATCGACAGGACGGCAATGCGCGACGCGTCCAAATTCTACCGTCAGCGCGCATCAGCTGCCTGGAGGGCATGGGGCTCTCCGGTCCTCGCAGAACGACTAACGATCATCGAATCCCCGGCACGTGGTGAATCGCGATATGACCGTCCAACAATCGCACAAACCACTCTTGCCGGTAGTGTTGGTCTTCGACAAGAGACTATCGACATCGACACCGTTCTAAAAGCGTCCAGTGCAATCAGCGGCACGATCGTGTTTGAAGACCTCATACAGGACATGATGCGTATCGTGCAGGAGAATGCCGGCGCAGATAGGTCGGTATTGGTGTTACAAGATGGATCCCAGTTCTATGTTGTTGCAAGCACAACACTGCAAGGCACGGTGATGTTGCCTGTGAAAGAACTCGTAGAGGCTACCGATCTGCTATGCAGACCATTGGTCTTACAAGGTTTACGCACAGGGAACACCATCGTTGTTGATGATGCTTTAACAGATGACGAACTTTCATCAGATCACTACATCATATCCAACGGACCACGGTCTGTAATGGCGCTTCCTATAGCTCATCAAGGGCGACTGATCGGACTCTTGTACTTTGAGAACACCAACACGACGCATGCATTTACTCCTTCACGAACACGCGTTTTGCAACTGCTGAGCAGTCAGATAGCTGTCTCCATTGAGAACTCACGACTTTACGATGTGCAGGAACGCCTACGTGTTGCATCAGCACGCTTCGTTCCAACAGAGTTCTTGGAGTCACTTGGACGTGACAGTATCAGAGATGTGGTTCTTGGTGATGCAGTTCGGACCACTATGACAGTTCTCTTTGCCGACATTCGCGGCTTCACATCGATTGCCGAACGGTCTACTGCCGAAGATGTCTTCAAACTCCTCAATCGATATCTTGCAGGCGTTGTACCGGTCATCCGAAACAATCATGGATTCATCGACAAGTTCATCGGCGATGCTGTAATGGGGCTTTTCCCACGAGAGCCTGCGGATGCTGTACGTGCCGCCATCGACATCGCCCATGCCGTGAAATCTGTCAACATTGAGCTTGAAACTGAAGGACTGCCCCCTCTCGCAGTTGGCATTGGCATCCACACAGGAGATATTGTGTTGGGCACTGTTGGTTCAGATAGGCGCATGGATACAACGGCAATCGGAGATACAGTGAACGTTGCCGCACGGCTTGAGGCACTCACCAAGGAACGTGGCATTGGTATTCTGATCAGCGATGACGTACGCAAGACGGTAACAATGGATAGCATCACCTTTGTTGATGAAGGTGAGGAGCACATCCGCGGACGGTCTCAACCAATTCACATTTTTGACGTACGGTTCTGAAATGACGTTACTCCTGATCATCGTGTTATGTATTGTGGCTGCGAGTGTTGCTACCATTGCCCACATCGCTATTCACAAACGAATGAAAGGGGCTG
>DATGWS010000192.1:0-4311 GCA_035299365.1 Candidatus Didemnitutus sp.
CCAATCCCGGCTGATCCCGTAGCCATCTGTGCCGTTGTGTCATAGGCAAAGGGGCCTATTGGTACCCACTCTACATCTGATTGTGCCGAAACATCAGACTTGATGGAACGCAGATGATGTTCTGCCTCTACGTCTCGTACGATCGGTGCCGTTCGATCGACCCATCCCGAGGCATCAGCAAATGCACGTCGCTTTGCGATCCATTTCATCGCTCTATGCCACTCGCGACTATTCGTAATTGTCTTGAGTGATGTATCGGCCTTCATCGCCGATATCACATCGAACACATTTTGATGATTTGATTCAACAAGCCGATACCAACGCGACGATTGATGCGCTGGGTAGGACTGTCGGCTTTCATTTTCAAAGTTCTGTGCAGGTACGCTCATTCCCTGTACAAGAAGGAGTACCGATAGGAAGCACCTCTGAAAACAGCGCATAGGCTACATGGAGAGAATTCGGAACTCAACGCGACGGTTCATTTGACGTCCGGACTCAGATGCGTTACTTGCCCGAGGCTTGCTCTTCCCATACCCAACTGCCTTCATACGCGTTTGAGCAACACCTCGTTCAAGAAGATACGATTTCACAGCATTTACGCGGTCCTGCGAGAGGAGCTTGTTAGCAGCATCGGTCCCAACATTGTCCGTATGTCCGGAGAGTTCGATCGTAATCTTCGGACTTTCTCCAAGGAACTGCGCTAATCGATCGAGCTCTGCAAATGACTCCGGCCGAAGATCAGTCTTTCCGAAATCGAAAAAGAGATTGTTAAGAACAATGGTCTCGTTCACACGGATGGGAACAAGGTAGAGGTCTCTGGTGAGCTCCGCATATTCAGAAAGTTGGCGTGTATCGAGTTGGTCACTTACCGGGTAATCCCCGGGCGCTTCAGCACGGAAGCCGTAAAGGTCACCGGCCGGAAGGACGATCTTGTATGAACCTTTCGAAGGCTCGGAGCGAGCAATCCCCATTTTCGTGCGCTTCGTGAGGCTTTCGTATTCTACGCTTGTAGCGATAGGCTTCTTCGTTGATGCGTCGAGTACCCTACCGCTCACCAGCACCACAGGATTAGGGCGCACACCCTTTGTAAGCTTGATGCGATACAGATCAGCACTGCCATTCTCAGGATTCATTCCACAGAGGTAGGCATAGTCGCCTCGGGCAGGTACAGTATAGTAGGCATCCCATTCTGCTGAATTGATCGACGGCCCAAGATTCTTCGGCTCGCTCCATTTCTGCCAGGTATCATCAAGCCTGCGAGTCATCCAAATATCCACTCCACCAAAGCCCCTTCTTCCATCACTCGCAAAGTAGAGGGTTGTTCCGTCTGCGGCGATGAACGGAGACATCTCACTGCCCCACGTATTCACATCCGGACCACAGTTAAGAGGAACCGAAAACGTACCATCGGGTTTTCTACGCGTCACATAAAGGTCCTTCTGACCTCGCGAATCATCTCGCTGGATGGCCAGCATGAGCACCATTCCACTCGGATCGAGACACGATTCTGAAAATCGGTGCCTGTTATAGTAGTTGTCGATGCGTACTTCACGTGGCACGGACCAGCCATCTGCCGTTTTCACCGCTGCAGAAACCCCTGCTCCGCGAGGCCCACCTGCTGCTGTATACGTGTTGCCTACAAGAACCGAGTTTTCGTCCGGCGAGATACTAATAAGGAAGTTAGCGCCCTCGTTATTGAGGGGGCGTCCTGCATTCACCGCCGGACCCCAAGAGCCATCCTTCTGCAGATCGGTGTACCATATATCTTCGCTCGTTGTGTCTCCAATGTTCCCTTTGAATGGGTAACGACCAAAATAGAGGCGCTTGCCATCTGCTGTGATCACCGGAGAGAGGTCCCCACCATAACAATTCACTTGTGGACCGAGACTTTCTCTCTGCACGTTCACCGGATGGTCCTCTGCAAGGACGATTGACTTTGGAACCTGCTTCACCACAAGGTTGTCAACTTCAATCTTCATTTGACCATTGAGAACAAGGCCGATATCTCCACCGAAGATCGGAAGCTTATCAAATCCTACGATCGTTGTTCCATCAACAAGTAGGCTCATTCCAGAGCCACGTTTTCTGATCGTGAGCGTGAACCAATTCCCCATCGAGGGAAGACCTTCGAACGGCATCCATGAAATGGCATCAGTTTGCCTACCTGCACGCCACGTGTAGACCTTGTAGCGTCCATCCGAGGAGACCACGATGCCATTCGAATTTTGGGCATCGCTTGCTCCCCACGAGATCCCAAACCCTTGGTTTGGGGCTCCGTTGATCTGACGCATGCGCGCTTCGATATCAAAGTCTGCATCGAAGTCAACGAAACAATTCGTTTCGATGTACCACTCGTTGGAATTCGGTCTACGGTCGATAGTATACGTGCCATTGGCAATGGTTGCACTGCCATTGGACCAGGTGCCTACCTTCCAACGCCCCTTGTTATCGTCGAAGTCATCACGATACACCTCGCCAATGCCCTGTGCTTGGAGAAAGCAAGCACTTGACAATAAGATCAGCAACGATAGTAGGTGCAATGTGATCATTCCTCGAGGTAGGTGTATCCGTAGAGGCCTGAGCGATAGATGGCGAGGAATTCCTTGCCTTCGTGGACCGAAATACGCTTTTCCTTTACCGACGCACTCACCCATGCTTCCATTGTGCGAACGAGCTTCTTTGCATTGAACTGTACGTAGTCCAACACATCGGCAACTGTTTCCCCGTCGATCACCTGATCGATCTCGTATGACTTATCAGTCACCGTAACGTGAACAGCGTTGGTGTCTCCAAAGAGGTTGTGAAGGTCTCCCAGGATCTCTTGATAGGCACCTACGAGGTACACAGCAAGATAGTACGGTTCATCAGCCTTAAACGGGTGGACCGGAAGCGACGTTGTGAAATCGCGCACACCAATGAAGTGATCGATCTTGCCATCGGAGTCGCACGTAATGTCCTGTAACGTTGCCATGCGCGATGGGCGCTCGTTAAGACGGTGGATCGGCATGATGGGAAAGAGCTGATCGATGGCCCACGAATCGGGTAAGGATTGGAAGAGGGAGAAATTGCAGAAGTATTTATCGGCAAGCAGCTTCGGCAATGAGCGAAGCTCTTCCGGCATCTGCTTCATGTCCACAGCCATTTCGTTGATCTTGTGCGCAATAGTCCAGTACAGTCGCTCCACCTGTGCACGAGTACGGAGGTCGATAAGCCCAAGGGAGAACCGGTCGAGTGTTTCTTCGCGCACTTGCTGACAATCGTGCCACGCTTCCAACATGGTTCTACTGTTGAGCTCACTCAAAAGGTCGTGCAGTTCATGCACAAGTTCGTGATCCTTCTTTGTGACGCGATCCTTGGATGACCACGTAGGAACACTCGTTGTTTCGAGTACATTGAACACGAGTACGGAATGGTGGGCGGTGAGAGCACGACCGGATTCCGTAATGATATTCGGATGTGGCAACTGATTCTTTACAGCTGCATCGGCAATGGTGGCAATGGCATCATTGGCGTATTCCTGGATGGAATAGTTAATGCTCGAAGCCACACTGCTGCGCGATCCGTCATAATCCACTCCAAGTCCGCCGCCAATGTCCACAAACTCGATCTTACAGCCCAGCTGCATCATTTGAACATAGAATTGCGACACTTCGCCGAGACCTTGTTTGATCTTACGAATATTCGTGATCTGGGACCCAAGGTGGAAATGGATGAGCTTGAGACAGTCGAGCATGTCATTCTCGCGCGCATAGTCCACCGCTTCGAGCAGCTCCGAAGCGTTCAGACCGAACTTGGACTGATCGCCCCCTGACTCTTCCCACTTACCACTACCACTCGATGCGAGTTTGATCCTGATGCCAACATTTGGGCGGACCTTTACTCTACGTGCCACTTCGTTGATCAGGCGCAATTCACTGAGCTTTTCAACAACGAGAAAGATCTTCTTGCCCATCTTCTGAGCAAGCAGACCTAGCTCGATAAACTCTTCGTCCTTGTAGCCATTGCAGATGATGAGCGACTCTTCGTTGTTCATGATCGCCAGCACGGCATGCAGCTCCGGCTTTGAACCGGCCTCCAAACCAATGTTGAACCTCCGGCCATGACGTACGATCTCTTCAACAACCGGACGTTGTTGATTGACCTTGATCGGATAGACGCTGAAATATTTGCCCGTGTAATCGTACTCCTGGGCTGCTTTTGCAAAACAACCGGCGATCTTCTCGATGCGGTCATCTAGAATATCCGGGAAACGCAGAAGGACCGGCACGCTCACGTCGCGAAGGATGAGCTCGTCGATCAATTCCTTAAGAT
>DATGWS010000193.1:0-4147 GCA_035299365.1 Candidatus Didemnitutus sp.
CCACAACTCCTGGCGCGTCGTGCTGAACGTGTCCCGCCACTTACTGATGATAAGATCTTGACGGATTGGAACGGTTTGATGATCGGCGCACTTGCACGTGCCGGACGTGCGCTCAATGAATCATTGCTAACGGATATGGCAGAGCGTGCCTATCGATCGTTCTCTCATCCGATGATGTTTCATCGGCTACGTAATGGACAGGCAGCAGTCGAAAGTATGCTCGACGATCATGCCATGATGGGCTGGGCAGGCTTGGAGCTTTATCAAACCACCGGTGAAACACTCTTTCTCCGCGATGCGCTTGATTATGCCGATATCATCCTCGATCGATTTTCCGATGAAAATGGGGCACTCTTTACGGTTTCACGTGATGTGAAAGACGTACCTGTGCGCCAGAAACAGGGATATGACGGCGCCTATCCGTGTGGCAATAGTATGTCTGCTCTCCTGTTTGCCGGCATCGGTGCGATTACCAATTCGCGTACCTACCGCCAAGCCGCCCATGCATGTATACGAACCTATGGCACACAGTTGTCGCGTTCCGCACCTGGCTTCTGCATGCTGCTGTGTGCATGGGACACCCTCACTGTTGGTTCTACGGAGATCGTTCTCAACGGAGCGATGGATAGCCCCTTTATCATCTCGTCACGCGCAACAATCACATCGACCTATCGCCCTCGAGCCTATATCGTCTATCGACCAGTAGATGAGCAAGGGGCTTCCCTTCTCCGCGAAGCATCCTACCCGTTCGATGTCTATCCCGAAAATTCGGTGCTTGTATGTAATGATTATGTCTGTGACCTTCCATTAACTGGCATAACGTAACCAGTAACCAGTAACTAGTAACTAGTAACTCGTAACTCGTAACTACTCCCCATCTACCTCATACACCACACTAACTTCATTCTTATTCCCACGCGGGTTCAACCAATGTAGTGTGGCATCTAGAAGTCCGGGTTCAATCTCTGTTAACTGGATAAGTCTGCCCGGGGTGAGCGAGTCTACCCGACGAAGCAGAGCATCGCGGCTAGCTACGTCATAGAACACAACGTGTGTTGGAGCAAGTGCGGGAAGGTCCATCCACGAAGCGGATGTGGTGTCTGTCAACACAGTAAGCGTTGTTATCTCATGCCCGAGATAGAACCATGGTACAAAGACGCCGGGCTTAGCGATCACGGCAACTCGTTCAACGCCTGATAACCGGCTAAGGTAGGTGAGAGATTCTACGCGTGACCGCTTTGAATAGGAAAAAGTGAACAGTACTAACAGCGATGTGTTCACGATCCAGAACCACACCCACGCAACCGTAGTCCAAGGCGATAGGCGAGGAGATTTCTTTGCTCTATCGGTCCAGGCCAGAGCGACCGCAACCAACAGAAGTGGCAAAACCGGAATCATGAATCGCTCTTGCTTGTTGGCGATCAAAGAGTGTGCAAGAACAAAGACCACCGTTGGAAGAACCACTTCATAACGAAGTGCCGGACGTTTATCCTTGAATAGACGCCACAACAAGAGTAGGCTTGTTGGTGGTATCAATAGGCCAATGATGAGCAGGAGGTACTGATACATCGGACCGTTGGCGTACTCCTCCGAACTTGCTACGAAGTTCATCCAATACGTGTATGGGGCTCCAAGAAACTGACCCCAAACCAAAAGATCCACGATGCCCTGTGTGAGGCAAACGGCCGAAACAAACGAAAGGACCAAGAGCAGAGCCATGCGCCATTCCTTGCGCCAAACGAGCACAAGGATCATTGTAGCCGGAATCACGGCCGTGTGATATCGGAACACAAAGGCTAGGGCAAATGCAAGACCGGCTAGCAACACGTCACGGACATTCGCTCTTCGCAATCCAAGGTAGACGCCAGCCATGAGCGGCGTAATGCTCACAACTTCGATCAGATTCCGGACACTGAGGAATGGAAGAACCCAAAAGACTGCCACGAGAAAGGCCGCAGCCCTTGCCGATTCTTCCGAACCGATTTTGCGGGCAATGGCGGCCGCAAGTGGGATGGTGAGCGTTGCCAAGAGTGCATGGATGATTCGCATCACCAGCATCTGTGATTGTGGGTCGGTGATACCAACGTTGATGCTCGCCACAAGGATGCCATAGATGATTCCCGGGTATACCACACTGTGGCCGGGAGGTACATCTCGGTCGAACCAACCACCATGATCAGCCAAAAACCACCGAAAAGGACCATCTTCGATCACAAAGTGATCGTCGTGCATGGCATATCCGGGAGAAAAGACAGCCGCTAGAATGCGCAGCGCTAGACCAATGACGATGGCAACGCGAATTGAAGGAAACTTCACGATAGTCAGTTTTTGAGGTTACAGGGTTGCAGGGTTACGCGATTACCAAGTTACCTATGTGACTCCGTACCTGAGTACCTGCGTAACTCCGTACCTGAGTAACTGCGTAACTCCGTAATTTGCCTTCTATGGCACTGATCATCGACGGAAACGCACTTGCTGCGGAGATACGAACTGAGGTGTCGGCCGACGTGGCTCGCCTAACAACTTCCACAGGGATCGTACCCGGACTCAACCTCCTTCTTGTTGGGGAAGATCCCGCGAGCACGGTCTATGTACGCAATAAGTCGAAGGACTGTGAAAAGGTTGGCATACGTTCTACCATCGTTCGGATGGCGGCAACGGCAACGGAAGAAGAGGTAGTTGAGCAGGTTCGCGAATGGAATAACGACCCAACAGTGCACGGAATCTTAGTGCAATTGCCGATACCGAAGCACATTGATGAGCACCGTGTGATTCGCACGATCGATCCGGCAAAAGATGTTGATGGATTCCATCCTGAGAATGCCGGACGTCTATTGATCGGCCTTGATGGCTTTATCCCGTGCACTCCCTATGGAGTTTTGGAGATGCTCAAGCGGTATAACATCGAGACCTCAGGGAAACATGCCGTTGTGGTTGGCAGAAGCAATATTGTTGGGAAGCCCCTTGCCATTCTCCTTGCACAGAAACGACCACAAGGGAATGCAACGGTAACGATCTGTCACACAGGAACACCCAACATCGCCGAACATACCCGAAGAGCCGACATCCTGATTTCCGCCGTTGGTGTCCATGGTGTGATCACGGCTGATCATGTGAAAGACGGAGCTGTGGTGATCGATGTGGGGATCAATCGAATAACCCTTCCGGACGGGACAACAAAACTCACGGGCGATGTGTTGTTCGACGAAGTGTCCGCCAAGGCTTCGGCGATAACTCCGGTTCCGGGTGGTGTTGGTCCAATGACACGGGCGATGCTCCTTCGCAATACTGTAACAGCAGCCGAGAGGATAGGGGGCCGATGAAACGCTCACAATTGCCAATTCTCTTCTCCGATGAACATCTCGTTGTAGTCAACAAACCGGCTGGACTCCTCGCAATACCGGATCGGTATGATGTAAATCTCCCGAGTGTAAAGTCCCTTGTTCGTGATCAATTCGAAACGGCCTTCACCGTCCACCGTCTCGATAAGGACACGTCGGGCGTGATGATCATGGCACTTACACCCGAAGCCCACAAGGCACTCAACGAGCAGTTCGAAAAACATATCGTTACCAAGACCTACCTGGCGATCGTCTCCGGGATCGTAGACCGAGATGAGATCAAGATCGATATCCCAATAGCATCAGATACCAGGCGAAAAGGCCTGATGAAACCTTCGGCCAAGGGGAAGGAAGCTCATACGATTATGCGTGTAGTAGAACGGTTCCGTCTGGCCACATTGGTCGAATGTGATCTGATTACTGGACGCCAACACCAGATTCGTGTGCATTGTTCGGCTGTTGGGCACCCGCTCTTGGTGGACCCTGACTACGGCAAAAACAAGCAGTTTTTGCTTTCAACCATAAAGCGCAGATACAACCTAGCTAAGGGTGCGGAGGAACGTCCGGTCATTGAACGGCTTACCCTTCATGCAAGCCGAGTAAGCTTTGATCATCCGGTTTCCGGTGAACGCATTACGGTAACTGCTGAGCCCCCTAAGGACTTTTCGGCGGCCATCCAGGTGCTCCGAAAATATGCGGCTCCGTATGCATCGGCGTTTGACGCTGAGTTCTTCTGAGCTGCAGGTCGTATCTTCGCGCATTCTAGCTGCAGGAAAACGATGATCATCATTCTGTTCGGAGCCCCC
>DATGWS010000194.1:0-12166 GCA_035299365.1 Candidatus Didemnitutus sp.
GGCAAGGAAGAGACAGGCATAGACGCCTCCAATGCCATCATGAGTCCGCCGGAACGCACGTACATAGCTACCGCGCCTACACTGCATAGCTTTCAAGCATCTCTCTCACTTTGGTTTTCGCTGTAAGAAAGGAGCACGTAATGGTATCACGCATTCTGCCTGCCCTGCTCCTGATTGCCTGCACAATGGCATCGGCGCAGAACGTTCGGATAGAACCACTCGACAACAACACGTCAAAGGACGATTTTGCACCGGCCTATACAAACCATGGTCGCGTGATCGTCTTCACCTCCGATGAAGGGGGCGATGGACAGCGCCTGCGAACCATGGAACGCACCAGCGGCGGTTGGACATCGGCCACGGAACTTCTTGGTGATGTGAACGATGCAACGCATAGCGGCTCGGGCACACTCACACCTGATGGTCAAACCGTGATCTTTGCATCGTATGAAAACGATGTGGACGGACGCGGTAGAACGGACCTCTACTCCGCACGCAAGGTCAATGGGAAGTGGATAGAAGTCACCAACCTCGGCTCTTCAATCAACTCGGATTTCTACGACGCACATCCTTCGATTACCTCCGATGGTCGCACGCTCTACTTTGTCTCCGATCGTCCGGGCGGAAATGGCGAAACCGATATCTACGTTGCTACATGGGGCGGTTCATCGTGGAGTGCTGCCAAGCCCCTTGCCGGGATCAATACAGCAAAGAGTGAGATGTCTCCTGTGATAGCTTCGGACGGTAAGACAATCTATTTCTCCAGCGACCGTGCAGGTGGTGCAGGGGGCTTTGACATCTATGTGGCTAAAATCTCGGGCTCTGCGGTAACGGACATCCGCAGACTAGCAGATCCAGTGAATACTGCCGCAGATGAAATGTTCTACTCTGCACTTCCTAATTCAGATCAGGCACTTCTCAGCAGAACAACATCCAATGGTGATTATGACAACTACACCGTTACCCCTAACCCGTTCCCATCGGAACCTGTTACCTTGGTAGAGGGCATTGTTTCCGATGCAACATCAAAGGTTGCTCTCGGATCCACGATCACCGTAACGGATCTTGCAACAGGAAAGAAGATCGCCTCGCTTCGTAGTGATGATCAATCCGGTCAATACTACGTTACGCTCACTCCTGGTCGGATATACTCCATCACGGCCAGTGCTCCGGGCTATGTCTTTCACACTGAGCGGTACGAAGTTCCGCCAGGTGCAAAGGGAGCAACCGTGAAGAAGGATATCGATCTCTCGCCCCTTTCAAAAGGTGGAGACCGACTCTTGGTCTTTTTTGATTACGACAAGTCAGAACTCAAGAGCGAGTCGACTCCCGAACTTGAACGCGTTATCGAACTGCTACGCGAGAACCCCAACATCCGTCTGCGGTTTGATGGACACACGGACGATCAGGGCTCGGATGAATACAACGACGGCCTTTCACTCCGCAGAGCACAGTCAGTTCTGGACTATGTTGTTGCAGGGGGCGTGCCAACAACCCGCCTCGAAGCAAAAGGATTCGGCAAACGTCAACCCGCAGTTCAAGGTGCCACCGATGAAGCACGCGCCGCAAACCGCCGCGTCGAAATGAAGGTCGTCGAATAGCGAATTCAAAATGAAATGAAGACGTTCTATGATGCGCAGTGGCAGCGACTTCTTACGGAGGTTGGGGCACTGCGCGTCTCTGTTTTGAGTTCACATGTTCATGAGATGCGAATAGCAACGAAGAAGGTGATGGCGGTGATGCGGTCTTTGAACCAGAAGGAGACCATGGAGGCGCTGCGGCCGCTGTATCACATGTGTGGAAGTGTTCGAGAGCCGGAGATCATGATGGGGATCATGACGGCTGTCTCCAAGCAGGTCGGGGGTGATGTATCGCACATCCTACGTCGGTTACGGGCGATACGTGCCTCTTCTATTCGTGCTCTCAAGCAAGAACTTACCATCCTCGACGATGCCGCACTGGCTACTATTCAGTCGGCTGCTGAGCACCTACTTCTGGGAATGACGGAGATCACGATGGAGCGAGCGCGTGAGCACTACATCAAGGGTCGGTACAAGCATGTTTGTAAGATCAGCAGAGACCTCGACGATATGGAGATCCTTCATAGGATCCGCAGGGATCTAAAGGACATCACCTATCTGTTAGCCCTTACTCCATCGCTCGAAAGGGCGCAGTTGCGAAGGCGCTCTCTTGTTCAAGACGTTGAGTCTTTTCTTGGTGCGATCCATGATCATGCTGTTACGCGTGCATGGATCGGCGACCTACCGGAAGGAACGGTCAACGAAGAGTCGCGACACACATTTCGACTTCATCTGAAGAACATGATCAGAGCTGATGTGCGCTCGGCACGCACAACAGTGGCTTCATTGTGCCGGGATTGGTAGATTGAACCATGCAGATCGTTTTCGATGACTCTACGTTCTGGGTTGCCTACGGTGTATCAAACGCCGGCGGTGCTATCCTTGCCCTAACGGCCGCCAAATGGCCGAAGATCTCCCGCTACCTTTTCACGGCGCTCTTTGGCTGGGCCTGTTGGTTCAACATCACAACAGCGCTCGATACGCCGGAGGTGTATGCAGACTACGCCTATTTTGCCGTCTTCCCCTTCCTCGTAGATTTCATCGACGGATGGTTCACCAATAATACTCTAGCCGTGATCATCCCGGTAGCGATTGGTCAAGGCCTTATCGCCCTCGGAATGATGCTCGGCGGTAGATGGCAACGTTATGCAGCCATCGGCGCTATGACCTTCTTCGTTGCCGTGATGCCACTCGGCATCGGCTCTGCCTTCCCTGCTACGGTACTTATGGGGATCGGTGCGTACTTCTTGATGAAGGACGCAGCTACTCAACGTACGCCAACTGTGCAGTGAAGTGACGCAGGTATTCGGCTTCATACGTAAGCTTCATCCCGCGTAGTGATTCGCGCTGGTTGTAAACGTTGATGATTACTTCTGAGCAGTAGTCGATGTGACTTTGTGTGTAGACCCGACGTGGAATTGCGAGCCTCACCAGCTCCATATCCGGTCCTACATGTTCGCCTTGTTCGTTTGTGGTGCCAAACATGAGCGATCCAATTTCTACGCCACGGATGCCCCCTTCGAGATAGATGGCGCAGCTAATGGCTTGACCGGGGAATTGCGACGGAGGTATGTGGGGTGCAAATCGTTTCGCATCTAGGTAGACGGCGTGACCTCCCGTTGGCTCAAGGATGGGAACGCCGGCAGCACGGAGCTTGTCGCCAAAATATTCCACGCTCCTCAGTCTGTACCGCAAGTAATCTTCTTCAAGTACCTCGTCTAACCCTTGCGCCATTGCCTCAAGGTCTCTGCGTGCAAGTCCGCCATAGGTAGGAAAACCTTCGGTCACGATCAGAACGGTACGAGCACGCTCTGCCAAGGCACCATCATGCATGGCAAGGAAGCCGCCGGTATTAACCATGCCGTCCTTCTTTGCACTCATCGTTGCACCGTCTGCAAGCGAGAACATCTCGTGAGCGATATCACGAACCGACACATTCTCGTATCCAGGCTCGCGCATCTTGATGAACATGGCGTTCTCTGCAAATCTGCATGCGTCAAGGAAGAGCGGGAGTTTGTAGGTATCACACACCGCACGTACGGCCTTGATATTGGCCATGGAAACGGGTTGTCCACCACCTGAATTGTTCGTGACGGTTACCATCACAAGCGGGACATTCTCTACTCCAACACGTTCAATGAGTGCAACAAGGGCATCTATGTCCATGTTGCCTTTGAAGTCAGCACGAACCGATGGCTGCTTCCCCACGGCATTCAGAAGGTCAACCGCAACTGCACCCGAATATTCGATGTTGGCCCGCGTGGTATCAAAGTGTGTGTTGTTGGGGATCACCTTGCCCGCGCCTCCAACGAGTGAGAAGAGGATCTTCTCCGCGGCACGACCTTGGTGTGTAGGAATGATGTGTGTGAAACCGGTTAGAGCACGCAACACGTTTTCAAAACGGTAATACGAACGCGAGCCTGCATACGCTTCGTCGCCGTTCATAATGCCCGACCATTGCAATGCACTCATGGCCGTTGTACCGGAGTCCGTTAGGAGATCGATGAGCACGTCATCTGCATGGAGAAGGAATGGATTATAGGCTGCATTCTTGAGCATCTCAACACGTTGTTCGCGCGTCGTAAAGCGGATCGGCTCTACGCTTTTGATCTTGAAGGGTTCAATGATGGTCATTGGAGGGGGCTGAATCGTGCTTGGAAGAATCGGAGGTAACGTGGTTCGTAGGTCATTTCCAAACCCGGGATGGAATCGCGTCGGTCAAACAGGTCCATCACAACTTCAGCTGTTACGTCGAGGTGGGCCTGGGTGTAGACGCGACGTGGGATGGTAAGCCGTACAAGTTCGAGTTTGGGATAACGTTGCGCCCCTGTGTTCGGGTCGCGTCCGGCGGAAACGATCCCCCGCTCCATGGCCCGTATGCCCCCTTCGATATACAACTGAGCAGCCAGCATCTGTGCAGGGAATTGATCCTGCGTGAGATGCGGCAAAAATCGTTTTGCATCGAGGTAGATGGCGTGACCACCAATTGGCAGGACGATGGGAATACCTGCTTGAATGAGTTGGTCTCCGAGGTACTCCACCTGACCCACCCGTGCACGGATATGATCGTCCTGCACAGCCTCGTGAATTCCGATGGCCATCGCCTCCATGTCACGTCCGGCAAGACCACCATAGGTATGCATGCCCTCATACACCACAACAAGCGTGCGAGCTTCGTTATAGATCCACTCATCACGCATAGCAAGGAAACCGCCGATGTTCACGAGCAGATCTTTCTTCCCACTCATTGTTGCAGCATCACTGAGAGAACAGATCTCCAGCAGAATACTAGCAACAGATCTGTCTGCATAACCTTCCTCGCGGGCCTTGATGAACCATGCATTCTCAACGGCGCGAGTGGCGTCCAGGACAACACGGATCTTATGTGCTGCGGTGAGTTCCCGCACTGCGCGGAGGTTGGCCATACTGATTGGCTGGCCCCCTGCCATATTCACAGTGGCACCGATGGTAACGTAGGGTATGCGATCTGCACCAACGCGTTCAATCAACGACTGTAGTTTTGTCAGGTCCACATTGCCCTTAAAGGCAAATGTGGATGTTGGGTCATGAGCTTCATCAACAATGATGTCTTCGAACGAGGCGCCGGCAAGTTCTTGATGTAATCGCGTTGTGGTGAAATACATATTCCCCGGAACAACATCACCTGGCTTGATGAGGATCTTTGAGATAAGGTGCTCTGCTCCTCTTCCCTGGTGCGTTGGGATCACATAGGAATACCCATAGTGCTCACGAACAGCCTCTTCCAGATGGTAAAAGTTCTCAGAGCCTGAATAGGCCTCATCACCCATCATCATGCCCGCCCACTGACGGTCACTCATGGCACTCGTTCCGGAGTCGGTGAGCAGGTCGATGTAGACATCGGCAGAACGCAACAAGAAGGTATTGTATCCCGCCTCCTCAATAGCACGCAGACGTTGTTCGCGTGTTGTCATAACAAGGGGCTCAACCATCTTGATCTTATACGGTTCGGCCCAACTGCGTTTCTTGCGCTCCATGTCCTGACTCCAAACGGTGGTGATCGAAAGAACAATCACAAATTTCGGACATATGACTCCTATTTCCAAGCCGGGTCGCGCTCAGCGAGTATGACCAACGGGCAACGTCACCACCTCTCCTGCTGCATGTATCGATATGTAAAGGGGCTGGGAAGCGATGTTCTGAACATCCAAACGGAGGTCGTACCTACCGGCATCGAACGGTCCTCTACGATACTCAGCGAGGATTTCACCTCCAATGGTATGAATGATGGCGTAGATGTCGGTTCTCACAGCAATTGAAAAGGCAATCGTTAGGTGCGTTGGTGTCTGTCCTGCGATCTGAGCAGACAGCACGGGAAGCGACGTTACTACCACATCTTGTGTAATGCTGGTGGGAGTGCGAACCAACAGTACATCGTATATGACGGCATTGGCAGTGCTCTGTGATCCGTCGTTGACCCAGAAGATGTTTGGCGCACTACTGCGGATACCACCCACGATCGACCCCATTGGTAGTGTGTCTCCCACCATTCGATGCAGCAATACAACTCCATGCTCCGTTGTTGGCACAGAAGGATCTATCATAAACTCTGCTCCTGCCCCAAGAAGATCAGGCATGGACGATGGCAGTTTGGTTTCTCGTGTGGTACCATCAGTATACTGCGACATCTTGCTGATTGTGCGCCTGAACGGCACACTGTCATTCCGCGTGAGCATACCAGTGCCATCAACATCATACTGGCTCATTCCGCCGAAGAAGACGGTATGCATCGCCCCCTCTGTAGAATCGACCATTGGCAACACGGCACTGTGGTAGTGACTCAAATATTGACGAGCACCGTTACGAACAACGTATCCTGAATCATCTATATCTACCACCGTGAGGTATGGACTGTCATCAGGGATCTGAAAGACACCAGAGAACATCGTGTAGGAATGTAGACCATCACGATTCACCATCGGAACAAAGTTGTAGTCTCGACGATGCAATTCAACGGCGTTAGAATAGGATCTGTAGTCCGTGATCCGCGGTTTTGGGCCAGACGTATCGATCCTAAAGTATCGCACTTCATCGGTGTACTTCTGTGTAAAGGACGACCCATTCATGGGATTGTACCGACCATCGAATCTCTGTCCGCCAGCCAGAACGAACTCATCTCCGAGTACACCAAGACCACCACCGGTTACGGCAAATCGGTCGTCCAAAACACGTTGAAAAGGGGCTTCTGTTAACACCCCATTTTCGATCTCTTGCACAAGTTTTGGCAGATCGACGATAATCATGGCGTTAAACGTGGCGTGATCCCCGGCCGACCGAGAGTATCCGTATCCACCAATGAGGTAGAGTCGGGTGCCAATGTGCTCGAATTCAACGTTCGTGGAACTGAGTTGATCTGCAAGATCCACGGGCAAGGAGCTCACAGAAGCACGCTTGACGGCACCACCGGAAGGGTCAACAAGCCAGACGTGAGCGTTTCGCTCAGATGCTAGAAATGAACGTGGTGGCTGACGCTGATGCAATCCGTCCACTCTACCTCCGATGAAGATCCACCGCCCGGTGAATTCAGCAGCTGCAAAGGACTGTAAGGCGGGCATGCCCACGATGTTCCGTGGCTTAACCAGCACCGTCCACTGGGCTGGTGCTTCGATGAAAGAAGCCCAGAAAAGAAGAAACAGGACGATCCAACGCATAACAACCTCAATGCAGAATTCCGAGAATCCTGCATTCTATGGAGTATTCGAAGGATCCATGGTAACTAAGTCACGATGGATTGAGCTCCCTAATTCTTCGCACTCACCAAGGCTACTCCAGCAACGATAAGGACCATGCCAAGAGCGGTTGACAGTGTTACGCGTTCCTGTCCAATCACAACGGAGAGGACAATGGTAACGAGGAAGGTAAGCGCAGTGTTGAGTGGGATGTAGACGCTCATTTTCGCAAAGGAGAGGATGACGGTCATGACGATGAAGGAACCAAAAAGGATCACAGCGCCGATCATTCCTTCAATGGTGAAGAGTGCGGTTGAAATCACACGTAGCTCCATAGGCTTGCCGTGTAACGCACGTGTGAGCATGGCAATTCCGCCTACGCCAAGGATGGCTTGCAACGATGTGAGTGCAAGCAACTTGATCATGGTTTTGCGCCTGGTGAGAGACGCTGGCGTTGTAGTGCTTCGAAGTATTGACGGATGAGGTTCTCGTAGTCCTTGGAGTACCCTTGACGGAGTTGCTGCATCATCGTTCGCATTGACTGACGTTGTTGCTCAGGCAGATCGATGGCGCCAGGGGAACGACGTGTGACATCTTGACCGCTGTTGGACTCTCTGGACTTCTCGTAGTCACGATCGTTCATCGAACGCGATGCATCGAGCAAACGAGAGAGTATTCGGTCCTGGCGTTGACGTGTTTCGGGGGTGATCGAACCTGACTGCATGTCTGACATCACTTCTTGCATGTCTTGGGCTATCTGATTAAGATCACCGAGTTGCTTCTTGTCCCCTACGATCTTCCTACGCTCTTGCTCAAGCTCCTGCAAGGCCTTCAACGCTCGGCCCTGCTGTCCTGCAAGTCTGCCAAGTTCACCTTTTTGTTTCTCATCCATCTGCTGTCCGCCCTGCCCTACACGGTTCATGCCTTCGCCGATCGATTGCTGCTGATCGGCAAGTTGTTGAAGTCGTTGAAAGGGACTCATCCCGCGTCCCTCACCCTGGCCCGGCGTCTGGCCTTGTCCACCCTGACCAGCCCCCTCCCCTTGCATCATCGACGCAAGGGACTCACTCATACGGGAAGCAGCACTGTTCATGGAGCTCATGGCACCGGATTGACTTTGTTGTGCCTTGGATCCGTTACGGTCGGAAAGTGATTGCATGGCATCCTTCATTCCTTGCAATGCATCACCGAGGTCTTGCGCCATATCTGGCGTAACACTTGTTGACTTCTGACCGAGCTGCATCATGTTGTTTGCGATACTCTGCATGGCTTCTTGCAACTTCTGCTGCTTTTGCGCCATCTGCGGATACTGCGATGAATTAGGATCCATGTTCTTCATCTGCTCACGCAGGGCCTCTTGCTGCTTGGATACATCCAGAAGATCATTGATACCCTTTTGCATCTGGCGCATTGCTTCCTTCTGACTGTTGCGCTTCATTTCGCGTTTCATGTTCTTCATCTGCTGCGCAAAACGTTGCAGATTCTGTGATGCTTGTTGTTGTTTCTGTGCTGCTTCCTGTTTTTCGCCCTTCTCCATCTGGTCGCTGGCCTGGTCCATCTTCTCCTGCGTGCCCTGCGGATCGAGGTCCTTCTGGGCCTGTTCCATCTTCTCCTGCGGCATGTCCTGGCCAACTTCCTTCATGAGTTTCTCAAGTTCCTTGGCCTCTTCAGCCAATCGCTTGAGATCTTCTTCGAGTCGGCGTTGCTCTTCTGCGAGCTTCTTGTTCTCTTCCTTGTTGTTCGGATTGGACTGTTCCGTGCGTTGCTGCAGTTCGTCTTGCTTGCGCGCGAGTTCTTCAGCACGATTCTGCAATTCGTCGGTCTTCTGCTCGGCCTGCATGCGCTTGAGCAGATTCAACTGACGTTCAAGGTTCTTCTTGAATTCTTCTTCGTTGAACTTGAACTCCTTCATCATCTTCTGGAGTTCTTCGGGAGAGACTTGATCCATGGCCTTCTTGAGCTGCTCCTGCATGCGGGCAAGCTCGGGCGACTTCACTTCCTTCATGAGCTTCTGCAGCTCTTGGTACTTCTTGAGGGTCTCCGGTGAAATGGCTTGGTTTTGCTGAAGATTTTCCGTCATCTCTTCCATCTTCTGCACAACCTGGTCCATCCGCTTCTGCAACTCTTCCTGACGTTGCATCAGTTCTTCTGCCTTCTTCTTCTCGGACCACGATGCTTCCTGCTTCTGCTGCGACTGTTGCTTCTGCAACTCACGCTGTAGTTGTTCTGCTTCGCGTTTTACCTCTTCTGCTTCCTTGGCAAGGTTCTTCAGTTCGCGTTGTGCATTCTCCTGTGTTTTATCAGATTCAGCAAACACTTCGTCCAGTGACGGCATACGAACGGTCAGCGTAGATGTACGCGCAGTTTTTGGTCCACCGAACTGATCATTATCTGCAACCTCCAGATAGAATTCATAGGCATCTTCCGGTGTGATATCCACCTTGGCCATATTCCACATATACGGCACATCCAGAACAGCCCCTTCCTGTGTAATGGGGATATCGAAGGAACGGAAATTCTTTTCCGGCTCTGCATACTTTGATGCTGTGAGTCTGTAATAGAGTCTCAGGCGCGAGAATCCATAATCGTCTGCAATGGAGGCAACAATGGGAACCAGTGCCTCCTTATCAAGCTCAACATTTTGCGTTGGTTCGAGCAAGGAGATCATCGGATAGGCATCGCTGAGGGCAACAATGCCATATTTCACAGGATCGGCATTGACCTGTCCGTTACGGTCGCGCAGCTCGATGTGATAGGTTCCAGTGCGTGCAACGGTAAATCTTCCCTTGGCAAGGGTGCCCCGCGATTCAAGTGGTACAACTGACGTATCCGCTGTTGATGAATCACCTGCCGAAGAGATGATCATAACTCGAGCTTCTGCAAGTTCTTTATTGGCAACAACAGACAGCTCAACATGTGATCCGGTAAGAGCGGTAATATCTGCCTGTTGTTCGCTAATGTCTGAAGGGGGCATGCGGGTATACGAAGGCGGCAACACTCTCCCAGTCAGTGTTCTGACGAGTGGTCTGTCGATCACAGAGATCGTGCCTGTATCCGTACGTACACCATCTTCGAGCCAAGCTGCTTCTGCATAAAACTGCACGGTCTGAGCAAGTCCCGGTAGTTGATAATAGTACGTTGATCCTGTGTCTCGTCGGATAACAAATGGCTGGAACCTATCTGATCCGGCTTCACGAATGTGTACAGTGATCTCTGCCGGTGCAACCCCTGAGGCCGTCACTTCAATGCGCGTTGCCGTACCGCGCATCACAGAGGAGTTCTTCGGCGAGATCGAGAGTGTGAAAGGGGCTGGTGGAACATAGGACACGTTGTGGTTCACGAGCCGAACCCACGCGGCTCCAAGAATGCCGGGAGTGAGTGCCGTAATACCAACAAGGCCCACAATACTTGCAAGGCCCACAAGGGCCGCAAAACGTGGCCGACGCTTATCGATGATAACACCAAAGTCTTTGTTCTCAACCGACTGTGCAACCGTTGTGAATGCCGCTGTTGCTAGGTCGGATTTCCCTGCGCCGTCATCCGTGAGCTGCAATACGTTGCATAGCATATCCCCAACGTCGGCGTATTCTTCTCCAACACGAAGGGATGTGTCCGTTGCCGATTCAAGGGGAAGGAGACCCAACATGCGCAATAGTCCCGGCGCTACCCAGTACCCAAGTGTACCGAGAGCTACGGCGATCAAGGTCCACCACAGAATAGTGCGCACCTGCATAGAGCCATTGATGACGGCTTCGGTGAGGAGGAAGATGAGGACAACGCCGGATACTGCAATTGAGGCATATCCTAAGCCACGCACTACAGCCCAAGCCTGCTCGGAGCGGGCGGTGGCGTGGAGTCGAGCTATAATCTGTTGTCTGGTCACGTGGTCTTATCTCGTCAATGCATAAACAACAATGTTCGTACCGATCTTTAGTGAAGCTTCGCGCTTCTCCGGAGGATCGTGGTGGACTTCGGGGTCTGCCCAACCATCACTTGGGTTTGTTTCAACGGTGTAGAACACGCAGAGTTTTCCGTCAAGAAACAGTCCGAGTCCTTCCGGTGGCTTGGCATCGTGTTCGTGGATCTTTGGTAGTCCGTTGGGAAAATCGAAATGACTGTGATAGATCGGGTGATCGAACGGTAGTTCTCTCAACTCTTGGTCTGGCAGGACGCGTTTGAGCTCCTTACGAACCGATGCATCCATCCCATAATCATCATCGATGTAGAGAAAGCCTCCGTTTTGAAGGTAGGCTCTGAGGTTACGCACCTCATTTTCGGTCAGATTCACCGTCCCGTGACCGGTCATGAAGATGATCGGATAGAGAAAGAGATTGTCAGTTCCTAGATCAACAAACTCATACACTGCATCTACAAGGATGTTTGTGTGTGCACGAACATAGCGGAGGAGATTTACCTCAGCGCTTGGGTCGTTGTACCAATCTCCCCCACCTGAATATTTCACTCGTGCAAGTTTCACTGCAGACTGCTGAGCATTTGGCTGTTGCACCGTGCGTGGTTGAGTAGGTGCGGGCATACGTTGCGCAAAAGCAAGTACTGCTGCACAAAGAAGAACAAGGACTGATGTGATCAGGCGAATCGACACAACACAACCTTCTTTTGATCCTCAACGAACCACGGAATTCCGAACATTTCAATCTGGATCTCTTGCACAGAAAGTCCAGGGTGATTGGCAATTGCTTCGGCGATCTCCTCTGATAAATCCCCGCCCTTTAGGAAGGCACAAACAGCATGGGGTTTCATCATCGGGTAGACCCAGTCCACCAAGAGGTCAACCTTAGCAACAGCTCGCGATATGATAACGTCAAAGGCGTGCTGATAGTGCGGTTCCCCCGCAAGATCTTCTGCGCGGGTGTTGAG
>DATGWS010000195.1:0-8919 GCA_035299365.1 Candidatus Didemnitutus sp.
GATCATCGAGTGTGAGATATCGATCATCACAACCGTGGCGCACCGAGTTTGGATCTCCGTTTCATAGACGCGAATGTCTTCTTCGCGCAGGTCTACTCCGTTGATGTCACCCGTTCGTTTGAACAGGTTGGACATCGTTTCCGTTACATCCATGTTAGCCGCTTGATCTCCAAACGTAAAGCTGCGAGTATCCGGAGTCCGCTCTATTCCTGAGCCCGAGAAGGGGGCGTCGTGGTTTCCTAGGTCCGCCTTTTTGAGAGAACTGAAGATCTCATTGAGCGCATCGGTACGCATTTTCCGGTCGGCTTTCGGCGTGGGGCGTAGATTCCCGTTCTCGTCTGTATCCAGAAATCCCTGTGACTGCAATAGACGCACAAAATCGTCCATGGACACAGACTGCAATAGGCCGTGCTGCTCATTCAGTTCTCTGAGGATATCCACGGCCTGTTGGGCGTCGCCGCTCACATGGAGCAACACGTAGGAAAAGATGTTGAGCATTCGTTCCAACTCCTGCTCGGCAGTTGAAGACGTCTCGGTCCAGCGGGAATAGGAGATCATACCTCAATTTACTTCGATATGTGGGCAATTTCTCGCCCCCTACCTTTTGTCATTATTTAGGAACGCGCTATATTTGTGGCTCTCCCTATTGGGGCGTCGCCAAGTGGTAAGGCAGCGGTTTTTGGTTCCGCCATTCGTAGGTTCGATCCCTGCCGCCCCAGCAAGAAAGATCACAAGCCGGAAATACAGTGGACTCAGAGATAACCATCGTCGCCGGCAGGTCTAACTTTGACATCGCGCAGAAGATCGCACGGGCGACTCATCGTGAGCTGTCAGAGGTTACGATCCGCAATTTCAGTGATGGTGAGATCTGGGTCAAGTACGAAGAAAACGTACGCGGTGTTGATCTCTACATCGTTCAATCGACATTTGCTCCGGCAGAGAACCTGTTGGAGCTTTTGATGTTGATCGATGCAGCCAAGAGAGCATCAGCACGGCGTATCACGGCAGTGATACCGTACTTTGGATATGCACGTCAGGATCGGAAGGATCAACCTCGGGTTGCGATCACGGCAAAACTGGTGGCCAACCTCCTCGTGGAGGCCGGTGCCAATCGAGTTGTGACGATGGACCTCCACACGCCGCAGCTGCAAGGGTTTTTCGACATTCCACTCGATCACCTCTATGCATCTACGGTTACTGTGCGGATGCTGAAGTCACTTGGACTCCAGAATCTAGCCGTGGCTGCTCCGGATGTTGGTGGTGTGAAAACTGCACGGGCGTATGCGAAAATGTTGGGCGATGCCGATCTGGTGGTTGTTGACAAGCGCAGACCCAAGCACAACGTAGCTGAAGTAATGAACATCATTGGCGAAGTGCAAGGGAAGAATATCATCATCATAGATGATCTTATCGACACCGGCAGCACGTTCGTCCAATGTGCAGAAGCATTGAAAAAGGGTGGAGCAGAGACCATCATCGGAGTCTGCACCCATCCGGTATTCTCTGGTGAAGCAGTGGAACGGATCGCAAAAAGTGAAGCGCTCACACGCCTTTACGTCACCGATACCATCCCGCTTCGTGTGGAGAATCCTAAGATCGAAGTTATCAGTGTAGCTGGATTGTTCGCCGAAGCGATCATCCGAACGCACGAGAATCAATCCATCAGCTCCTTGTTTGACAAGGCAGAGAGCTGATCCACCTCGACAACATTCATCGACAGGTAGAACCATGAGCCAGATCGTCCTTCAAGCCGAGCCACGTGAGCCGGGCCAGACCGGAGCCAAACAGCTTCGCCGTAATGACCGTGTTCCAGGCGTCTATTATGCAAAGGGTCAAGATCCTGTGCACTTCTCCGTACAGAAGCTTGCCCTTCGTCCGGTGGTCTACACGGCAGAAGCCAAGACCGTCCGCCTCGAAGTTGATGGTAAGGGGCTCCTTTGCGTCCTCAAGGATGTGATGTTCGACCCAGTTACGGATAAGATCCTTCACGTAGACCTCCTCGGCGTTGCAGCCGGTGAGATGATCTCTGTAGAAATTCCGCTTCATATCGTTGGTCTCTCGATCGGCGTACGTGATGGTGGTAGCTTGGAGCATGTAATGCATAAGGCACACGTTCGCGTGGACCCAACCATCATGCCAGAGCATATCGATATTGATGTGTCGAATCTGGTAAAGGGTGCCGCTATCCATATCAGCGACCTGAACATCCCGGGTGTGGAATTCACAGACCGCCAAGATGCTGTGATCGTTGCCTGCCATGCACCGAAGGTAGCCACAGCAGAAGAGACTGCTGAAGCTGCTAAAAAGGCGTAAACACAGCTCTTTTACCGCAAATCCAGACTTCAAAGAGGCCTCCCATTCGGGAGGCCTCTTTTCGTTTCAGAGGTCGGTGTGGATTACGCAACGATGATTTATTACGTACCCTGACAAAAGTCATAGTTGTAGAGTTGAAACTCCCCGAGATTCGTATACAAGAGTATGAAATCACAGTTCAAACACGCTGGGAGGCGAACAATGAAAACGGTAGCAATGGTTGTATCCTTATTCCTTGCGATAGGGGTCTTTGCAGAAGCAAAGGCTGACAAATACGGCGATAAAACAGTCTCGATGAAAATCGACGGGACATCAACTCTGCATGACTGGACAACACCTGTTGGAAAAGTAAAGGCTAACGGCGATCTCACTGTTGCAAATGGCGAACTCCAGTCCGTTAATGCAATGTGGGTCCAGGCAGACGTTCTGTCCATCAAGTCTGAAAAAGGCGAGGACATGGACGAGAAGATCTATGAAGCCCTCAAATCTGAGGAACACCCGAAGATCACCTTCAACATGACGTCCATGAAGTCTATCAAGAAGGTCGGCGCAGAATATGTTGTTGAAACGGTCGGCGATATGACAATCGCTGGCGCAACAAAGAAGATTGACATGACTGTAAAGGGTACGGTTCAACCTAATGGTGACGTTGTCTTTACGGGTTCCGTAAAAATGATGATGACTCATTACGGTATGGATCGTCCAACGGCAATGCTTGGAATGATCAAATGTGGAGATGCCATCACGGTGTCCTTCACGCTGACGATGAAGAAGTCCTAAACGAATTCAACCCAACAAACATTCACATCACTGGGGACGGAAATGAAAACGACGCGACTACTCGTAATTTCGCTCGTGCTGCTGTCATCTGTTTCGATGGCAACAGCACAATGGATGGCGCCTATCCAATATTGGCGTCCGTATGACAAGACCGGCTTGGGCGTCTTTGAAACCTCTAAAGATTCAGGCGCAGCCTTTACAGGAATTGGCGTACGCATTGGTGGTGGCTTTACACAAGGCTACCAAATGCTTAGCCACGAGAACTATGTAACGGGATCTGATGGCAAGCTCAATGCAGCCCCTTCAAGTGGTTGGTTGCGCTCAGACTCAGCAAACGCGCTCTATAAGATCGGTGCCGGCTTCAACAACGCATCGGCAAACTTGAACATCGATGCACAGCTAGCACGTGGTGTTCGTATGAACCTCGTGCTCTATCTCTCCTCCCGTCACCACCAAGAAACATGGGTTAAGGGTGGATACATTCAGATCGATGATCTTGCATTCCTGAATAGTGGCTTCCTCAATGACGTGATGCAGTATCTCACGATCAAGGTCGGTCATATGGAAGTGAACTTTGGTGACGCCCACTTCCGTCGCTCCGATGGTGGATCAACGATCTACAATCCTTTTATCGAGAATTATCTCATCGATGCATTTACAACAGAGATCGGTGCTGACATTACCTTCCAGCATAGTGGCTTCCTTGGTGTTGTTGGTTTGACGAATGGTGAGATCAAGGGTAACATCGTTCCTCTTGCAGACACCCTCGATAAGTCACCAGCCATCTATGCAAAGCTTGGGTATGATGGTAAGGTGAACGAAGACTTCCATTACCGCATCACTGGTTCCATGTACACACAATCTCAGTCACCGCGCAATACACTGTTCTGGGGAGACCGTACTGGATCGAATTACTACATGGTGATGGAAAAGCAATACTCCACCTACAACACTGTTCAGTCTTCAACAACTTCACAAGCATGGTCCGGCCGTATCAACCCGAACTTTGGTAACAATGTAACGGCGTTTGAATTCAACGGCTTCCTGCAATTCGGCGGACTTGAGCTCTTTGCCACCTATGACATGGCAACTGGTGCAAACAACCCTACGGAGCACAACTCCACTCTTGGTGATCGTAGCATGTCGCAGATCGCTGCCGATCTCCTCTATCGTTTTGGCGACAGCCGCAACTTCTATTTGGGCGCACGCTATAATGGCGTAACTCTTGAAGAAGGT
The DNA here is from genome assembly GCA_035299365.1 of Candidatus Didemnitutus sp. Classification (GTDB taxonomy): domain Bacteria; phylum Bacteroidota; class Ignavibacteria; order Kapaibacteriales; family Kapaibacteriaceae; genus UBA10438. The sequence continues at coordinate 4,330 of DATGWS010000195.1, forward strand.
GCACTGAACGCAGACAAGAGCGATTACCTCAAAACGAACGTAAGCCGCATCAGCTTTGCTGCTGGCTGGTATATCCTTGATCAACTCTTCCTCAAGGCAGAGTATATGATGCAAGACTACAAGGACTATGCAGTAACGGACTTCCGCAATGGTGGCAAGATCAGCGGTCTGACCATTCAAGCGGTTGTTGGCTTCTAATAATCGGCCCCAATGGCTGTGAACACAATGTCCGGACCTGCGATCAACTTCGATCACAGGTCCGGCATTGTTTTGTTATGATGATTCATCCGTACCTTTCACCATGATCTCTTCGACCATTATAGCTGTGTTGGGCCTGTTCGTTGCCTCTCTCGGTGTTCCTCATGACTATCCCTTTGAAATTGAGAAGGGGAGTAAACTCTATATTGAGGGCACAAGCAACGTCAATTCCTTTGAGTGTATGTGTACGGACGAGTTCGATCCTTTGACCGCAAAGATCACCTTGAGTGATAACGATCGGGCCGTGACATTCACCGGCACTACGTTGAGACTAAGAACAACCTTGCTCGACTGTGATAACAGCAAGATGAACCGGGACCTCTGCGAAGCACTCAAGTCTGACGACTATCCATACATTCGGATCGATCTTCACGACGCCGTTATCACCGAAGGTTCATTCGATGATCCTAATGGGGCAAAGATCTCGTGCAATGCATCCATTACCATCACGAACATCGCCCGGAAGGTAACGCTCATTGTGAAGGGCAGAAAGCTTAGCCAAGGAAGATTCCGATTCATCAGCACAAAGGAACTGCTCATGACGGACTTCGGTGTTGAACCACCAACAGCGCTTCTCGGCCTGATAAAGGTGCGGAATGCGATACGTATCAACTTCGATCTGATCACAAAAGCGGGCTGACCCCTTTGTTCATGTTACGTACGCTCAACCCAGCGACCATCGTTCTTGATGATGTCCATCAAGGCATCTACGGCTCCTGCTGCAGGGATGTTGCGCTGTACGATGTCCTGACCCCTATAGAGTGTGATACGTTCGGGTCCTGATCCAACGTAGCCATAATCTGCATCGGCCATCTCACCAGGGCCATTCACTATGCACCCCATGATGCCGATCTTTACACCCTTAAGGTGATCTGTATGTGAACGTATCAAAGAGGTGGTCTCCTGCAGGTCGAACAATGTTCTTCCACAGGAAGGGCAACTGATATATTCCGTCTTGGTCATTCGAGTGCGGGCCGCTTGTAAGACGTTGTAGGCAAGTCGAAGGGAGAGTGCCTCATCAGGTTCAGCGCCAGTACCTACGGTGAGCATCGTGCCATCTCCGAAGCCATCTACGAACAATCCACCAAGATCCGTTGCTGCTCGTAGCACGAGATCATCAGGTGAGGGGGCAGATAGCTCGCGCTCAAGAATGACGGGTGTTGTTAATCCGCTCAGAACAAGTGTGTCGCAAGCCATCCGCATGCTTGTGTAGTACGAGCGGGAGTCGCTTCGCAACAACAGAACAGCCGTTACGTCGGTTCGAAGTATCTCAATGAGGTTGTGTGTGAGATCTCGGATCTCACATCGTATCACATTCATCACGGTATGACGTTCGGCGATACCATGGACATACGTCGAGACGTCCATGAGCGGAACGCAATAGAACCGATCTTCATGTTTGAGCCAGGTATCATAATCGAGGATCTGGCGGGTTCCCGCAGGCGCCATAAATGAAAGCGGATGTTCGCCAAGGTAGAGGAACTCGGCTGCTTGATCGCGCATCATCCACTTGTCCGTTGCCGGATCGTAGACATGTCCAACCGCTGCGAGGTCTTCCATTCGAAGACCCAACCGGCCCTGAAGTCGTACAACAACACGCGGGACGTTGTCGCCGCCGATACTGGCAATTGCATGTGTTTTGCGCCGATGGTAGGCGTACGGATCTCTCATGCATACCTCCGCGCGAGCGCAAGAGCAACCGGGATCTCTGCCTCCGGTTCTTCTGTAAGGGAGACGCGGATAGTATCACCTAGACCGTCTTCGAGTAGCGTGCCGATTCCGAGTGCGCTCTTTACTCTGCCATCCTCACCATCCCCGGCTTCAGTTACGCCTAGGTGCAGCGGATACGGCTTAAGACCTTCATGCTTTAAGCGTGCAACTAGGAGTCTATAGGCTTGGACCATTACGAGGGCATTGCTCGACTTCATCGACAGCACGATGTTATCGTACCCCTCATCGTCAGCCACACGCAAAAATTCTAAGGCAGATTCAACCATTCCATGAGGGTTGTCGCCGTATCTGCTCATGATCCTATCTGAAAGCGAACCATGATTTGTCCCAATGCGCATCGCCGTACCATATTCTTTGCAGATACGGACAAGGGGCAGGAAACGATCGCGAATGCGATCCATTTCAGAAGCGTATTGCGCGTCCGTGTATTCGATCACATTGAATTGTTTCTTATCAACATAGTTGCCCGGATTGATCCGCACCTTCTCTACTACGCGTGCAGCGATCTCCGCAGCATTTGGAGTGTAATGGATGTCGGCAACAAGCGGAGTAGTGTATCCGCGAGCACGGAGCCCCTTACGAATCTCTTCGAGATTTTTGGCCTCGCGCATACTCGGTGCTGTGATGCGAACAAGCTCACACCCGGCATCGATCATACGAATCGACTGTGCAATGGTGGCCTCAGTATCCATTGTATTCGTGGTAGTCATGGACTGCACACGAATAGGGAAGGACGAGCCGATACCGACGTCTCCAACAGTCACGTCTATCGTCTGACGGCGTTGGTACGTAGTGAGCGAATCGCAGTATGATGGGAGAGCAACATCGGATGACTGCATGGTTAGAGCTGTCTGCTTACTTCAAAGAGGACTCGTTTCTCCTTCTCGGTCAAGCTATGATATCCGGCTTGTGAGATCTTGTCGAGTATCTCATCGATCATTTCTTGTGTGATAGGAGACCCATCTACAACAAATCGTGTTGGTGTATTCGTTCTCGGAGGTGGCGGTGCGGTTGACGTTGCCACTTCCTTGCGTTCAAAGCGCGATGGTAGGTCGCGGAAATCTGCCTCGATGATATTGTCCTCGTCACGCAGTCGAGTAGGGAAGGGGCTGCTCTTTCGATCGATCAAACGGAACAGCGGGTCTCCAAATTTGAGCAAGAGGAATCCTCCAAGAGCGCCACCAAGGTGGGCGAAGTGTGCAACGCCATCACTCGTATTCATAAGTCCGGATAGGAGGTCGATGCCTGCGTAGATCATCACAAAGATGCGAGCAGGTATCGGGAAGAAGATCGGGAACATCATTACGGGTCGTGTAGGGAACGTTAGGCCAAATGCCAACAACACGCCCATGATGGAGCCGGACGCACCTACCGTCGGTCCAAGTGTCTCCTTGAGTAAGGGGCTAATTGCGATATGCACAGCACCAGCAGCGATGCCGGAGAGGAGGTAATACGTGGCGAACTTCTTTGTGCCCCAGAGATTCTCGAGTTCCATCCCGAACATCCAAAGGGCAAGCATGTTGAAGAACAGGTGTCCCAACGAACCATGCATGAACTGATACGAGAGCAATTGCCACGGCATGAAGCCGGTTTCAACAGGCCAAAGTGCGAACAACGTCATAACGGTTTCGTCAACCGGACGTCCAGAGTAGGTCAATCCTGCAATAAAGAAGGACTGTACGATATAGATCGCTACGTTGGCAGCGAGGAGGAACTTTATGAACGGCGGGAAGACGGAATAGCCGCTACGCTGACCAAGGTTTGGTGACATGTGTTATCGATCCAGTGCAACAACGCCGGGCAGCGTCTTGCCTTCGAGAAATTCAAGAGAGGCGCCGCCGCCGGTTGAAACGTGTGTGACGTGTGTAGCCTGACCGAATTGCGAGATGGCAGCAGCGGAATCTCCGCCCCCTACGATTGTGATGGCTCCATTGCCTGTTGCTGTGGCCATTGCATCCGAGATAGCTCGTGTTCCAGCAGCAAAATTTGAGAATTCAAACACACCCATCGGACCGTTCCAGACCACTGTACCAGCGGCCTCGATGATCTTAGCGTAGGTTTTTGAGGTCTCAGGCCCGATGTCTAGACCCATCCACCCATCTTCTATGTCTGTGGTAGTCACAACCTTGCGTTCTTCCTCATTTGAGAAGGAGCGTGTCACCACGGCGTCAGTTGGCAGAATAAGCTGCACGTTGCCTTTCTCCGCAGTCTGGAGAAGCTCGCCAGCAAGACCGATCCGATCCTCCTCAATAAGCGATGATCCAACGTTCTTGCCCTGAGCCTTCAGAAACGTGAACATCATTCCGCCCCCTATGAGGATGGTATCGCACTTTTCCATCAGGGCCGAGATCACGTCGATCTTTCCGGAGATCTTCGACCCGCCCATCACACTTACAAGGGGGCGAGCTGGTTCGTCCAAGGCCTTTCCTAGATAGGCCAGTTCCTTCTGCATGAGGAGTCCGGCACACACACTCTGAAAGAGTGCCGCAACGCCGGTCGTACTTGCGTGCGCACGGTGCGCCGTTCCAAATGCGTCGTTGCAATACATGTCGCCATTCACCGCAAGTGCAGCACAGAAGTCTGCGTCATTGGCTTCTTCTT
>DATGWS010000196.1:0-3142 GCA_035299365.1 Candidatus Didemnitutus sp.
CGAATTGCTCATAGAAGAACGATGCCTTGTACAATGAAAGTGCTGTACCTGAACTGCCGCTTGTAATCCCAGTTTGCGAACCAATCGCAAGTCCACCCGGGCCGTTGTTGAATGCATCATCCTGCTCTGCCGCTACCGACCAGACGCCGTAGTTCGAATCATTGGCCATCCCCCCCTCATAGAGATTTCCAATGGGACGAACCCTCCACACATACCAACCCGTGCCCTCGGTAAGTGTGAGCTTGGTTGACAGCGCTTGATCAGGCGAGGTAGAATAGAGGTAGACGTTCTGCGCCTTGTTCCAATCGACGTTTGCTTGGCAATACTCCGGGTCTTCTCTGTACTCATCCTTGGTGTTGTACAAACGCAGTATCTGCAACTGATGAAGGGGCATGTGCGGCGTACAGTTTGCATAGCTCCATGCAAACAGCATCTGATTAGCTTGCGTAGGACGAACGACATTGGGGATGATTCCGCCGTTAGTCGTATTGAAATGATAGAGCTGCGCTGTAGTTGACAACGGGAATGGATGCATCGAATAGTCGATGATTAGAGAGATTTCGAGACGGAGACTGTCCTTGACCCACTGGGGTGTGGCGGTCGAGAAAGTAAGAGTCGAAGCGTAGAGTGATACTTTGAAGAGATCAAAGAGATCATCAATACTACACGTGTTACCAGCTATTGCCGTTATGTCGTGAACGATGGATGCCCGAGATTTGCTCTGTCCTGACACACTCTCAACTGACAGTTCATACTCACCCGTTACGGGGATACTGTATTTAACAAATGTTGCACTTGAATATGTCCGTATGGAATAATTAAGGTCCGCTGAGTAATCGTCCGCCTTCTTTAGTACTCTTCCTGTAGCGCCTCCAGTCGATAGTTCAACCTTCACGTATATCCTACGCAGGCAGCGGTACTGATCGTCACAGATATCTGCAGGTATATCTGCTGGCAGTACAACAAGTGACGACTCTGGAATAATCTCATCTCCAACCCAAACGGCGCTCGTTGTCGCTTCTTGAGGAGGTAGGTACTGCGCGCTCTCCCCTTGTTTCTGTTGCGCTGAGGCATCGTATAGACTCAACAATATGCAGATAACGCATATCGACAATTTCAGGTTACTCATGTGAACTTCCTCCTATTCATACCGGGCGATACGAAATCCTACATAGGATGGCGCATCCCTCAGCAGTTCACCGATTCTATTCCACTTTGCTAGAGTGAAATTCACGATGGAAATATCCTCATTACTACCTCCTTTAACTACCGCCCGGCTAATGTATGGCAGGCAGTCAGGATCAGTTTTGTCTTCCTTTGTGTAGGGGTATGCTTCTCCCTCGGTACGTTCACTCACGTTCCCATGACAATCATACAGGCCCCAGGCATTGGGACTAAGTTGAGCTACCGGCTGGGCACGCCAATCAGTCGCCCCCTGCCTTACACCCCGATACCAGGCCACTTTATCAACCTCTTTGTAGTAAAGTTCAAGATCACTTCCTGGTGCTGGATCCGGTATTCCGGAAATAGCCGAAGTGCTCCCGGCACCAACAGCGTACTCCCACTCTGCCTGTGTTGGTAAACGGTATCCATTAGCGGTCTTGTCAAGCACCGTGTTCTTACCTGAACCGCTATAGACCGGTCGTAATCCGTGTAACAATGACAGTTTGTTGCAAAACATCGTGATTGAGTCGAACGGAACATTTGTAATCGGGTAAATCGGTCCAACTACTTCGCTATTGTTCGTTGACATTACCCTATTCCAGACTGCCTGAGTTAACTCTGTTGAACCGATTAGGAATGATCTGGTTAGAGTAACCCTGTGACGCGGCTGGGAGGAACTTTCGCACTTAAAGCCACCTGCATCACACCCCATCATAAACGTTCCTGCCGGAATCCGAACGAGGTGAACGGAATCTGCCGGTATTGCCGTTGTAGTCTGCGCAAAGTCAACATTAGCTACGTCTGCGTCCGAGATCTTTACAGCTCGTGATGACGGAGAGAAGGTGCTGCCCGTTTTCGATGGACGCACCTCATGATCACCTACAGCAACAGAATCAAAACGGTAGCGCGACGAGTCATCCGTAGTTGTTGTTCGCGATCCGTCGAGCGTGAGAACTACGCCGATACTAGCACTACCGGCCGGTGTTGCTGTCACCTTCCCGGATATTGTCCGAGGAGTGTTCGGCGGCGCCGTAGGGTCGGTGCTTGCACAACCAAGGAGCGCAAGTGTGATCAGTGCAGATGCCGAAGCGCACCTGCTAATTCGTGTAAAGGTGTTCATCGCAGGTCCTTCACGACATAGTCTTTGAGTTCTGGTTTGAGTTTGCCGTTAGCGTCATAGACCAAGCTTTCAGGGTCAACGCGCGTCCTCATTTCCTCTTCGACTTCCTTTGAGCTAAGCACGGTGATCTTCTGCATTTGCTTCCGGCCATTGGCGATAAACGTGCGCTCTAGCTCAATGAGCCGACACGTTTCGATGTTAATGACGATGCTCAACTGTTCCATGGAGAACTCTGCATTTGCGCCATTTTTCTTTTTCGGATCCGTTACGAAACGCAATTGATTCCCTGCGATGTCACACGCTAAAACCTTGCGGCCCACTATCTCCGATACGAGCTTGTTCCAATTCTGCATCGCAGACTCCGGCTGTGCTTGCCCCTTACGCAACAACACAGTTTTTGCTGGGTGAGTGATTGTCACAAAACTGTCTTCATCTACGATGAGCGAGTTTGTTTTCGATGTGGAGTAGAAGTATCCGGGTCCGGAGACAACGTGGACCGTATCTGTGAACGCAGCGGCTCCAACCGTCATCGTCTCAACGACGTAGTCTATTGCCTTCCAGCTGGGGCTGTTGAGCCACGCCAGATGCGTCTCTAGACATGTGCGCACCTTCTCCGTGCACGTCTCTCCGGCAAGAGCGGTGGAGGTGGTGATACACAGAAGTGCCACAATGAGAGATAGATTATGGATCATTGATGCCGGCTCGTGAAAGCTTGAAGCGGTCAACAAGTTTTTTGTATTTCTTGATCAGATCCGGCTCACAACGGCTGATGCACGGCGCGAACATATTCGGCGGAGGTGGTGGTTCTTCTGGGGGCGGACATGAAGAGCATAGCTTGTCAGAAAACTGACTCGCCAA